>NZ_LT906479.1:3984097-4290566 GCF_900187015.1 Serratia ficaria | reverse complement strand
ATTTGTCGTCCGGCCACGCCCAGCGGCGCGACGGGGTGATAATTTCCGGCAGCGGAATATCCCAATGTTCGGTCGGCAGCAGCGCCACCCGCTGGCAGTCGTGGGCCAGCCCGATGGGGTAAGGGCCGCCGCGCCGCCAGTTCTGCAAGGTACGGTCGTAAAAGCCGCCGCCCATGCCCAGCCTTTGGCCGGCATCGTCGAATGCCACCAGCGGCGTCAGCACCACCTCCAGCGCGCCTGCCGGCAGCACCGCGCGCACGTCGAGCCGCGGTTCCAGAATATTGAAACGGTTGCGCGCCAGCGGCGTATCAGGCGCATAGCGCAGGAACAGCAGATTGCCCGGGCTGAACGGATGCAGTACCGGCAGATAAACGCGCTTGCCCGACTGCCACAGCCGTTCGATCAGCGGAGCGGTATCGAGCTCGCCGTCGAACGAAAAAAACGCCGCTACGCTTTGCGCCGCCATAATTCGCGGGTGCGTGGCGACGCGCTCGGCTATTTGTTGAGCGGCGAGCTGCTGTTGTTCGGGCGTGAGTTCGCGCCGACGTTGGCGAATTTGCTGGCGAACGTGTTGGCGTTGCCGGGAAAATAGAGGTTGAAAAGGCATGGCGTCAGGCTTGCTCAGTGTGGGTGTTCAGCACACATAACCCGCTGAGAAAGGGGAATCTCCGAGATGCCGTCGCAGGCTGTAACCCTTGAACCCATGGTTCAAGGTGAACGTGCTGTCGCAATCTTAAGGCTTCTCGGCGGGCCGAGCATGCACACCGATCGCGGATCATCACATTCTGTTGGTACTAAATATCGGCTCAGGGGACTGGCCCGCTGGCGAACATCTCAGAGAAATTTTGTACTCGCTGCCGAAAACCTCGGTTTTCAACAGCTTAAGTTATTCGAATTGTGCATCCTGACGTTCAGAGATGCGACCCTGTTCAAGCAGTGCCTGTTCAATGGTCTGTTGCAGCATACGAATGCGTTGTTCCATATTGGACGCATAATCACGGGTTTTCAACCGTTCTTGAGCAAGTTCGTGACAAACGTTCAATGCCGCGATAAAAACCAGTTGCTCAGTATTTGTGACTCTAGTGCGAACTTTAAGATCTTGCAACCGTTGGTTAAGATCGTCCGCCGCCATGTTCAACGCATCTTGTTGTTCTGGCGGGCAATTGACTCTTAACGAGCGGCCAAAAATTTGAATATCTACCGGTTGTGCAGACATGCCACCTTCCTGCCTAAATTTCGCGCCAGCCCCGGTCTGCCCTTGCCGGGCCTCCAAAGCGGGCGCCACTATATATACCTCGGTACCAAGATACAACCCCTTTTTCAGTACCTGGTTGTAATCTACTGTGACAGACATTACCAGTCAAAAAAGGGTTTCAAAATGCGTATTTACCGCCATCTTGCCCCCTGCCGGCGCAGTGTAAAACCTGCCACATCACGATTATAACTAGCCACTGAGGTGTCGCGCTTATCTGGTATAGCGACGGACCTTGGTGGTAGCATAACACGAACTTATCCTGCCAACGATGACGAATGCGCATGTCTATACAGAATACATTTCCAAGTTACCAATCTTTGACCGTTGCCCTCAATCAGCAGGCGGTCGCGCTGACTGCGGCAGAAATGCACGGTTTGATCAGCGGCCTGCTGTGCGGCGGCAGCCGTGACGCCGGCTGGCAGGCGCTGGTGCACGATCTGACCAACGAAGGCGTGGCCTTCCCGCAGACGCTGAGCCAGCCGCTGCAGCAACTGTATGAAATGACAAAAGAAACGCTGGACGATGACGAGTTCATGTTCCAGTTGCTGTTGCCGGAAGGCGAGACGGTCAGCGTGTTTGACCGCGCCGACGCGCTGGCCGGCTGGGTGAACCATTTCCTGCTCGGGCTGGGCATGATGCAGCCGAAGCTGGCCCAGGTGAAAGACGAAGTGGGCGAAGCCATCGACGATCTGCGCAACATCGCCCAGCTGGGCTATGACGAAGACGAAGATCAGGAAGAGCTGGAGCAGTCGCTGGAAGAGGTCGTGGAGTATGTGCGGGTCGCCGCCATTCTGTGCCACGGCGAATTCACGCGCCAGAAACCGACGGCGCCGGAAAACATCAAACCGACGCTGCACTAAACCTATATTGCCGGTCCGCCAACGGTGAGTGCGGATGGATTGATTTCAGGAGAAGGTAATGACTCAGCAGGAATTCAACAACCGCCGTCAGGCGCTGTTGGCGAAAATGGCTCCGGCCAGCGCGGCGGTTATTTTCTCTGCGCCGGAAGCGACGCGCAGTGCAGATTCGGAATATCCTTACCGTCAGAACAGCGACTTTGGGTATCTGACCGGTTTCAACGAGCCGGAGGCGGTGCTGGTGCTGATCAAGAGCGACGAGACGCACAACCACAGCGTATTGTTCAACCGGGTGCGCGACCTGACGGCGGAAATCTGGTTTGGCCGCCGCCTGGGGCAAGAGGCCGCGCCGGCGAAGCTGGGGGTGGATCGCGCGCTGCCGTTCGATGAAATCGACGAGCACCTGCACCTGCTGCTCAACGGCCTGGACGTGGTCTACCACGCGCAGGGCGAGTATGGGTATGCCGACCGGATCCTGTTCGGCGCGCTGGACAAGCTGCGCAAGGGATCCCGCCAAAGCCTGCAGGCGCCGGCGACGCTGACCGACTGGCGGCCGTGGCTGCACGATATGCGCCTGTTCAAATCGCCGGAAGAGCTGGCGGTCATGCGCCGCGCCGGCGAGATCAGCGCCCTGGCGCATACCCGCGCGATGGAAAAATGCCGTCCCGGCATGTTCGAATACCAGCTGGAGGCGGAGATCCATCACGAATTCACCCGCCTCGGCGCTCGCTATCCGTCTTACAACACCATCGTCGGCGGCGGTGAAAACGCCTGCATCCTGCATTACACCGAGAACGAAAGCGAATTGCGCGACGGCGATCTGGTGCTGATCGACGCCGGTTGCGAATATCAGGGCTATGCCGGCGACATCACCCGCACCTTCCCGGTCAACGGCACCTTCAGCCAGCCGCAGCGCGCGGTATACGACATCGTGCTGGCGTCGCTGCTGCGCGCGCTGGAGCTGTTCAAACCGGGCACCAGCATTCGCGAGGTCAACGACGAAGTGGTGCGCATCATGGTTACCGGGCTGGTGGAGCTGGGGGTGATGAAGGGTGAAGTGGATCAGTTAATCGCCGAACAGGCGCACCGGCAGTTCTTTATGCATGGGCTGAGCCACTGGCTGGGTCTGGATGTGCACGACGTCGGCCATTACGGCACGCCGAGCCGCGACCGGCTGCTGGAGCCAGGCATGGTGCTGACCGTCGAGCCGGGACTGTATATCGCGCCGGACGCGGACGTGCCGGAAGCCTATCGCGGCATCGGCATCCGCATTGAGGACGATATCGTGATCACCGCCGAGGGCAATGAAAACCTGACCGCCAGCGTAGTGAAAGACGCTGACGCCATCGAAGCCTTGATGGCGGCGGCAAGGTAAGCGGATGAGCGTAATCATTGTCGGCGGCGGCATGGCGGGCGCGACGTTGGCGCTGGCTATCTCGTCGCTCACCCAGGGCCGGATGGCGGTGGATTTGATCGAGGCGACTCGCCCGGACGACCGCCGCCACCCGGGGTTCGACGCCCGCGCCATCGCTTTGGCGCAGGGCACCTGCCAGCAGTTGACGCGCATCGGCGTGTGGCCGGCGCTGCGTGACTGCGCCACGCCGATCACCCAGGTGCACGTCAGCGATCGCGGCCATGCCGGTTTTGTTAACCTGCATGCGCAGGATTATCAGGTCGAAGCGCTCGGCCAGGTGATCGAACTGCACGACGCCGGGCAGCGGCTGTTTGCGCTGCTGGCGAAGGCACCCGGCGTAACGCTGCACTGCCCGGCGCGGGTGGTCGACGTGCTGCGCAGCGCCGAACGGGCGGAAGTGCTGCTGGACAACGGGCAACGCATCGGCGGGCAACTGCTGGTGGCGGCCGACGGTTCGCGCTCGGCGCTGGCGCAGGCCTGCAACGTGCAGTGGCAGCAGAGCGACTACCCGCAGTTTGCCACCATCGCCAACGTCACCACCGCGGTAGATCCGCAGGGGCGCGCCTTTGAGCGCTTTACCCGCCACGGGCCGCTGGCGCTGCTGCCGATGTCGCAGGGCCGCAGCTCGCTGGTGTGGTGCCATGCGCGGGAAGATCGCGAGCGGGTCGATGCCTGGGACGATGCGCGCTTTATCAGCGAACTGCAGCAGGCCTTCGGCTGGCGATTGGGGCGCATCCTCAAGGCCGGCAAACGCCACAGCTACCCGCTTGGCCTGCTGACCGCCAACCGGCACGTCAGCCATCGGCTGGCGCTGGTGGGCAATGCCGCGCAGACGCTGCATCCGATCGCCGGCCAGGGGTTCAACCTCGGTTTGCGCGACGTGATGTCGCTGGCGGAAACCCTGGCGGAAGCCGCACACAGCGGGGAAGACGCCGGCGGTTATGCGCTGCTGAGCCGCTATCAACAACGGCGACAGGGCGATCAGCAGGCGACGGTCGGCGTGACCGACGGCCTGATCCGGCTGTTCGCCAACCGCTACGGCCCGCTGGTGGTCGGCCGCAATCTGGGGCTGATGGCGATGGAGCGGCTGCCGCCGGTGCGCGACGCCTTCGCCAAACGCACCTTGGGTTGGGTGGAACGCTAGACTTACATTCGGGTGCAGCTCGCTGCGCCCACGGCGCCGCGCATCCCTGTGCGGCGCGCTATTTAAGGAAATCGAGCAGCATGCAATCATTTGACGTGGTTATCGCCGGTGGCGGTATGGTGGGGCTGGCGTTGGCCTGCGGCCTGCAGGGCAGCGGGCTGCGCGTTGCGGTGCTGGAGCGCCAACCGCCGGACATGACGCCGCCGCAGGAGCAACCGGCGCTGCGCGTCTCCGCCATCAATGCCGCCAGCGAACGTCTGCTGCAGCATATCGGCGTCTGGGAGGATATCCTCCAGCTGCGCGCCAGCGCTTACAACGCGATGGAAGTCTGGGATCGCGACAGCTTCGGCAAAATCGCCTTCCGCGGCGACGAATGCGGCTTCAGCCATCTCGGCCATATCATTGAAAACTCGGTGATCCAGCAGGCGCTATGGAAGCGCGCCGAAAGCCTGTCCGACATTACGCTGCTCGTTCCTGCGGCGCTCAAGCAGGTGGCCTGGGGGGAAAACGACGCCTTCATCACGCTGGAAGACGGCCGTATGCTGACCGCCCGGCTGGTGATCGGCGCCGACGGCGCCCAATCGTGGCTGCGTGAGCACGCCGATATTCCGCTGACCTTCTGGGATTACCGCCACCATGCGCTGGTCGCCACCGTTCGCAGCGAAGAGCCGCACCTGGCGACGGCGCGGCAGGTGTTCCACGGCGACGGCATTCTGGCGTTCCTGCCGTTCAGCGATCCGCATTTGAGTTCGATCGTCTGGTCGGTCACGCCGGAAGAGGCCGAACGGCTGAAACGGCTGGCGCCGGAGCCATTCAACCGCGAGCTGGCGATGACCTTCGACATGCGGCTGGGCAACTGCAGCCTGGAAAGCGAACGGCTGACGTTCCCGCTGACCGGGCGCTATGCGCGCAGCTTCGCCGCGCATCGTCTGGCCCTGGTCGGCGATGCGGCGCACACCGTACACCCGCTGGCCGGGCAGGGGGTCAACCTGGGCTTTATGGACGCCGCCGAGCTTATCTCCGAACTGCGCCGCCTGCAGCGCCAGGGCAAGGATATCGGTCAGCACCTGTATCTGCGCCGCTACGAGCGCCGCCGCAAACATGGCGCGGCGGTGATGCTGGCCAGCATGCAGGGCTTCCGCGAGCTGTTCGACGGCAGTCATCCGGCCAAAAAGCTGCTGCGCGACGTCGGCCTGCGGCTGGCGGACAACCTGCCGGGCGTCAAACCCAAGCTGGTGCGCCAGGCGATGGGCCTGAACTCACTGCCGGATTGGCTGGCTTAATCGGCTCAAGCGGGCCCCGACGGCGGGCCCGTAAAACCCCCTTATGCCGATAACTTTTCCTTATATAACCCTTCATTTGAAATAATCTAATTCCAGCCTGTTTTTAGCATTACTTTTTCTAATTCACCGATCGGTTATCAAAAGTCGATATTCCGCGGGCGGCCGCCGTTTTGTTATATAACTTCGGAGTTATGCCGCTTTAATTGTTAATTTTGTGCCTTAAAGCGCATTTTTCCAGTGAAAAACTCTGCACACTAGCCCGGCAATTTGCTGCCCCTGAACGGCGCTGAGCCTATTTTAACTTATGGTTAATGTGGTCGTTCGGTGATAACTTCGGGGGAAAGGTATCGTTTGCGTCACGGCGATTTACGCCGTTTCGGCGCACGTTTCCGTTGAGCAGTCAGTGCGCCATGCAAGCAGGCCGCGAGCCTTTTCCAGACGCATTGCGTGGCAGCACCCTAACTTCTAGCGACCGAGTGGAAAGAGGGAAAAGATGGCAAAGCAAACCCCACTGTACGACCAGCACGTGGCGTGCGGTGCGCGCATGGTAGACTTTCACGGCTGGATGATGCCGCTGCACTATGGCTCGCAGATCGATGAGCACCACGCCGTGCGTCAGGATGCCGGCATGTTCGATGTCTCCCATATGACCATTGTGGATCTGCACGGCGCCCGCACCCGTGAGTTCCTGCGTTACCTGCTGGCGAACGACGTCGCCAAGCTCACTCAACCCGGCAAGGCGCTGTATACCGGCATGCTGAATGCCTCCGGCGGCGTGATCGACGACCTGATCGTTTATTTCCTCACTGAAGACTATTTCCGCCTGGTGGTGAACTCCGCCACGCGCGACAAAGACCTGGCCTGGATCGAAGAACACGCCGCGCCGTACGGCGTCGCGCTGACGGTGCGCGACGATCTGGCGCTGATCGCGGTGCAGGGCCCGCAGGCCAAAGAGCGCGCCGCCACCCTGTTTGCCCCGGAGCAAAAAAGCGCGGTCGAAGGCATGAAGCCGTTCTTCGGCGTACAGGCCGGGGATCTGTTCATCGCCACCACCGGCTACACCGGTGAAGCCGGCTATGAAATCGCCCTGCCGAAAGAGCAGGCGGCTGATTTCTGGCAAAAGCTGCTGGCGGCGGGCGTTAAGCCGGCCGGTCTGGGCGCGCGCGATACCCTGCGCCTGGAAGCGGGCATGAACCTGTACGGTCAGGAGATGGACGAAGGCGTTTCGCCGCTGGCCGCCAACATGGGCTGGACCATCGCCTGGCAGCCGGAAGACCGCCAATTTATCGGCCGCGACGTGCTGGAACAGCAGCGCGAGCAGGGTACCGAACAGCTGGTCGGCTTGATCATGACCGAAAAAGGCGTATTACGTAATGAGCTGCCGGTGCGTTTCACCGACGAAGCGGGGCAGACGCACGAAGGCGTGATCACCAGCGGGTCGTTTTCGCCGACCCTGGGCTTCAGCATCGCGCTGGCGCGGGTGCCGGCCGGTATCGGCGAGCAGGCCATCGTGCAGATCCGCAATCGCGAGATGCCGGTCAAGGTGACCAAACCGGGCTTTGTCCGCGCCGGAAAGCCATTAACAAATTGATTTTTTGATTATTCCCAATGGGATTCGCATGCGGCCAACCCGGCTGCGCTGTGAAAGACACAGGGAAATTATTTCTTCGAAGGAGTAACCGGCTATGAGCAATGTGCCAACAGAATTGAAATACGCATCCTCCCACGAGTGGGTTCGTTCAGAAGGTAACGGCGTTTACACCGTGGGCATCACCGAACACGCGCAGGAACTGTTGGGCGATATGGTGTTTGTCGATCTGCCGGAAGTGGGCCGCACCGTTGCCGCCGGCGAAGATTGCGCCGTGGCGGAGTCCGTCAAGGCGGCCTCAGACATTTACGCGCCAATCAGCGGCGAAATCGTGGCGGTAAACGGCGAGCTGGAAAGCTCTCCGGAGCTGGTGAACAGCGAGCCGTACGGCGAAGGTTTCCTGTTCCGGATTAAAGCCTCAGACGAAGGCGAGCTGGCGAACCTGCTGGACGCCGCGGCTTATCAAGCCTCGATCGACGAGTAATGCGTACCGCGCCCCAGGCCCTTCGGCCGGGGCGTTTTAGTGATAGATCACGCTATATCCCGTACTCCCGTACCACGCAAGAATTCAGGAATTTGTAGCAATGACTCAGACACTCAGCCAACTTGAACACAGCGAAGCGTTCATCGAACGCCACATCGGCTCTTCTGCGGAACAACAGCAGGAGTTGCTGGCAGCGGTGGGCGCCCGCTCGCTCAACGCGCTGATCCAACAGATCGTGCCGGCGGACATTCAGCTGCCGGGGCCGCCGCCGGTGGGCGACGCGGCGACGGAACATCAGGCGCTGGCTGAGCTGAAGGCGATTGCCTCGCAGAATCAGCGTTACAAATCCTATATCGGCATGGGCTACAGCGCGGTGCTGACGCCGCCGGTGATCCTGCGCAACATGCTGGAAAACCCGGGCTGGTACACCGCCTATACCCCTTATCAGCCGGAGGTGTCGCAGGGCCGCCTGGAGGCGCTGCTGAACTTCCAGACCGTCACGCTCGATCTGACCGGCCTGGATCTGGCCTCCGCCTCGTTGCTGGATGAAGCCACCGCCGCCGCCGAAGCCATGGCGCTGGCCAAACGCGCCAGCAAGCTGAAGGACGCCAACCGCTTCTTCGTGGCCGACGACGTGCACCCGCAGACGCTGGACGTGGTGCGCACCCGCGCCGAAACCTTCGGCTTCGACGTGATCGTCGATAAAGCGGAAAAGGTGCTGGAGCTGGAAGGCGTGTTCGGCGTGCTGCTGCAGCAGGTGGGCACCACCGGCGAACTGCACGACTACAGCGCGCTGCTGGCCGAGCTGAAATCCCGCAAGATCGTCACCAGCGTGGCCGCCGACATCATGGCGCTGGTGCTGCTGACCGCGCCGGGCAAGCAGGGCGCCGACGTGGTGTTCGGCTCCGCGCAGCGCTTCGGCGTGCCGATGGGCTACGGCGGCCCGCACGCCGCCTTCTTCGCCTGCCGCGACGAGTTCAAGCGCTCGATGCCGGGCCGCATCATCGGCGTATCCCGCGATGCCGCCGGCAACACCGCGCTGCGCATGGCGATGCAAACCCGCGAACAGCACATCCGCCGCGAGAAGGCCAACTCGAATATCTGTACCTCGCAGGTGCTGCTGGCCAACATCGCCAGCCTGTACGCGGTGTACCATGGCCCGCAGGGCCTGCAGCGCATCGCCGGGCGCATCCACCGCCTGACCGACATCCTGGCCGCAGGGCTGCAACAGGCCGGCCTGACGCTGCGTCATAAAACCTGGTTCGACACCCTGACGGTAGAGGTGAAAGACAAGGCCGCGGTGCTGGAACGCGCGCTGAGCTTCGGCGTCAACCTGCGCACCGACATTCACGGCGCCGTGGGCATCACGCTGGACGAAGCCACCTCGCGCGAAGACGTGCAGACGCTGTTCGCGCTGCTGGCGGGCGATAACCACGGGCTGGATATCGACGCGCTGGACGCGGCGGCAAGCAAAGACAGCGTCTCGATCCCGGTCGCCATGCTGCGCAAGGATCCGATCCTGACCCACCCGGTGTTCAACCGCTACCACAGCGAAACCGAGATGATGCGCTATATGCACCGTCTGGAGCGCAAGGATCTGGCGCTGAACCAGGCGATGATCCCATTGGGTTCCTGCACCATGAAGCTGAACGCCGCGGCGGAAATGATCCCGATCACCTGGCCTGAATTCGCCGAGCTGCACCCGTTCTGCCCGCCGGAACAGGCGGCGGGCTATCAGCAAATGATCGGCCAGCTCTCGCAGTGGCTGGTGCAGCTGACCGGCTATGACGCGGTCTGCATGCAGCCGAACTCCGGCGCGCAGGGCGAATACGCCGGCCTGCTGGCGATCCGCCGCTACCACGAAAGCCGCAACGAAGCGGGTCGCCACGTTTGCCTGATCCCAAGCTCCGCGCACGGTACCAACCCGGCTTCCGCCCAGATGGCGGGCATGAGCGTGGTGGTGGTGGCCTGCGACAAGAACGGCAACATCGATTTGCACGATCTGCGCGTCAAGGCGGAGCAGGCGGGCGAAGCGCTGTCGTGCATCATGGTGACCTACCCGTCTACCCACGGCGTGTATGAAGAAACCATCCGTGAAGTGTGCCAGATCGTCCATCAGTTCGGCGGCCAGGTGTATCTGGACGGCGCCAACATGAACGCCCAGGTGGGCATCACCACGCCGGGTTACATCGGCGCGGACGTTTCGCACCTCAATCTGCACAAAACCTTCTGCATTCCGCACGGCGGCGGCGGCCCGGGCATGGGCCCCATCGGCGTGAAAGCGCACCTGGCGCCGTTCGTGCCGGGCCACAGCGTAGTGCAGATCGACGGCGTGACCACCCAACAGGGCGCGGTATCCGCCGCACCGTTCGGCAGCGCGTCAATCCTGCCGATCAGCTGGATGTACATTCGCATGATGGGCGCGGAAGGCCTGAAGCAGGCCAGCCAGGTGGCGATCCTTAACGCCAACTATATCGCTACCCGCCTGAAGGACGCCTATCCGGTGCTGTACACCGGCCGCGATCACCGCGTGGCGCACGAATGCATTCTCGATATTCGCCCGCTGAAGGAAGAGACCGGCATCAGCGAAATGGACATCGCCAAGCGCCTGATCGACTACGGTTTCCACGCGCCGACCATGTCGTTCCCGGTGGCGGGCACGCTGATGGTCGAGCCGACCGAATCGGAAAGCAAGGTGGAGCTGGATCGGTTTATCGATGCGATGCTGGCCATCCGCAGCGAAATTGACCGCGTCGCCAAGGGCGAATGGCCGCTGGAAGACAACCCGCTGGTGAACGCGCCGCACGTGCAGGCGGAGCTGGTCAGCGACTGGCAGCACGCCTACAGCCGCGAGCTGGCGGTGTTCCCGATCGCCGGCGTGCGCGAGAACAAGTACTGGCCGAGCGTTAAGCGTCTGGATGACGTGTACGGCGATCGCAACCTGTTTTGTTCCTGCGTGCCGATGAGCGAATACGAATAACACGTTCGGCAAAGTTTGCGTTCGGGGGACACCGCATCATGCGGTGTCCCTTTTTTATTGCCGCTCGCAACCCTGACGAGCCGGCATCCCGATCCGAGGAGTCATTATGCAAGCGGCAATAGTCACAGCGCTGGGGCAAGCCCCGGTTTTCGGCACCTTTGCGGAACCGCAGGTGCAGGCTGGCGAAGTGTTGATTGAAGTGCTGGCGGCGGGCATCAAGCAGTTGGATCGCGCCACCGTGGCGGGCAGCCATTATTCCAGCCCCAAACAGCTGCCGATCGTGCCCGGCACCGACGGCGTCGGGCGCACGCCGGACGGCCGGCGGGTGTACTTCGCTTCCTTCCGCCGCCCCTACGGCGCGATGGCGCAGCGCAGCGTCGCGTCCTGGACGGTGCCGGTGCCCGCGGCGGTAGACGACGCCACCGCCGCGGCGCTGATCAACCCGGCCTTCGCCGCCTGGCTGCCGCTGCGTTGGCGTGCGGACCTTCAGCCCGGTGAAACCGTGCTGATCGTCGGCGCCACCGGCACCTCGGGCAAGCTGGCGGTCGCCGCCGCGCGCCAGGCGGGGGCGGGGCGCATCGTCGCCGCCGGCCGTCGGCAGCCGGTGCTGGACGCGTTGGGCGTTGACGCCACGGTGGATCTGACTCTGGCAGGCGAGGCGCTGGCGCGGGCCTTCGCGGCGGCGGCGGGCCCGAACGGCTATCAGGCGATCGTCGATTATATCTGGGGGGCGCCGACCGAAGCGCTGCTCGCCACGCTGAACAATCACGATCTCTCTTCGTACGCCGGCGGGCGCGGCATTCGGCTGGTCAACGTCGGATCGATGGCCGGGCCGGACATTCGGCTGCCGGCGGCGGTGCTGCGCAGCAATCAGCTGCAGATTATGGGCAGCGGCACCGGCAACTTCCCGCCGGTAGCGGAAATGCAGCGCTACGCGAGCGAGATCCTGGCGCTGGCCGCCGCAGGCGAAATCGCGCTGGAGACGCAGGAGCACGCGCTGGCGGAGATCGCCGAAGTCTGGGATCTGAACAAGAAAAGCGACGTGCGTTCGGTGATGCGCATTTCCCGCTAGCGGCAACAGCAGGCCAGATGGATATCCTCCGGCTCACGGGCGAACAGCTCGGCGTCGGGAACCGCCAACAGCCGGCAGCCCTGCGCCAGATAGAAATCCACGGTGCGCTTATTGGGAATGGACGAAACGTACAGCCCGGCGGCGCCGTCCTGCCGGGCCTGCCGCAGGCAGTGGCCAAACAGTGTTTTCCCCAGCCCCTGGCCGCGCCGGCGGGCGCTGACGTAAAAGAACAGCAGCTGGCGCAGATCCCGATCCGGGCCGCGCAGTTCGGTATCGACAGCCGCCGCCGCCACAATCTCCTCGCCTTCGAACAGCGCGAAGAAGACGCCGCCGCGGTCGAAACATGCTTCGTGAATGGGGGTGTAGGTGTCCTTATCGTGCGGATCCCAGCCGCGCACGTCGTAATAGTCGGCGTAAGGCTGCAGTTCGCCGTCCTGCAGGCGATACAGGGTATCGATAATCTCGCTGCGGTCGATCTGCCACAGCAAATCAAGCTGCTGCCGCTGCAGCAGAACGGGGGCGCTCATAGTCATTCGCTCTCAGGTTTTCCTGGCCATAATATAGCAGGCCGGCACGGCTTTTTTGAGCGCCGGCCGCCGATGTCGCTTCGCCAATCAGAGAAAGGAATAACATGACGAAAATTGCACTGGTCACCGGCGCCAGCCGGGGCATTGGCCGCGCGACCGCATTGTTGCTGGCCCGGCAGGGCTATGCGGTGGGCGTTAACTATTTGCAGGATGCCGCCGCCGCGCGCCAGGTGGTGGCGGAGATTGAATCCCTGGGCGGCAGAGCCCTGGCGCTGCAGGCGGATATCGCAGACGAGGCGCAGGTAATGGCGATGTTCAGCGCGCTGGACGCCGGGTTGGGCACGCTCTGCGCGCTGGTCAACAACGCCGGCATCCTGTTCCAACAGGGAAACATCGAACAACTGACCGCCGAGCGCATTAATAAGGTGTTGAGCACCAATGTCACCGGTTACTTCCTGTGCTGCCGCGAGGCGGTGAAGCGCATGGCGCAGCGCCACGGCGGGCGGGGCGGCGCGATCGTGAATGTTTCCTCCGCCGCCTCCCGATTGGGCGCGCCGGGGGAGTACGTGGATTACGCCGCCTCGAAGGGCGCGGTCGACACGCTGACCACCGGCCTGGCGCTGGAGGTGGCGGCGCAGGGCATTCGCGTCAACGCCGTGCGGCCGGGGTTAATCTATACCGAGATGCACGCCAGCGGCGGCGAACCCGGCCGGGTGGATCGCGTGAAGGACAGCCTGCCGATGCGGCGCGGCGGCCAACCGCAGGAGGTGGCGGACATCATCGCCTGGCTGCTGTCCGACGCCGCCTCTTACGTGACCGGCAGTTTTATCGACGCGGCCGGCGGGCGCTGAGGGGGCTCAATTGTTTTGACATCGCCGGCGTTGGGGGGGTATCTTTGCTTAAATAACAATCAAATTGTAGTTACAAAAATGTATGTTTATTTTGAATGGAATCAAGATAAAAATCAAAACAACCTGAGGAAGCATCACGTCAGTTTTGAAGTGGCGCGACACGTTTTTTCGGATCCGAACCACCTGGCGGTGCTGGAACGAATCGAAGGAGGGGAAGAACGTTGGCAAACTATCGGCATGGTTGGCGGTTCTTTGCTGCTGTTGGTCGCGCATACCCTCTCCGAAACTGATTCTGCCGGTGACAGCATCGAGATAGTACGTATCATTTCAGCGCGTAAGGCCGATGCAAAAGAGAGAGGGAGATATGAAGCGCAAAAATTCAGTCAGAAATCTGCAACATAGCGTGCTTCCACCGCTGTCGGAAGAACAAAAAGCGCAGATAGCTTCCCTGAGCTCTCTGCCGGACGTGGAGATTGACCATGCTGATGCGCCATCGCTCGGCGATGAAAAGTGGAGTGCGGCGGTTCAGGGGCGGTTTTACAAACCGGTGAAAGTGTCAAAAACGATCAGAATTGATGCGGACGTTTTGGCATGGCTGCAAAGGCCGGGCAAGGGCTATCAGAAACGTTTGAATGCCCTGCTGCGTGAGGCGATGCTGAAAGATTACGAACGCGAAGAATGAAGGGCCGCGCCACGGGGTAAACATCCGCTGACTCAGCGTCGGCGGATTTTTTATGTCTGACATTCCCCTGAAATGTTAACCCTCGTGCAGCAAGGCGCTGCGGAACGACAGGATATGCGCCTGCGCCGCATCGGCCGCCGCGTCGCTGTCCTGTGCGGCCAGCGCGGCGATGATCGCCCGGTGCTCCTCGATCACTTCCCGCATATGCCCTTCGCGCGACAGCGTGCTGGCCCAGAAGCGCTGCGCCCTGGCGTGCAGCACGCTCAGGATGTCCGCCAGCATGTTGTTGCCGGCGATCTGCGCCAGCTCCTGATGGAATTCATGATCCAGCGTCATCATCAGCACCCGATCACGCCGCAGGCTGGCGGCCTCTATTTGCTGATTGAGCGCGCTCAGGGCGGCGATTTGCCGCTCGGTGATCTTCTTGCTCGCCAGCCGCATGCACAGCATTTCGTTGGCCAACCGCACCTCTATCAGCTCCAGCGCATCGTCGATCGACAGCGGCGCCACCATCACTCCCTTGCGTGGGATCACCTGCAGCAGGCCTTCGTTGGCCAGGCGGTGGATCGCCTGATTGATCGGGGTTCTGCCCATTTCCAGCTCCGCCATCACCTGCGCGGTATTGAGATATTCGCCCGGCTTGTAGCTCAGCGTCACCAGCGCCTGTTTGAAGCGGCGGTAGGCCAGTTCGTTCAGTGACAGCCCGGCTTCCTCTGCCGTCGGGAGTTGTGGGCTCTCTGCGTCAACGGTCTTCACGTTCTGCTCCTGCAAGAAGAAAGTTTTTAGACATAGTACACAAAAACATGGCATGGAAATCGCTTATTTGGTAACTAAAGATATAGTGAAATTTCACAGTATTTTAACCAAAGAGGCGATACGGCCATGAGACTGACCTTTACTTTACCCGGATCCCGCGGCGCTGCGGCGCTGAATGTCGAGATCGACCAGCTGGTGATCGCCGGCTGGACCGGGCGCGATCGCGAGGCGATCTTGCACCATATCAGGGAGCTGGCCGAGCTGGGCGTGCCCCAGCCCAGTGCAATTCCGCTGTTCTATCGCGTGGCGGCCAACCAGCTTAGCCAAAGCGACTGCATTGAGGTGATCGGCAGCGCCACCTCCGGCGAAGCGGAACCTTTTATCTTCACTCAGGGCGGCGAGCTGTTCGTTTCGCTGGCGTCGGATCATACCGATCGCCAGCTGGAGGCCCACAGCGTGGCGCTGTCGAAACAGATCTGCGTCAAGCCGGTGGCGCGCGCCGCCTGGCCGCTGTGCGAGGTGCTGGATCATTGGGATTCGCTGGTCCTGCGCTCGTGGATCAAGGAAGACGGCGAGTTTCGGCTGTATCAGCAAGGCACTCTCGCCAGCCTGCGTGCGCCCGGCGATCTGCTGGAGCGTTATCTCGGCGGCTCGCAGCTGCCGGAATGCGGGCTGGCGCTGCCGCAGGCGCCCGATGGCCTGGCGATGACCTGCGGCACGCTGGCGGCGATCGGCGGCATTCGCCCGGCGCTGGAGTTCCGCATGGAGTTGGCGGACGCAGTGCTGGGAAGGGCCATCAGCCACAGCTATCGCAGCATTGAGCTGCCGGTGGTGGCCTGATGAATAAACTCACGCTGGAGCAGGCCGCCGCCGCGCTGGCCAAGGGTGAACTGACGGCGGTGCAGTTGACGGCCGCCGCGTTGGCGCAGATTGCCGATGAGCGGGGCGAAGGCGCGCGCGCTTTCACTCAGGTTTATGGCGAGTGGGCGCAGCGCCAGGCGCAGGCGGCCGATCGGCGGCGCGCCGAGGGCAAACCGCTGTCGGCGCTGGACGGCGTACCGGTGTCGGTCAAAGACCTGTTCGACGTCGCCGGGCAAACCACCGCCGCCGGCTCGCGGGTATTGGCCGCCGCGCCGAAGGCGGAGCGCCACGCGGCAATAGTGGAACGGCTGTTGCAAGCGGGAGCGGTGGTGATCGGCAAGACCGGCATGACCGAATTCGCCTATTCCGGGCTGGGCATCAACCCGCATTACGGCACCCCGGCTAATCCCTGGGATCGCGCTGCGCGCCGCATTCCGGGCGGCTCGTCCTCCGGCGCGGCGGTGGCGGTGGCCGACGGCATGTGTTTGGGCGCCATCGGCAGCGATACCGGCGGTTCGGTGCGCATCCCGGCCGCCTTCTGCGGGCTGACCGGCTTCAAACCCACCGCCCGGCGCATCAACGACGGCGGCCTGCTGCCGCTGTCGCCGTCGCTGGATTCGATCGGCGTGATCGCCCACCGCGTCGCCGACTGCATTGCGCTGGACGCGCTGATAGCCGGAGGCCCGCTGCGGCCGCAGCCGAAAACGCTGGAACAGGCGCGCTTTGCGGTGCCGCAGACGCTGGTGCTGGATGAATTGCAGCCGCAGGTCGCCGAGGCATTCCAGCAGGCTTTGCGGCGGCTGGCGCAGGCCGGCGCGCAGATTGAACCGATCCCTTTGGCGGAGCTGGCCGAACTGGCGGCGATCAACGCCGCCGGCGGTTTCACCGCGCTGGAGTCCTGGCGCTGGCATCGGGCGCTGATTGCCGAGCGGGCCGATGACTACGATCCGCGCGTGTTGTCGCGCATTCGCCGCGGCCAGCCGCTGGGTGAACAGGATCTGCAGCAGCTGCGACAGCAGCGCGCCGATTGGCAGCAACGGGTGGCGGCGGCGGTGCAGGGATTCGACGCCCTGCTGATGCCGACAGCGCCGCTTGTTGCGCCGACCGTCGCCGAGCTGGAGGCGAGCGAAGAAGCCTATTTCCGCTGCAACGCGCTGGCGCTGCGCAATCCTTCAATCATTAACTTCCTCGACGGCTGCGCGCTGTCTCTGCCGTGCCAACGGCCGGGCGCGGCGCCGATCGGCCTGATGCTGGCCGGGTTGCCGATGCGGGACGAGGCGTTGCTGGGCTGGGCGCTGGCTGCCGAACGCTGCCTGGCCGGCGCGTAATGATACGGCAGGGCGTTGCCCGCCTTACTTGAGTTAACAGGAGAGTCCCCATGACCGGTTCCCCGAACGGAATGCTGTTTGTCGCAACAGATGTCGCCGCGCAGGACGAGGCGGATTTCAATCAGTGGTACGACCGTGAGCACGTCGAAGAGCGGGTGCGGGTGCCCGGCTTTTTATCCGGTACTCGCTATCAGGCGCTGCAGGGCGGGCGTAAATATCTGGGGCTGTATAAAACCGAATCGCTGGCCAGCTTCACCACCGCAGCCTACCGCGCCGCTTTCCAACACCAGACGCCGTGGTCGGTGGCCAGCCTGGACAAGATGCGCAACCCGATGCGCCGGGTGTGTGCGGTTGAGGCCGTAACCGGCCAGGGCTGCGGCAGCCATCTGGGCGTCATCACCCTGGCGCCGGCGGCGCCGGAGGCATTGCGCGCCAGCGTCGCCGCGCTGGGCGCGCAGTTGGCCGAACAGCCCGGCTTTGTGCGCAGCAGCCTGTTGACGCCGGACGCCGAGCTCAGCTCGCCGCTGCCGAAAGAATCCCGCGAGAACCGCCGGCTGCTGCCGATGCTGCTGATCGAAAGCAGCGGCGCCGAGGCCGGCCAGCGCCTGACCGAGCAGGCCTGCCTCACGTTGAAAATCCCCGCCGGCGACGCCTGGCATTACGCCCTTGGCTGGCAACTGACCGTACAGGAGCTGACATCATGAGCGCATCCACCACAGAAACGCCAATGGCCTCGTCGGCCAAAGCGCAGGCCGCCAACCCGCCGAATACCGGCAAACTGGCGGCGGCCAGCTCGATCGGCACCGCGCTGGAATGGTATGACTTCACCGTTTACAACATCATGGCGGCGTTGATCTTCAACCACGTGTTCTTCCCGTCGTTCGATCCGCTGGTGGGCACCATTCTGGCGTTCTCCACCTATGCGGTCGGCTATGTTTCCCGGCCGATCGGCGGCATCGTGTTCGGCCACCTCGGCGACGTGCTGGGGCGGCGCTTCGTGCTGGTCACCACCCTGGTGATAATGGGGGTGACCACCGCGCTGATGGGGCTGCTGCCGGGTTACGCCAGCTGGGGCATCTGGAGCCCGCTGCTGCTGGTGACGCTGCGCTTTATCCAGGGCATCGCGCTGGGCGGCGAGTGGGCGGGGGCGGTGCTGCTGTCGATGGAGCACGGCAAACCGCATCAGCGCGGGCGCAACGCCTCCTTTGCGCAGGTGGGGCCTTCCTGCGGCACGCTGATAGGCACCGGTTTGATCACGCTGGTGACGGTGGCGATGTCGGCGGATGATTTCCAGCTGTGGGGCTGGCGCATTCCGTTCCTGCTCAGCCTGGTGCTGGTGATCTTCGGCCTGTGGCTGCGCCGCGGGGTGGGCGAGACGCCGGCGTTTCTGCAGCTGGAGGCGTCGAAAGACGTTACCCAGGCGCCGATCCGCGAGGTGTTCAGCCAGCATATGCGCCCGCTGCTGATCGCCGGCGGCTCGCGCATCGGTTCCGACGTGCTCTATGCGCTGGTGGTGGTATTTACCCTGACCTACGTCACCACCGTACTGAATCTGCCGCGCCCGCTGGCGCTGGCCGCCACCATGCTGGGGGCGATCGGCAACGCCATTACCGTGCCGATGTTCGGCGCGCTGTCGGATCGCTTCGGCCGCCGTCCGGTATACATCGGCGGGGCGCTGGCGGCGATGGCGTGGGCGTTTGTCTTCTTCGTGCTGCTCGACAGCACGCAGCCGGTGCTGATCTGCACGGCGGTGGTGGTCGGCCTGCTGATCCACGCGGCGATGTACGGCCCGCAGGCGGCGTTTATCACCGAGCAGTTCCCGACCCGGGTGCGCTATGCCGGGTCATCGCTGGCCTATACGCTGGCGGGGATCCTGGGCGGCGGTTTCGCCCCGCTGATCATCGCGTCGCTGTTCAAGTCCTATAACAGCACGCTGGCGATCTCGGCCTACGTGGTGGTGGCGCTGCTGATTACGCTGTGGGCGGTGCTGGCCGCGCGGGAAACGGCGCATAAGCCGTTGTAAGCAAGAAGGCTGCAGCCGCGGCGCTGCAGCCCGATGCGCTTACTTCAGCCAGCCTTTGCGCTGCGCATCCTGCAGGTGCTGCAGCAGATGGTGCCACAGTTCGGGATAGATCTCGGCGATCAGGGTGTTGCGCGACAGCACCTGCTCCAGGCTGATGCCGTTTTCTACCCAGCTCTGGCCTTCATTGTGCAGGTTCATCAGCATCGGCATGGTGCGGTCCAGCACCAGCGCAAAGCGCGCATCGGCGCTCTCGCCGTCTTCATATTCCTGCCATAAAGCGGTGAAATACTCGCGTTGAGCGTCCGGCAACATGCCGAACAGCCGCCGCGCCGCCGCCACTTCCTGATCGTGGATCGCCGCGCGGGCCGCCAGATCGTAAACCAGCACGTCGCCGGCGTCGATTTCCACGATGTCGTGCAGCAGCGCCATCTGGATCACCCGCTGAATGTCCACGCCTTCACCGGCATAGGGCGCCAGGCTGAGCGCGGCGACGGCGAAGTGCCAGCTGTGCTCGGCGGAGTTTTCCTGACGCTGGGTGCCCAGCACCTTGGTGCGGCGTTGCACGCTTTTCAACTTGTCGATTTCCATCAGGAACTGAATGACCTGGGTCATGGAGCCGAAATCTAACGCGGGTACAGCGGATGACATGGTGTAAACCTCGTGGTGGGTGGGTTGAAGCCTGACGATTGTAGACCAGTGGGCGGGGGATTTCGATGGTTACACGCGTTCACAGTTTTATTTTAGCGTACACGTGTACACTGGAATTATTCTCAGTTAAGCTGTTTTGCGTTAATTTCGAACAATGCAGGGCGTTTTGAGGGTTTGTGTTTTATGGGAAAAACGGGCGTAGTGAAAGCCGGGAGCGAAAAGAGTGCCGCCGCAGCCTATCCGTGGGCGGAGGAAATAGCCAACAGCATCAGCCACGGCATCGGGCTGGTATTCGGCATCGTCGGGCTGGTATTGCTGCTGGTGCAGGCGGTGGACACCGGTGCCGATATGACGGCCATCACCAGTTACAGCCTGTACGGCGGCAGCATGATCCTGCTGTATCTCGCTTCCACGCTGTACCACGCCATCCCGCATCAGAAAGCCAAGCACTGGCTGAAAAAGTTTGACCACTGCGCCATTTATCTACTGATTGCCGGCACTTACACGCCATTTTTGCTGGTGGGGCTGAACTCGCCGCTGGCCAAGGGCCTGATGGCGGTAATCTGGGGATTGGCGCTGCTGGGGGTGTTGTTCAAGCTGGCTTTTGCCCACCGTTTTGAAGCGCTGTCGCTGGTGACCTATCTGACCATGGGCTGGCTGTCGCTGATCGTGATTTATCAGCTGGCGACGCGGCTGGACATCGGCGGCGTCACCCTGCTGGCGGTTGGCGGGTTGGTTTATACCCTGGGGGTGATTTTCTACGCCTCCAAACGCTTCCGCTTCGGCCACGCCATCTGGCACGGCTTCGTGCTCGGCGGCAGCGTCTGCCACTTCATGGCGATTTATCTGTACGTCTGATCCCGCCGCAATCCCATCTTATACAGGATTCATCAATACCTGGCAGGTCGGGTTTACGTCGATCGGCGGGGAGTGGCTCGGCATGTGGATGTCGCCGCAATGGAACGGCGTGCCCAGCGCGTTTCGCTTCTTTGTCACCATTATTCTGGTGCTGATCTATCTGGTGCAGCGCGACGGAGAATTGGACGAGTAAAAAGCGGCAGCGGGCGGGCGCCTGCTGCCGGGGGGATTATTTTTCTTCGGCCAGCGAATAGGGCAGCGGCTTGATCGCCAGCTGGCTGGCGGCGTCATCGCGCACCCGCAGCTTGCTGTCGGCTGCCAGATCGTTGTTCATCACCACCTGTACCCACAGCGTGCCGTCGGCCAGTTGGCTGGCGGCCAGCACGGTGCCGGTGCGGCGCCAATTCTCACCCAGCTGCAGTTCCAGATCTTCCGCCGGCTGCGGCGTGCGCCCGGCCTTGCCTTCCAGCCAGTACAGCGCGCGTTTGTTGGCGCCGCGGAACTTGGCGCGCGCCACCATTTCCTGACCGGTATAGCAACCCTTGCTGAAGCTGATGCCCTGCAGCGCCTGCAGGTTGGTGGCCTGCGGTATCAGCTGCGCGCTGTTGGTGCTGTCGATAATCGGGTAACCGGCTTCGATATCCAGCGCCAACCATTGGCCGCTGTCGTTCAGCTCGGCCTGTTCATGCAGTTTGGCCACCAGCCGTTCGGCAACGGCGGCGGTGGTCGCCAGCAGGAAACGCTCCGCCGGCAGGGAGAAGTGCAGCAGGGTGGTGTCGCCGTCCTGCACTACCTGATGATCGGCATCCGGCAGGGCGTTGAACAGGCCCGCCAGCGCCGCGCGCGCCTGGAAACCGGCCACGCCGAGCAGTACCGCGTCGTTGTCGGCGGCGATGGTGATTTTGGAAAACACCGCGTATTTCTTGATTTCCGCCAGCTGGCTGTCCAGCACGCTGCGGCGCTCCAGATAGGCGAAGCCCTCGCCGCGGTGGAACAGGCGCAGGTTGCTCCACATTTTGCCCTTGGCGTCGCAGTGGCCGCACAGCACGTGCTGGTCCGCCGCCAGCGCGTCGATATCCGCCGTCACCTGGCCCTGAAGGTATTTAACCGTATCTGGCCCATTCAGCGTCACCAGCGCCCAGTCTTCCAGCGAGATCAGGGTCAGGGGCAGATGGGTGGAGGCGGAAGGCTGACGGGGTGGGAATGGAATGTTATACGCCATAGTAAGATCCTGCTTAACGTTTAGCTTACCTGAGGGTGTGTTAAGCCCATGGTAAAAGAGGCGGCGGGCTTTGCAAACTGTTATTCGCGCCGCGGCGCCCGGCAGCGCTTTTTTTGACATTTCACGCTTTATTGCGTTTACGCACAGAACGTCCTTCCCGGCGAGTATGTCAAATTGTTACTCTATAGGCTTGCGGCCAAGGGCGACCCCTTGCAGACAGATCCCTGGCCGATGGAATTATATCGCGACGGCGTTGCCATACAGTGTGTCCTTTGAACCCTGCGCTGGCGAGGCCGCGCTGAAAAGAGGTTAGTCATAACAACATGGATATTAATAACAAAGCACGTATTCACTGGGCCTGCCGCCGCGGCATGCGCGAGTTGGACATCTCCATCATGCCGTTCTTCGAATACGAGTACGACCAGCTGAATGATACCGACAAGGCGCTGTTTATCCGCCTGCTGGAGTGTGACGATCCCGATCTGTTCAACTGGCTGATGAATCATGGCGCGCCGCAGGACAGCGAGCTGCAGAGAATGGTGACCCTGATCCAAACGCGAAATAAAGACCGTGGCCCAGTGGCGATGTGACGTCCGCATTTCCTGGCGCACCCAGTTATTTTCGCTGCTGACGCACGGCATTCTGATACTGCTGATCCTGATTTCGCCATGGCCGGAAGGCTACGGGCCGATCTGGCTGGTGCTGTTGACGCTGGTGGTGTTTCAATGCATCCGCAGCCAGAAGCGCATCGCCGCGGCGCAGGGAGAACTGCGCCTGCTGGCGGACCGGCGTTTCAGCTGGCACGGCCGCGAATGGCGGTTGGCGAAAAAGCCCTGGATGCTCGGCTACGGCATGCTGCTGACGCTGCAGCCGCTGGCGGGCAAAAAGCGCCGCCGGCTGTGGCTGGCCTCGGACAGCATGGGTAAGGAAGAGTGGCGGCATCTGCGCCAGCTGTTGCTGTATCCGCCGGCCGACGATGACGAGGACGCCTGATGAAACCCCTGCTCTGGCTGGTGGAAGATGAGCCCAGTATCGCCGATACGCTGATTTACACCCTGGAGAGCGAAGGCTTTCAGGTGCGCTGGTTCGAACGCGGAGAACCGGCGCTGCAGGCGTTGGCGCAGGGGGCACCGGCGCTGGCGATCCTCGACGTCGGCTTGCCGGACATCAACGGATTCGAACTGTGCCGCCGCCTGCTGGCTCAAGCGGCGGAGTTGCCGGTGCTGTTCCTGACCGCCCGCAGCGATGAGGTAGACCGGCTGATCGGGCTGGAGATCGGCGCCGACGACTACGTCGCCAAACCCTTTTCCCCGCGCGAAGTCAGCGCCCGGGTGCGCACCATTCTGCGCCGTCTGCACAAGCAGCAGCGCCTGCAGCAGGCCGCGCCGTATCATTTCGGCCCCTTCATGCTCGACGAACAGGCGGCGACCATCAGTTACCATCAGCGGCCGCTGTCGCTGACCCGCTACGAATTTTTACTGCTGAAAACCTTGCTGCTGGCGCCCGGGCGGGTGTTCTCGCGCCAGCAGTTGATGGACTGCGTCTGGGCGCAGGCGGAAGAGAGCCTGGATCGCACCGTCGATACCCACATCAAAACGCTGCGCGCCAAGCTGCGCGCGGTGGATCCCGGCGAACCGCCGATTCATACCCATCGCGGACTGGGCTACAGCGTGAGCCGCCAGCCATGAAAATTGGCCTGCGGCTGCTGCTGGGATACTTCCTGATCGTGGCGGTGGCGGGCTATTTCGTACTGAGCATCTTTGTGCAGGAGGTGAAGCCCGGCGTGCGCCGCGCCACCGAAGGCACCTTGGTCGACACCGCCAACCTGCTGGCGCAGATCGCGCGGCAGGACATGCGGCGGGGCGATGCGTCGCACGGCCAGCTGGCGCAGGCTTTCTCCCAATTGAACCAGCGGCCGATCGGCGCCAATATCGCCGGCATTCGCAAGGATCGCAGCGAATATCACGCGTATCTCACCGATGCGCGCGGCAGGGTGATTTTCGATTCCGCCGGCCGGGCGCAGGGGCAGGACTACTCGCGCTGGAACGACGTTCACCTGACGCTGCGCGGCCAGTACGGCGCCCGCAGCACGCGCAGCGATCCGCAGGACGAGAACAGCTCGGTGATGTACGTGGCCGCGCCGGTGATCGAACAGGGTAAAATCATCGGCGTGCTCAGCGTCGGCAAGCCCAACAGCACCATGGCGCCGGTGATCAAGCGCAGCGAACGGCGCATTCTGTGGGCCGGTGCGCTGCTGTTGGGGATTGCCTTGCTGATAGGCCTGGCCTTCGTCTGGTGGATCAACCGTTCGATTGGCCGGCTGGTGCGCTACGCCGACGGCGTGGCGCAGGGCGAAGACGCGCCGCTGCCCAACATGGGCGGCCGCGAGCTGGCGCAGCTGGCGCAGGCGCTGGAAAGCATGCGGCTGAAGCTGGAGGGCAAAGCCTACATCGAACAATACGTGCATACCCTGACCCACGAACTGAAAAGCCCGCTGGCGGCGATACGCGGCGCGGCGGAACTGCTGCAGGAGCTGCCGCCGCCGGCGACCGCCCGGCGTTTTCTGACCAATATCGAACAGCAGAGCGCGCGCATTCAGCAACTGGTGGACAAACTGCTGGTGCAGGCGCGGCTGGAGAGCCGGCCGGAGCTGGATCTGGCGCCGGTGGCGATCGCGGCGCTGGTGCGCCAGGCGGCGGCCGGCAAGGAAGCGCAGGCGGCGCAGCGCCAGGTGCGGTTGCAGGTAGAGGCGCTGGCCGAGGCGACGCTGAACGGCGATGCGCTGCTGCTCAGCCAGGCGCTGACCAACCTGCTGGATAACGCGCTCGACTTCACGCCGCCGGGCGGTACGATCCGCGTGCGCGGCGAACGGCGGGAGCAGCGCTATCGAATCATGGTTTGCGACGACGGCAGCGGCATTCCTGACTACGCGATCGGTAAGGTGTTCGAACGCTTCTATTCGCTGGCGCGCGCCGATCGGCCGAAAAGCAGCGGTCTGGGGCTGAATTTCGTGCAGGAAGTGGCGCGCCTGCATCGCGGCGGCATCAGCCTGCATAATCGCCGGCCGCACGGCGTAGAGGCCATCTTCACTTTATCGCTGTGACTTCACCGTCCCTTCACACAACCACATCCTGATTTCACCGGCGGGTTTTATCGTGGCGCTATTACCTACAAGGAGCGCACATGATGAAATCGGTATTGTTTTGGAAAATAGCCACCCTGCTGGGCCTGATGATCCTGATGATTATCCCCATCAGCCAGTTGATGAACGTGATTGAAGAACGCAGCGGCTATCGCCAAAGCGTGGTCGGCCAGGTGAGCGAAAGCACCAGCCGGGCGCAGCGCATTCTCGGCCCGCTGATCGTCATCCCCTATACCGAACGGGAAGAGAAACAGGACGACCAAGGGCAAAAGGTGGTGCAGCGGGTGCGGCATCATCGCTATTTGCTGCCGGAAACCCTGCAGGTCGTCGGCACGCCGAACGTAGAGGCGCGCAGGCTGGGCATCTATCAGACTCAGGTTTATCAGGGGCCGCTGAACTTCAAGGTGCAGTTCGGTCAGCCCGATCTGGCGGACCTGCAGCGCAGCAACGTCACCGTCGGCCGGCCGTTCCTGCTGGTGGCGCTGAGCGATTCGCGCGGCATCAAGAGCATTTCCCCGCTGGGCGGGCCGCAGCCGGTGGCGTTTGAGCCCGGTACCGGCGTCAACGGCTTGCCGCAGGGCATTCATGCGCCCTTGACGCTGGCGATGCTGCAAAAAGAGGGGCTGAGCGCCGACTTCACCCTGACGCTGGCGGGCACCAGCAGCCTGTCGCTGGTGCCGCTGGGCCGCAGCAGCGAGCTGCGGCTGCAGAGCAACTGGCCGCACCCGAACTTCCTCGGCAATTTCCTGCCGGATGAGCGCAAGATCACGGAGCGGGGCTTCAGCGCCCGCTGGCGCAGCACCTGGTTCGCCAACAATATCAACAGCGCTTTCCATTACGACGATGGCATCCTCGATGAGGACAAACTGCCGGCGTTCAGCGCCAGCCTGATCGAACCGGTCGATCATTACCAACTGACCGAGCGCGCGGTGAAGTACGCGGTGCTGTTCATCGGCCTGACGTTTATGGCGTTCTTCCTGTTCGAAACCCTGACCGGCCTGCGGGTGCACCCGATCCAGTATCTGCTGGTCGGTGCGGCGCTGGTGCTGTTTTACCTGATCTTGCTGGCTTTTTCCGAGCATCTCGGCTTTGCCGTCGCCTATCTGTTGGCCGGCATCGCCTGCAGCGGACTGATCGCCTTCTATCTGAGCGCGGTGTTGCGCGGCAAGCTGCGCGGCGCGCTGTTCGCCGCCAGCCTGTTGCTGTTGTATGGCGTGCTGTATCTGCTGCTGCAGTCGGAAGATAACGCGCTGGCGCTGGGGGCCGGGCTGTTGTTCGCTATTCTGGCGGGGATCATGCTGTTGACGCGCAAGCTGGACTGGTATCGGGTGGCCGATCCGGCGCGCCTGGCGGGGGACGCGGCGACCGGCGGCGGCGAACAGCGTTTCCGGCTGTGGAAGTAAGCCGGGGGTTCGGGCGCGCCGAACGCGCCCGGGGCCGCTACAGCAGCGGCTCCATCTCCAGCAGGATCTGTTCGCACCATTGCTGCAGGCGGTCTTCGCTCATGTCGTACTGATTGACCTCGTCGAGCGCCAGGCCGACAAAGTGTTTGCCGTCGGCGCTCAGCGGTTTGGGGCTGGTGAACTCAAAGCCGTCGATTGGCCAGAAGCCGATAAACTGTACGCCCAGCGGCGCGATCTGATCGTGCAGCATGCCCAGCGCATCCAGGAACCATTCCCCGTAGCCCAGTTGATCGCCCATGCCGTACATGGCGACGATCTTGCCTTTCAGATCCAGCGCCGCCAGCTGCGGCCAAATCGCCTCCCAGTCTTCCTGCAGCTCGCCGAAATCCCAGGTCGGGATACCGAGGATCAGGATGGAATAGTCTTCCATCAACTGGGGGGAGACGTCTTTCAGGTTGTGCAGGTCGACCAGGTCTTCACCCAGAATCTCACGGATTTTTTCTGCCGCCATCTCGGTGTAGCAGGTGCTGGAGCCGTAAAACAGACCAATCTTCATGTTTAAACCGTTATGTTGCCGTTCATAGAATTACCGCGAGTGTACCAGATTTGCGCCGGCTTAAGGCATAATGGCGCGGGTGGAAACGCAACAAAGAGAGGACCGCGTGCAACAGCAAGACCATACGCTGATTGAACAATTCCTGGATGCGCTGTGGCTCGAGCGCAATCTGGCGGAAAATACGCTGGCCTCCTATCGGCTGGATTTGCAGGCGCTGGTCGCCTGGCTTAACCATCACCAGACCCCGCTGCTGCAGGCGGAAGCGCTGGATCTGCAGGCGTTCCTCGCCGAACGGGTGGACGGCGGCTACAAGGCCACCAGCTCCGCGCGCCTGCTGAGCGCCATGCGCCGCCTGTTCCAGTATCTGTACCGCGAGAAGCTGCGCGAAGACGACCCGACCGCGCTGCTGGCTTCGCCGAAGCTGCCGCAGCGGTTGCCGAAGGATCTGAGCGAAGCGCAGGTCGACGCCCTGCTGCAGGCTCCCTGCGTCGATCAGCCGCTGGAGCTGCGCGACAAGGCGATGCTCGAAGTGCTCTACGCCACCGGCCTGCGGGTTTCCGAACTGGTCGGGCTGACCCTCAGCGACGTCAGCCTGCGGCAGGGCGTGGTGCGGGTGATCGGCAAGGGCAACAAGGAGCGGCTGGTGCCGCTGGGCGAAGAGGCGGTGTACTGGATCGAAAACTATCTGGAACACGGCCGCCCCTGGCTGGTCAACGGGCAGACGCTGGACGTGCTGTTCCCCAGCAACCGCTGCCAGCAAATGACCCGACAGACGTTCTGGCATCGCATCAAACACTATGCGATCCTTGCCGGCATCGACAGCGAACGTTTGTCGCCGCACGTGTTGCGCCACGCGTTCGCCACCCATTTGCTGAACCATGGGGCCGATCTCCGTGTCGTACAGATGTTATTGGGGCACAGCGATCTCTCCACTACGCAAATTTATACTCATGTAGCGACCGAACGACTGAAACAGCTACATCAACAGCATCACCCGCGCGCCTAGACGCGCCGGGTTCGAAAGGATTGGAACAATGAAAAAAGGTTTAATGCTGCTCTCCCTGCTGGTGGCTTCGGTATCCGGCGCGGCACACGCCGATGACGCGGCCATCAAAAAAGCCCTCGGCAGCCTGGGCATTCAGCAGGCGGACGTGCAGCCTTCACCGGTCAGCGGCCTGAAAACCGTGCTGACCGACAGCGGCGTGCTGTACGTATCCGAAGACGGCAAACATATTCTGCAGGGCCCGCTGTACGACGTCAGCGGCAAAGAGCCGGTGAACGTGACCAATCAGCTGCTGGGCACCAAGCTGGATGCGCTGAAAGATCAGATGATCGTCTACAAGGCGCCGAAGGAAAAACACGTGATCACCGTGTTTACCGACATTACCTGCGGCTATTGCCACAAGCTGCATCAGCAGATGAAAGAGTATAACGATCTGGGCATTACCGTGCGTTATCTGGCGTTCCCGCGCCAGGGGCTGGAGTCTCAGGCCGAGAAAGACATGCAGTCGATCTGGTGCACCGCCGACAAGGCCAAGGCGTTTGACGCCGCCATGAAGGGCGACGCGGTGTCTCCGGCGACCTGCAAAACCGACATCGGCAAACACTACGCGCTGGGCGTGCAGTTCGGCATTCAGGGCACTCCGGCGATCATTCTGGAGAACGGCATGATGATCCCCGGCTATCAGGGGCCGAAAGAGCTGGCCGCCATGCTGGATGCGCATCAGGCCGCCACCAAAGCCGGTGGTTAATCGCCGGTGAGCATGAAAACGCAACTACGCCGCCGACCGGCGGCGGACGAAAGCCACCTGCCAGCCAGCCTGCCTCCGCTGCTGCGCCGTTTATACGCGCTGCGCGGCGTGCAGGGCGAACAGGAACTGGAGCGCAGCGTCAAGGGCATGCTGCCCTGGCAGCAGCTGGACGGCATCGACGACGCCGTCGGCATTCTGCAGCAGGCGCTGGCCGACCGGCGGCGCATCATGGTGGTGGGCGACTTCGACGCCGACGGCGCCACCAGCACCGCGCTGACGGTGCTGGCGCTGCGCAGCATGGGCGGCGGCGACGTCGATTATCTGGTGCCGAACCGCTTCGAAGACGGCTACGGCCTGAGCCCCGAAGTGGTGGAACAGGCGGCGGCGCGCGGCGCGCAACTGATCCTGACCGTCGATAACGGCATCTCTTCGCACGCCGGGGTCGACGTGGCGCACGCCAAGGGCATGCAGGTGCTGGTGACCGATCACCACCTGCCGGGCGACACCCTGCCGGCGGCCGAGGCGATCGTGAACCCCAACCTGCGCGGCTGTGAGTTCCCGTCCAAATCGCTGGCCGGGGTGGGCGTCGCCTTTTATCTGATGCTGGCGCTGCGCGCCCGGCTGCGCGACGGCGGTTGGTTCGAGCAGCGCGCCCTGGCGATGCCCAATCTGGCTGAACTGCTGGATCTGGTGGCGCTGGGTACGGTTGCCGACGTGGTGCCGCTGGACGCCAACAACCGCATTCTGGTGTATCAGGGGCTAAACCGCATCCGCGCCGGCAAATGCCGGCCGGGCATCCGCGCGCTGCTGGAGGTCGCCAACCGCGACGCGCGCCAGCTGGCGGCCAACGATCTCGGCTTTGCGCTCGGCCCGCGGCTCAACGCCGCCGGACGGCTGGACGACATGTCGGTGGGGGTGGCGCTGCTGCTGAGCGACGACATCGCGCAGGCGCGCATGCTGGCCAACGATCTTGACGCGTTGAATCAAACGCGGCGCGAGATTGAGCAGGGCATGCAGGTGGAAGCGCTGCAGCTGTGCGACCAGCTGGAGCGCACCAGCACCGAACTGCCTTACGGCCTGGCGATGTACCATCCGGAATGGCATCAGGGCGTGGTGGGCATTCTGGCTTCGCGCATCAAAGAACGTTTTCACCGCCCGGTGATCGCCTTCGCTCCGGCGGGGGACGGCATTTTGAAGGGCTCCGGCCGTTCGGTGGCCGGCCTGCACATGCGCGACGCGCTGGAGCGGCTGGATACGCTGAATCCCGGCCTGATGATGAAATTCGGCGGCCATGCGATGGCGGCCGGGCTATCGCTGGAAGAGGCCAAATTCGACGAGTTTCGCCAGCGCTTCGGCGAGCTGGTGGGCGAGTGGCTCGATCCGGCGATGCTGGAAGGGGTAATTTGGTCCGACGGCGAGCTGGCGATGCAGGAGCTGTCGTTGACCACGGCGGAGCTGCTGCGCGAGGGCGGCCCCTGGGGCCAGGCGTTCCCGGAGCCGACCTTCGACGGCAGGTTCCGCATCCTGCAGCAGCGGCTGGTGGGCGAGAAGCACCTGAAGCTGATGGTGGAGCCGCTCGGCGGCGGCCCGCTGCTCGACGGCATCGCCTTCAACGTGGACACCGCGCTGTGGCCGGACAGCAGCGTGCGCGAGGTGGAGCTGGCCTACAAGCTCGACGTCAACGAGTTCCGCGGCAACCGCAACGTGCAATTGCTGATCCAGCATCTTTGGCCGCGCTGAAGTGAAATGGGCGTTCGTGCAGCGGTAAGTGACCGGTGTACGAACGCTCCATCAGTTTCGTGGCGGAATAATCAGGCTGGCGACGCCTTTCTGCTCGATAATTTCCAGCATTCTGAGCGCGGAACCCTGGGGTTTCACCGCATTACGTTCCCATTTCTGTACGCTGGTGGTCGACATATTGACCACGGCCGCCAGATCGGCCTGACTTAAGCCAAGCCGTTTGCGTAGCATTTTGATGCGTGCGCCGTCCATTTGCTCACGCTGTTCATGCTGGGCATTTTGCTCTTGCGCCTGAACGCGCGCATCGATGCTGCGCATGGTGTCGTCTGACACTGCGCCAATTTCATTGAATCGTTGCGCCATTTTTTGCAGTCTGAGTAGGCGATTATCAGTCATCGCATTTCACCTCTCGCAGGTAACCGCTATCGATGGCTCGTTTGATAATTTCTGGCGGCATGGCAAGAAAGTCTTTCGCGAGCTCGCGATAGGTTGCTAATTCATCATCGTTAATTTCTTTTGCACCGTTCTGTTTTACGGTGTTTTTTAGCCATCCATCAACAAAATACTGATGGCGTCCGTGTTTAAATGCCACGATGGATCGGGCGCCGCCCCGTTTACCCCGATTGAGCGGGAGGCGTTTCTTGTAGACGCCGCCCCCCAGATCGCCGTCATGGTTGCCATGTTCGAGTTCGTGAGCAGCCGTGCAAATTTTTTGATCGACGATGCGATTTTTCTTCATAAATTTGTCGAAATCATCCGTAACGAAAATGTCCATGTTGGCACCGCCTATCCCTGTTGAGTCATCGTCGTGACTATAGTCTTAATGACTACACTGCTCAATACTTGAACAGCTTAGCGGCTTGGTTGGCGCCGACAAGAAAACACGGACGAAACACCAGCTCTCCCCGCTACACGCTTTGGCGCCCGATCGCCACAAAAACTGAGCAACTCGCTATAAACTGCCGCCCGGATCCGTTAGAATTACCGGTTCCAATGGCATTTCGCCATCGACGACATCAACGTAAAAGAACGCAAAAACCATGTTTGAAATTAATCCGGTAAAAAACCGAATTCAGGACCTGTCCGAGCGGACTGCCGTTCTTAGGGGGTATCTTTGACTATGATGCCAAGAAAGAACGCCTAGAAGAAGTCAACGCCGAGCTGGAACAGCCTGACGTCTGGAACGAACCCGAGCGCGCACAGGCGCTGGGCAAAGAGCGCGCGGCGCTGGAAGCCATCGTTGAAACCATCGACCAACTGGAGCAGGGCGGCGAAGACGTCAGCGGCCTGCTGGAACTGGCGGTGGAAGCCGACGATGAAGAAACCTTCAACGAAGCGGGCGCCGAGCTCGATCTGCTGATGGCCAAGCTGGATCAGCTGGAATTCCGCCGCATGTTCTCCGGCGAATACGACAGCGCCGACTGCTACCTGGATATCCAGGCCGGTTCCGGCGGCACCGAAGCGCAGGACTGGGCCAGCATGCTGCTGCGCATGTATCTGCGCTGGGCCGAGGCCAAAGGCTTCAAGACCGAAGTGATCGAAGAGTCCGACGGCGACGTGGCGGGCCTGAAATCCGCCACCATCAAGATTATCGGCGACTACGCGTTCGGCTGGTTGCGCACTGAAACCGGCGTGCACCGCCTGGTGCGCAAGAGCCCGTTCGATTCCGGCGGCCGTCGTCATACCTCGTTCAGCTCGGTGTTCATCTACCCGGAAGTGGACGACGATATCGATATCGAAATCAACCCGGCGGACCTGCGTATCGACGTTTACCGCGCCTCCGGTGCGGGCGGCCAGCACGTAAACAAAACCGAATCCGCGGTGCGTATTACCCACCTGCCAACCAATATCGTGGTGCAGTGCCAGAACGACCGTTCTCAGCATAAGAACAAGGATCAAGCGTTTAAACAGCTGCGAGCCAAGCTGTACGAGTTTGAGATGCAAAAGAAAAATGCTGATAAACAGACGATGGAAGACAACAAGTCCGACATCGGCTGGGGCAGCCAGATCCGCTCTTACGTGCTGGACGACTCCCGCATCAAGGATTTGCGCACCAACGTTGAAACGCGTAACACGCAGGCCGTACTGGATGGCGACCTGGACAAATTCATTGAGGCAAGTTTGAAAGCCGGGTTATGAGGAACAGAAATGTCTGAGCAACAACCACAGGGCGCCGATCAGGCGCTGGATCTCAATAACGAGCTGCAGTCCCGCCGCGAGAAGCTGGCCGGCCTGCGCGACAACGGCATTGCGTTCCCGAACGATTTCCGTCGCGACGCCACGTCTGACAAGCTGCACGCCGCTTATGACGACAAAGAAAACGAAGAGCTGGAAGCGCTGGGCGTAGAAGTCACCGTGGCGGGCCGCATGATGACCCGCCGCATCATGGGCAAGGCATCGTTCGTCACCCTGCAGGACGTGGGCGGCCGCATTCAGCTGTATGTGGCGCGCGACGATCTGGCCGAAGGCGTCTACAACGAGCAGTTCAAGAAGTGGGACCTGGGCGATATCCTCGGCGCGCGCGGCAAGCTGTTCAAAACCAAGACCGGCGAACTGTCGATCCATTGTACCGAACTGCGCCTGCTGACCAAGGCCCTGCGCCCGCTGCCGGACAAGTTTCACGGCCTGGCCGATCAGGAAACCCGTTATCGCCAGCGTTACCTGGACCTGATCGCCAACGAAGAATCGCGCAACACCTTCAAGGTGCGTTCTCAGGTGATGGCGGCGATCCGCAACTTCATGGTGGAACGCGGCTTCATGGAGGTCGAAACCCCCATGATGCAGGTGATCCCGGGTGGCGCCTCCGCGCGTCCGTTCATCACCCACCACAATGCGCTGGACATCGACATGTACCTGCGCATCGCGCCGGAACTGTATCTGAAGCGCCTGGTGGTCGGCGGCTTTGAGCGGGTGTTCGAAATCAACCGCAACTTCCGCAACGAAGGCGTTTCCCCGCGCCATAACCCAGAGTTCACCATGATGGAACTCTATATGGCCTACGCGGATTACAAAGACCTGATCGAGCTGACCGAATCGCTGTTCCGCACCCTGACCGAGAAAGTGCTGGGCAACAGCCAGGTGCAGTACGGCGACGAAGTGTTCGACTTCGGCAAGCCGTTTGAAAAGCTGACCATGACCGAGGCCATCAAGAAATACCGTCCGGAAACCGATCTGGCAGACCTGGCCGACATGGGTAAAGCGGTGGCCATCGCCGAATCCATCGGCATCAAGGTTGAGAAGAGCTGGGGTCTGGGCCGCGTAGTGACCGAGATCTTCGAAGAGGTGGCGGAAAGCCATCTGATTCAGCCGACCTTCATCACCGAGTACCCGGCGGAAGTGTCTCCGCTGGCGCGCCGTAACGACGTGAACCCGGAAATCACCGACCGCTTCGAGTTCTTCATCGGCGGCCGTGAAATCGGCAACGGCTTCTCCGAGCTGAACGACGCCGAAGATCAGGCGCAGCGCTTCGCCGACCAGGTGAACGCCAAAGACGCCGGCGACGACGAAGCGATGTTCTACGACGAAGACTACGTGACCGCGCTGGAGCACGGCCTGCCGCCTACCGCAGGTCTGGGCATCGGTATCGACCGCATGGTGATGCTGTTCACCAACAGCCACACCATCCGCGACGTGATTCTGTTCCCGGCGATGCGCCCGCAGAAGTAACCTCGCTTAGCGTGAAAAAACCGGCACGGGCGACTGTGCCGGTTTTTTTTCGCTGCGATAACGGGCCGGCACGCTAACTGCTTAAAACATCGGCAGTTACGCGCCATCTTCGCTTGCCCGGTGCCGATAACCGGTTATAATGCCAGTCGCACACCGATGCGGGTGTAGTTCAATGGTAGAACGGCAGCTTCCCAAGCTGCATACGAGGGTTCGATTCCCTTCACCCGCTCCATTACCGTTTTTCCCCACTATCTATCCCAATCCGATCGCGGTTTGTTTCCCCGTTACCGCCAGTTCGTCGGCAAGCACCTCGAACAGCACGTCGATTTCCTGCTGGGTGTTGTAATGCATCATGCCGATGCGCAATACGCCACCGTCTTGCAAACCCAACTGCTGAATCAATCCCAGCGCATAGAAATGTCCGCTGCCGACGCAGATATTGTGCTGGCCTAGCCGACGGGCGATCGCTTCAGGCGCATGGCCGCTAAAGGTCAGGGCAAAGGTCGGCGTGCGGCGGTGGCTATCCGCCTGCGGGCAGCCGTAGAGCCGCACGCCGCCGAGTTGCCGCAGGCGCTGTAAAAAATGGCGGCACAGCCGTTCTTCATGCCGGTGATAGTCGACGAAGCTTTCCTGCAACCGCTGCCTTAGCGGTGCGCCCGGCGTGCCCCACTGCGCCAGATAGTCGATGGCGGCGGTGACGCCGGCGAGCCCTTCAAAGCTCTGGGTGCCGGTTTCAAAACGCCCGGGGCCAAGGTCGGTGGCCGGCTCCACTTTGTAGGGCTGCAATCGCTGCAGCCACTGCGGGGCGATATAGGCCATGCCGATATGCGGGCCGAAGAATTTATACGCGGAACACACCAGGAAATCGCAACCCAGCGCCTGCACGTCGATCAGGTTGTGCGGGGCGTAGTGCACCGCATCGACATAAACCTGCGCGCCCACCCGGTGGGCCGCTTCGGTGATGGCTTTGATATCGACGATGCTGCCGGTGACGTTAGAGGCGTAGCTGACCGCCACCAGCCGGGTTTTGGCGGTGATCCTGGCGCACAGCCGGGCTGCGTCCAAAGAGCAGTCCGCGGGCTCCAGCGGTATTTGGTGCACGGTGACCTGCTTATCGGCGGCGGCCTGCTGCCAGCTGGAAACGTTGGCGTAGTGATCCAGCGCGGTAACGATGATTTCATCGCCGGCCTGCCAGCTGCGGCTGATGATGCGGCTGAGGTGGAACGTCAACGAGGTCATGTTCATGCCAAAAACGATGTTATCGGGCGTTGGCGCATTTAATAAGGCGCGCACCGATTCCCGCGCATGGTCCATCACCTCGGTCGTCCTGTGGCTGGAAAAATAGTGTCCGCCCAGGTTGGCGTTATATTTCCCCAGATAATCGGTCATTTTTTCCAGTACGCCTTGTGAAACCTGAGAGCCGCCCGGGCCATCGAAAAAGATAACGGGTCGATCGTCATGGCGTTGGCGCAGCGCGCTGAACTGGGCTCGGGCGAGTTCGGGAGCGAAGGTCATGCTTTCGCTCCCCGCGCGGTCAGGACAAAGAGATCCAGATAGCCTGCTTCTTCCGGCTCGACGGCGCTGATCGGCGTGGCGTTATGCCAGAGTTTGCTGTCCGCCAGCAGCACGGCCTCGCCGTCCGCCAGCGCTTTTTTAAAGAAGGGATCATGGTGGCTGTCGTCGTACAGCATGATTTCGCCGCCGACGATATTGTGCCGGTGAATGGCGATCATCGCGATATGGTCGAAGCCGTCCTGATGAATGCCTTCCGGCGCTACCTGAGTGTCTTTCTGTACGGCGACGACGCGCATCTGGTGAATTTCTATCTCCGCCCCGTCAGGCAGATCGTTGCTTTCGGCGAACAGGCTGCACATTTCCTCCATGCCGACGCTTTGCAGCACCGCGCTGTCAATCGGCTCGAAGCGGCGCACCACGTTGCCCTGAAAGTGATTGATCTCGTCAGATTGCACGAAATTGCGCGGCCCCGCTTCGACGACGCGGCCGCCGAGGTGTTTGACTACCGAATAGCGGCGCAGGCGGTATTTGCCGTCGGCGTGCTGCGTATGGGGCAGTGAGGAAAACGAGGGCATTAGTTGTTGGGTGGCCTGATGGCTAAGTACAGTCATACTTATTACGTTTTCGTGTTTCTGTAACATAATCACCTCTGGTTTTAATAAATTATGATGTTGTAGGGAGGTATTTCGATTGAATTGTAGTCGACACTATAATCGGCGCAATTTTTAGCCGGCGTTGGCCGTCGCCACGCCAGCGCCGCTGTAAACGAGGATGAACGCAGCGGGGGGAAATGACGGGGGATGCGGCGGCGCGCCGTAATGACTGAAAATGGCGGAGTTAACGCTTTTTATGGCTTAACTTCGCGAAAAATGGAGTAAATTCGTCAATCGTTGCCAAATCGCTCGCGGGAATCGCGGATAGCGGCGGCATTCGACAAAATCCACTCCCACATCGGCAGCATGTTGAGCAGAATGCCTTCCCCAATGGGCGTTAATTGATACTCCACATGGGGATGCGGATATTTTTGCTGGTAATCATGCCGGCTGATCAAGCCGTCGCGTTCCAAATGGCGCAGCGTTCTCGTCAGCATGCGCTGCGTCACGCCGGCCAATGCCCGCCCAAGTTCCGCATGGCGCAGCGGGCCGCGCGTACCCAGGGCGTAAATGATGCTCAGGGACCAACGGTTGCCGGTATGCGTCAGCACTTCACGCTTTAGGCCGTCATCTTCATCGCTGAGCGCGCTGCATATCGCGGCGAATTTTTCTTTCTGTTCATCGCTGAGTTCCATTTCTTCCTCCGGTATCAACGCTGTACCTGATTGCCGCCCGATGGGCAGGCTGACAGGATAGGCCGACCAATACAGCAGGAGAGAGTATGAGCATCTCAAATCATCGTCAAACATCAGACATCCTCATTTTGGGGGCCGGTGAGCTCGGCATGGCCATGCTGCGGGGATTTGTCGGGGAGCGCCTACGGCAGCCAGGCGTGCGGCTGAGCGTGCTGCTGCGGCCCGCGTCGCCCGGCAACGCCGCGCCGGAAAATCAGGCGCGGCTGCAGCAGCTTGCCGCATGGGGCATCGCGGTGATTACCGCCGATTTCAGCCGCCAATCGGCGGCGGAGTTGGCGGCAATCTTCGCCCGCTATGATGCGGTGATAAACTGCAGCGGATTCGTGGGCGGCAAAGGCACGCAGCTTAAAATTACCCGCGCGGTGCTGATGGCCGGGGTCGCCCGTTATGTTCCCTGGCAGTTCGGCGTGGATTACGATCGGATCGGCGGCGGCAGCGGCCAACCGGTGTGGGATGAGCAGCTTGCGGTGCGGGCATTGCTGCGCGAGCAGAGTGAAACGCAGTGGCTCATCGTCTCTACCGGCATGTTCACCAGTTACCTCTTCGAGCCGGGCTTCGGCGTGGTGGACTTCGAAACCCGCCGCGTTAACGCCCCCGGCAGCGCGGATTTCGCCGTCAGCCTGACCACGCCCGAAGATATCGGCCGTTTGACGGCGAGGATTTTTTTCCACCGGCCGGCTTTCGGTAACGACGTCGTTTTTATCGCCGGCGACACGCTCACCTACCGCCGGCTGGCGGATTTGCTGAGTGAACATGAGCGGCGGCCTTATCAGCTGGCGGTTGAAGAGATGCCGCAGCTGCGCGCCGCGGCGCAGGCGGATCCCGCCAGCCTGACGGCGGCCTATCGGTTGGCCTTTGCCCGCGCCGAGGGCGTCGCCTGGGATAAAGCCATCACCTACAACGCCCGCCACGGCATCGCGGTGACGGATGTCAGGGGATGGCTGCGGGACCATCGGCCCGCGGGGTGAGGCTTATTGTCGGCCTGGGCGCATAACGTGACCCAGGTTAGGTTTTGGGGGATAACCCTTATGGATGTTGCGCGTTTTACTATAATTCCGAAGCGTAGCTATCCCCGAGGCCTTGTGATGTTGTTGAAAATAAACGCAACAAAAACAATCCTCTTCCCCAATAAGGATACTCATCATGAAGCATGTCAGAAATTTCGCCGCCGCCTGCCTGTTTGCCGCGTGGATAGTGCCGGGGGCCGCTGCGGCCGCCGATGCGGCCCCGCTGGCGACCGGCATTGTCAGCAGCGGCGTGGCCGAGGCGCAGGTGACCGAGGCGCTGCGCCACGGCGAAATCCTGACTATCAAGGTGCGCTTTAAAGGCCTGAAGGACAACCTCAACGGCCAGGCCCTGTATAGCAGCCTGGATAAAGACGCGCTGGAAAAGTCGTTCTATATTCTGGTCGGCAACAAAAAGTATCTGCTGCTGACCGACAGCAATAATGTCCCGCTGGCCTCACCCAGCGTGCCATACCGTTCGAGCCAGGGCGTTCCCTATGTCGCCACCTGGTTCGGCAGCTTCCCCGCGCCGCCGGCGGACGTGAAAGAAGTTTACCTGACCCTGGAAGGGGTCGAGCCGCTTGGCCCGATCGCCATCACGGATCGCTGAGCGATGAACGGCTTAGGGAAACTAACCCGTGCGGGGTGGCTGGCCGCTTTCGGGCTGGCCGCCTTCGGCGCAGGCGCAGCGGATGGGGAGGGCGTCTCGGTGGGGAAACCGGTGATCCTGGATCTCAAGGCGACCCGGCTGGATTTGCAAGGCCTGCCCTCGGGGCTGAATGCCGGCGTGCTCGATCTGCAGAGCAAGGCGGAGGATCTGGCCAGGAAGTCCGCCGACATCTCGGTCCGCAACAGCAAGACCGCCGTGACGCTGTCGATACGCAGCGACGTGCTGTTCGCCTTCGACAGCGATGCGATAGCCGATAAAGCGGAGCCGGCGCTGCGGCAGGTGGCCGAATTTATCGCCGCCGATCCGGCCGCCAGGGTGAAGATCGAAGGGCATACCGATGCGGTGGGCAGCGAAAAGTACAATCAGGATCTGTCGCGACGTCGCGCCCGGTCAGTGGCGGCCTGGCTGACTGCACATGGCGTTGAGCCGTCTCGCCTGAGCGAACGGGGCAAAGGTGAAAGCCAACCGGTTGCCGGCAATGACACCGAAGAGGGGCGGGCTAAAAATCGCCGGGTCGATTTTATATTGCCGAAACCCGCCGGCGGCGGCTGAGCCGCACCGCCGGCGGTCCTCTGCTTAGCTGCGCTTAAACAGCTGCGCCGCCTGGAACAGCCCGAAGGAGCTGACCAGCATCTCAATCCCGACAATCGCCGTCACCAGCGTGACCGAAGCCTCCGGCCCCGAACCGATCAGCATCCAGGCGATGATCAGATCCAGCACCCCGATAACGAACTGCAGCCCGTTGCCCGGCTGCCCGCGGCGCATATAGCCCGCCGCCAGCCGCGCAATGCCGCCGAGCGCGAACAGCACCGCCAGATACACCGCCAGCGCCAACACGCCGGCCATCGGGCTGGTAACGAAGACGTAGCCGATAATCAGATAGGCCACCCCCAACAGGATGCCGCCGATCATCGGCCAGGTGTTTTGCGCCCGGTTGGCCAGCATGCCGACGATCAGCGCCGCGCCGCTCAGCAACAGCAATATGCCGACCACCATGCTCAGCGCCGCGCCGGAGGCGAAGGGGTTAATCAGGCACAGGATGCCGCCCGCCAGTAGCAGGAAAGCGATGATCAGCAGGGTGGTTCGTTGCTTTTTGAGCAGTTCCTGGCTCAGCGGGGGCAGGTTGTTGCGGTCGAGATTTAACATGACAGTACTCCATTTCGTCGTGTGGTAATCAATCAGTCATCCTTACCTGTTCAGCATAGACCTTTTAGGGGTTTTTGACTGGTCTGACGCAGATGTTACTATGGGCGGCTGACGCGTATCGGAACCCCGGAAAGCATACAGAGGACTGGATTTGAGCACAGGAAGCAAATTTGCATGGTGGCGCCGCGCCGCGGTGTGTCTGGCATTGGGCCTGCTGTTGGCCGGTTGTTCGGGCAAAAACAGCTACCACCGCGACTACGACAAACTGCCGAAGGGCAGCTACAGCGGCAAATCCTACACCGTCAAACGGGGCGATACGCTGTATTACATCGCCTGGATCACCGACAGCGAAGTCAGCGATCTGGCCAGAATCAACAAGATACGCCCGCCATACAGTTTGGAAGTGGGGCAAAAGCTGCGCCTGAGCGGCAGCGCGCCGACCCGAACCGCCTCAAACCGTCGCAAAAACGCCGCCTCCGCCAAGGTGCTGGCCAAGCAGACGCCGCCGCCGGGCGCTTCCCGCTGTTGGCGCTGGCCCGCCAGCGGGCGGATCGTGCAGGCCTATTCCACCGCCGACGGCGGCAATAAGGGCATCGATATCGCCGGCAAGCGCGGCCAGCCGATTTACGCCTCCGCCAAGGGCAAGGTGGTGTACGTCGGCAACCAGCTGCGCGGCTACGGCAACCTGATCATGATTAAGCACGGCGAAGACTTCATCACCGCCTATGCGCACAACGACAGCACGCTGGTGCGCAACGGCCAGGACGTGAAGGCCGGGCAGAAGATCGGCACCATGGGCAGCACCGGCACCGATTCGGTGTTCCTGCACTTCCAGATCCGCTACCGCGCTACCGCGCTGGATCCGCAGCGCTATCTGCCGCCGCAGGGCTCGTCACCGTCCTGCTAATCTTGACACCCAGGCCCGCTCCCCTTCAGGAGGCGCGGGCCTGAGGGCGGATTATCTCCGCTTCCTGCCGCACAGCCAGATCAACGCCAGCAACAGCACTGCCGCCGCGCCGATGCCCGGCGCCATATAGGGCTGCAGCCTGGCCAGCAGCGGCACCGGGCCGCCGTTGCGCAGTTCCGCCACGTCCGCCTCGCTCACCTTCACCGCCGGATTGCCGTAATGCTGCAGCACGTAGTTGCTGACGGCGGCGATTTGCTTATCGCTCAGCGGGTTCACGTAAGACTGCGGGCCGAAGTTCGGCATCAGCACGTCCTCGCCGCCGGCCTTGCGCTGCACGCCGAACAGAATGGCGGAGATCAGGTTGGCCGGGTTGCCTGAGCCGGTGGCGGTGTTGTTGAACAGCGAAGGATAAGCCTGATTTTTGCTGCCGCTGCCGTCCGGCTGATGGCAGCTGGCGCAGTTGCCGCTGAACAGGGCCGCGCCGTCGGCGACGGTATTGTTGGCGTTGGCGGCGTGCAGGCCGCGCAATGCCGGCTCGACGTTGAACGCCTGGCCAAAGCCGTCGGCGGCTCGCGTATCCTGCGGGTCGCGCACCGGCGCGGTGCTTTTCAGGTAGACGGCGATGGCCTGCAGATCCTGCTCCGGCAAGTATTGCAGGCTGTTCTCCACCGCTTCGGCCATACCGCCCGCCGCCTGGTTTTTACCGGCGACGCGGCCGGTTTTAAGGTACTGCACCAGCTGTTCATTGCTCCAGCCGCCGATGCCGCTGACGGCGTCCGAGGTGATGTTCGGCGCATACCAGCTGCCCACCATGCCGCCCGCCAGCGGCCGGCCGGCGTCTTCCGCCATCAACAGGTTGCGCGGCGTATGGCAGGTATCGCAATGCCCCGGGCCGTTGACCAGGTAAGCGCCGCGGTTCCATTGCTCGCTTTGGCCTGCGTCGGGCTGGAAGCGGCCCTTGTCCATGAACAGCAGGTTCCAGCCGGCCATGCTGAAGCGCAGGTTGAACGGGAAGGGCAGTTCGGTCGGCGTGTTTTTCTGCTCCGCCGGTTTCACCGCATGCATAAAGTAGGCGTAGAGCGCGTGGATGTCTTCATCGCTCAATTTGGTGTAGGAGGTGTAAGGCATCGCCGGGTAGAGGTAGCTGCCGTCGGCGCGCACCCCTTCGCGCACCGCGCGGGCGAACTGCCGTTCGCTATAGCCGCCGATGCCGTCCTTCGTCGACGGCGTGATGTTGGTGGAGTAGATGACCCCCATCGGCGAGTCGATGCCATAGCCGCCGGCGAAGGGAGTACCGCCCCCCGGCTGGGTATGGCAGGCCTGGCAGTCCGAGGCGATGGCGAGCCGTTCACCCTGTTTGATCAACGCGCCCTGGTCGGCGGCGCAGGCGCCGCCGCTGAGGCCGAGCAGCGTCAGGGCCAGTCCAAGCTGTTTCTTCATGATTTCACCGCCAGCGCCCGGGCGATATCGTCGGCGGCCTTGATGCCCAGCGCCGCCATGGTCAGCGTGCTGTTGACCACGCTGGCGGAAGGAATGGCGCCGCCGCCCGGCAGCCACAGATTGGCGTGATCGTGGGTGCGGCAGTTGCCGTCAACCACCGAGTCCTGCGGATCTTTGCCCATGATGGTGCCGCCCATGATGTGGTTGTTGGCGTTCAGGCTGGTGGTGATCTTGAATTCATCGGCATCGAACAGCTGCCCGATGTGCGCCAGCTGCTTATGCGCGGCTTCCGCGCCTTTGCGCACATAGTCGCCGACGTCGTAATGGATATCCGGGCACGGCAGGCCGTGGGCGTCCTTGCGGGTGGCGCTGAGCGTCAGTCGGTTGTTCGGGTCTGGTAACGGTTCCAGACTGATCGACAAATCGACCCCGTAGGCCGCGCGCCGGCGGATTTCTTCGTCCAGCACCTGCCCCACCAGGCCCTGCTCCAGCGCTTTTTGCGTGGCGGGGACTATCTGGTTGATATTGTTGAGTATCATCTTATTGGCGGAATAGTCTTTACGGAACTCGCCGTCGCGCGGCCCCACCAGGCAGCTGCTCTGCGCCGGTCCGCGGCCGAGCCACAGCGGTTCCTTCGCCAGGAAGGTACAGTGGAAACCGGAATGGTCCATCATATTGCGCCCGACCTGATCGGACGAGTTGGCGATGCCGTTGGGGTTTTGCTTATTGGCGGCGATCAGCAGCAGACGCGGCGTTTCTATGCCGTTGCAGGCCAGCGCGAAGGCGTTGGCGGTGGCTTTGTGCGAGCGCTTTTGGTTGTCCAGCCAGTGCACCGCGGTGACGCGGTTCCGAGCGTCGGTATCGATTTTATAGACCACCGATTCCGCCAGCACCACCGCGCCTTTCATCTCTGCGCGTTCGACATGATGGATGCCGTTGTACATGGCGCCGATCGGGCAAATGGGTTGGCAGTTGTTGTTGCCGCAGCAGGTTGGGCGGCCTTTCCACGGGCGAATGCTGCGCCCCTGCGGGATGGGTACCGAGCGATAGCCGTGCGGGTTGACCACCTCGGCGAAGCGGGTGTCGCCATAGGCCCAGGGCACCATGTCCATCGGGTAAGGTTTGCTGCGCTCGACCGGCGACTGTTGGGCCGGGTCGTTGGGGCCGGCGACGCCGATTTCTTCTTCCGCGCGGCAGTAGTAGGGTTCGAGATCGTCATACGAAATAGGCCAGTCGCGGCCGACGCCGTACAGGGTTTTCATCTGGAAATCGCTCGGCAGGTGGCGCCAGCAGGAGGCCGCCCAGTGCCAGGTGGTGCCGCCGACGGTGCGCAGATAGCCTTGTTTGAAGCTGCCGGCGCTGGGGCCGCTCAGGGCCACGTAGTTGTTTTCCGGGAAGTAGAGCGGGGCGGTGGCGTATTCCGACTGCGGGTACAGCCCCTGGAAATCCGAACCGGCCCGGTTATCGAACGGCATGTTGCGCCAGTTTTCCACCGCCTGGGCGCGATCGATGCGCAGGCCCGCTTCCAGCACCAGTACGGAATAGCCCTGGCTGACCAGTTGATCGGCCATGATGCCGCCGACGATGCCGGAGCCGACGATCACGATATCGGCCGATACGTCGCCATCGGCGGTAAATTCAGGTTTTTTCATCAGTTTAATCTCAGCGTGCGGGAGTCATGGTCATCGGCGGCGCGGCGGTCCACCACAGCGGGCCGTTGCCGCAATAGGTCGGCACGATCAGCGCATCGCTGGCGGGGCGATACATCAACGCATCTTTGTAGGCGATCAGCACCGCCTGCTGGCCGTGGCCGACGGTGCCGGTGTACCAGGCGCTGACGATGGCGGTGATCACCTCCTGCAGGCCGGCCTGCACCGCGAGCGTTTGCAGCTGAGCGGCGCTTTGTTCCGGCCGCAGCAGGGCGCTCAGGCGCTCAATGCGCGCGGAGAAATCCGGCGTGGCGTTGCTCAGGGCGGTGAAAATGCGCGCCGACATGCCCTGGTCGATATCGCGGTGTTCGGTAAGGGTTTGGGACAGAGTGAAGAAACGCGAGAAGATCAACGGGTTACCCGCTGCGGTTTGCTGCTCTGCCTGGGTCAGGAACGGGTAGCCGAGCAGGGAGGTGGCGACAAGGGCGGAAGCCATGCCGATCAACAGGTCCCTTCTGCTGAAACCGGTTCCATTTTTGGATGAACTGACGTCATCGCTGGGTAACGCTGTGCTCATGGTGAGTTTCTCGCAACTGGTGTTAAAGCCTTGGTAGGCGAAAAGCGGATGGGCTTCGGGTACAAAGTAATGAAATAGAACAACTTTATGGTTATTGATTAACCACTAATTATTTAGTGTCTAATAATTTTTGTGGATATTAACTTGCTGATAACTTCTCAACAACAAAATTCACGGCGGCGCCGGGGAAGATCGCACTTTAAGGATAAATAGCGGCGGCGGGCGGGCGCTGAAGATCAAAAACTCGGCGTTTCACGCCCCCGGTCGGCGCGTGGCGGCGGATTGCCAAGGCTTTTGTCGCCATACATGCCAGAATGGAGTAAAGCCGATGCCGCAATTCTGACTGAGAAGATAATTATTACATTATGGATCGTTCCCGTTTATTGAAGTTCCTGCTGCCCTATCTGTGGCCGAAAGACAACCCCAGACTGCGTTGGTATCTGCTGGTGGCCTTTATCTTCATGGTGATCGCCAAGGTCAGCACCACTCTGGTACCGCTGGCTTACAAAGCGATGGTCGATGCGCTGAGCGGCGACACCGCCAAAATGCTGGCCATTCCGCTGGGGCTGATCGTCGCCTATGGCGCGGCGCGGGTGGGCGGCGCGCTGTTTGAAGAGCTGCGCAACGTGATGTTTATCCACGTCAGCCAAAATGCCACCCGGCTGCTGGGGCTGCGGGTGTTCAGGCAGCTGCATGCGCTGAGCCTGCGCTTTCATCTGGAACGGCAAACCGGCGGGCTGTCGTTGTCGATTGAGCGCGGCACTCAGGCGGTGGCCACCGTGCTGTCGCGGCTGCTGTTTTCCATCGTGCCGATCCTGTTCGAACTGACGCTGGTGTCGGTGATCATGTGGCATATGCTGAACGGCTGGTTCGCGCTGGCGATCCTGGCCACGGTCTGCTGCTATATCCTGTTTACCGTGACGGCGGTCAGCTGGCGCACCCGTTTCCGGCGCGAGCTCAACAAGGCCAACGCCGACGCCAACAGCAAATCCATCGACAGCCTGCTGAATTACGAAACCGTGAAGTATTTCGGCAACGAGGAGTTTGAGGCCGAGCGCTTCAATATGTCGCGCCGGCTGTATGAATACGCCGCCATCAAGAATCAGTTCAGCTTTACCGCCTTGAACCTCGGCCAGACGGCGGTGATCTCGGTCGGCCTGATCGTCATGATGAGCATGGCGGCGCAGGGCATCGTGCAGGGGCGAATGAGCATCGGTGATTTTGTGCTGGTGAATGCCTATTTGCTGCAGCTCTACCAGCCGCTGAACTTCTTCGGCTTTATTTACGCCGAAGTGCGGCAGGCGCTGATCGACATGGAGAACATGTTCGATCTGCTGCAGGAAGAGCAGGAGATTGTCGACGGCCCGAATGCGCAGGATCTGCGTCTCGGCCAGGGCGAGGTGCGTTTTGATGCGGTCAGCTTCGGTTACGATCCGCGGCGGCCGATCCTCAAGCAGGTGAGCTTCACCATCCCGGCGGGAAAAACCGTGGCGGTGGTGGGCGCTTCCGGCGCCGGCAAATCGACGCTTTCACGCCTGCTGTTCCGCTTCTATGACGTGAACGGCGGCGCGGTTGCCATCGACGGCCAGGATATTCGCCAACTGACCCAGACCAGCCTGCGACGGGCTATCGGCATCGTGCCGCAGGATACCGTGCTGTTTAACGATACGCTGCGCTACAACATCGGCTACGGCAAAACCGGCTCCAGCGATGAAGAGATCGAACGGGCGGCCCGGCTGGCGCATATCCATGATTTCATCGTCAGCCTGCCCGACGGCTATGACACCCGGGTGGGGGAGCGCGGCCTCAAGCTGTCCGGCGGCGAGAAGCAGCGGGTGGCGATCGCCCGTACCATCCTGAAAAACCCGGCGATTTTGGTGTTCGACGAAGCGACCAGCGCGCTGGATACCCAAACCGAACGCGAGATCCAGGGGCACCTGCGCGAAGTCAGCCGCAACCACACCACGCTGGTGATCGCCCATCGCCTCTCTACGGTGGTGGATGCCGATGAAATCATCGTGCTGGAGGCGGGCGAGATCGTTGAGCGCGGCGGCCATGAAGCGTTGTTGCAACGCAATGGCCGCTATGCGGCGATGTGGCAAAACCAGTACAGCGAAGAACCCTGACCCAGCGGCAGGGCGGCCGGCGCGCCGCCTTTGCCCGTCAGAGCTCGCCGGTCAGATACTGCGCCACGCCATTGCCGAAGCTCCAGTCCCCTTTCGCGTTGGTGACTATCGACACCATCAGATCGCCGCCTTCGATGCCGCAGCTTTCTTTCAACTCGCGCTGCAGCTCGGCGTAAAACCGCTGCTTCTGCTGCTCGCTGCGCGGGCTGGTGAACACCCTCACCACCACCAGATTGCGACTGCGCGTCAGGCCCAGGCCGGTATCCTCGATCACCATCTGATGGGCCTTGTTTTCATGAACAATCTGGTAGCGATCGCGCTCGGGCACCGCAAAGGCGCTCAGCACCGCGCGGTGGGCGGCGTCGAGCAGGGTTTGCAGTTCAGCTGGGCTGCGGCCCTCGATGACGTCAAAGGTAAGCAATGGCATTTTATAATCCTGTCAGTGGGTTGGCTTGTTTGCGGCAGGCGGGCTGCCGGGGCCATAGTAAGGCGATTTTTTACGCGGAAGAAGCGCTATACTTGAACTCATTGTTTACTTAAATGAACAGTCGGCGATGAAAAATCCGAAGATTGAAACCCTGTGGACCCATTTGCATTGGCTTACCGTGCTGGCGGAGCAGGGCAGTTTCACCCGCGCGGCCGAGCGGCTGGCGGTCAGCAAGGCGGCGATGAGCCAAAAGATCAAAGAGATTGAAACCCTGGCCGGGGTGCCCCTGGTGCAACGCACCACGCGCAGCGTCCGGCTGACCGAGGCCGGGCTGCGGCTGGTGGAGGAGCTGCGGCAGCCGTTTGCCCAGATCAAACAGAGTTTTTCCGGCGTGTGCGATTCGGTCGGGCCGCTGCGCGGAGCGATACGGGTGACTGCGCCGGTGGCGTTTGCCCGCCAGCAGATGGTGCCGCGCATCACCGGTTTTCTGCGCGCCAATCCGCAGGTGCGGGTGCAGTTGGAGGTGTCCGATCGGCTGGTGTCGTTAACCCGCGAAGGCTTCGATCTGGCGATCCGTCACAGCGACAGCCTGCCGGACACGCACGTCGCCTGGCGGCTGTGCCCGACGAAAACGCTGGCGGTGGCGGCCGTCGATTATATCCGCCGGCACGGCATGCCGGCGTCTCCCGCCGAGCTTGAACAGCATCAGTGTCTGTACTATCCGCGCGGCGGCGAACAGCCGGGCTGGCGTTTTGTCGCCGACAACCCGGCGATGGGCGGGGAGGTGCGGGTGCCGGTCAGCGGTCCTTTCGCCACCAACAATAGCGAATCGATACGCGACGCCGCACTGGACGGGCTGGGGATTGCGCTGCTGCCCGATTTCAGCGCACAGCAGGCGCTGGCGAGCGGCCGATTGATCGAGGTGCTGCCGGGGTGGCGCCCGGCAGGCGCCTTCGCCGATGCGCTTTACGTGGTGCGCCCTTACGCATCGCCGGTGCCGCGAACGGTTGCGGCGTTCGGCAGTTATCTGCGCGGCGCTTTCGCCGACGGATTCGCCGCCGATTGAGCGGCGCCTAAAATCTGTACCACATAGTCGCAGGCGATGCGGCAGTCCAGCTTCAGATCCGTTTCGCTGCCCGCCAGGCTGCCGCGCAGCCACAGGCCATCGATCATCGCCGCCAGCCCGCGCGCCGCGACGCGCGCCTGCCGCTGCGGCAGTTCACGGCGAAACTGGCTGCAGATATTGGAATAGAGACGGCGATCGTTGGCGCGCTGCAGGCGGCGCAGCGCCGGTTGATGCATGCTGGCGGCCCAGAAGTCGAGCCAGGCGCGCATGGAAGCGGCGTTGGTCTGGCTGGGGTGAAAGTTGCCCTGAATGATGGCAAACAGCTGTGACTGGCTGTCGCCCGCCGCGCGGGCGCGGCACTCGGCGACCGCGTCGCGCAGATCGCGCAAGATCCTGCGCATGGTGGCGTTCATCAATCCTTCCTTGTCGCCAAAGTAATGGCTGACGATGCCGGTCGAAAGACCGGCCTCTTTCGCCACCTGCGACAGGGTGACGCCGGCCAGCCCGACCACGTTGATGGCCTCGAAGGCGGCGTTAATCAGCTGCTCCTTGCGCTGCTCCGGAATGTCTCTGCGGTACATATTTTCCCCGATTGATAGGCAAATCACAGTTTGAGTTTGATTGATTGAACGTTCAATCAATACGCTATATGCTGCAAAAATGTCAAATAAATGGCGATGCAATGTTAACAGTAAGTTGCATTCAAATCGTCTGCCGTTCGCACCCTGGAATCCTGCCCATGACAGCAAAAAGTCCCTCATCGCTCGGTGAAGAACCGATTAGGTTAAATGCTCCGGTGTTTTTCGGTTCGGCGGCGGTGATCCTGCTGCTGGGCCTGTTGATCGTGCTGTTCCCCGCCGGCAGCAAGCAGTGGCTGAATCAGGCCCAGAGCTGGGTCGCCGACGTGTTCGGCTGGTACTACATGCTGCTGATGGTGGTCTGCATGGCGTTCGTCTTCTGGCTGGCGCTGTCGCGCTTCGGCCATATCCGCCTCGGGCAGGATGACGAACTGCCGCAGTTCAGCTACCCCTCGTGGGTGGCGATGCTGTTTTCCTCGGGCATCGGCATTGCGTTGGTTTACTACGGCGCCTACGAGCCGCTGGATCACTTCCTGTCGCCGCCGGAAGGCAGCGGCGGCAGCGTGCAGGCGGCGCGCCAGGCGATGGCGCTGACCTTCCTGCACTGGGGGCTGCACGGCTGGGCGCTGTATGCGCTGATCGCCACCGCGCTGGCCTATTTCGCCTACTGCCGCGGCCTGCCGCTGGCGCTGCGTTCGGCGCTGTATCCGATCTTCGGCGAACGCACCCACGGCTGCGTCGGCCACCTGGTGGACAGCTTCGGCATACTGGTCACGGTGATCTCCATGGTGACCAACCTGGGGATCGGTGCGCTGCTGGTCAACTCCGGTCTGTTCTACCTGTTCGATATCCCGCAAAGCACCGGCGTGCTGCTGGCGCTGATCGTGGTGATGATGGCGGTGGCCACGCTGGCGGCGGTGACCGGCGTCGAAAAAGGCATCGCGATGCTGTCCAACGTCAACGTCGGCTTCCTGTGCCTGCTGCTGCTGTTCGTGTTTCTGGCCGGGCCGACGCTGAACCTGGTCAACGGCATGCTGCAAAACGTCGGGGATTACCTGACCTCGATCGTCAGCAGAAGCTTCGACATGTATCTGTACGGCAAGGCGCGCCAATGGCAGGGCGCCTGGACGCTGTTCTACTGGGCCTGGTGGGTGGCGTGGGCGCCGTTTGTCGGCCTGTTTATCGCGCGCATTTCAAAAGGGCGCACCATCCGCGAGCTGATCTTCGGCGTGTTGTTGATTCCGCTGGGGTTCACGCTGGCGTGGCTGTCGATCTTCGGCAACACCGCCATCAGCCTGGTGCTGGAAGGCGGTCAGGCGATCCTCGGCCAGGTGGCGGTGGCCGATCCGCCGATGGCGGTGTTCAAGCTGTTCGAATACCTGCCTTACACCCAGCTGACCGCCGGCTTTACCGTGGTGATCAGTTTCGTGCTGTTCCTGACGCCGGTCGATTCCGGCACGCTGATGATTGCCAATCTCTCGTGCCAGGGCGGCTCCGCCCAGGACGATGCGCCGGCCTGGCTGCGCATCTTCTGGGCTGCGGTAACCACCGTGGTGTGCGTCGGCCTGCTGTACGCCGGCAGCTTCAGCGCGATGCAAACCGCCGTGGTGCTGTGCGGGCTGCCGTTCTCCGCGGTGATCGTGCTGTATATGGTCAGCCTGCATAGGGATCTGCACCGTTACGCCCTGCGGCCGGTGGCGTCCTGAACCGGCTTACTCCCCGTCGCGCGGCCGGTGATGAACGTATTCGATCTGGGTGCCGTCCGGCAGGCGGGCGTTGAAACAGGCGCCGGTGGGCACCTCCACCGGGCCGAAAAATATCTCGGCGCCGGCTGCCAGCAGGCGCTGGTGATAGGGGTAGATATCATCCACCAGCAGCGTGCCCAGGGTGCTGCGGAAGGGGCGAAGGTTTTCTTCCGAACCCTCCAGGATCAGAAACGGCCCGACGGCCGCCAGCACCAGCCGGTGCTCGGGAAAGTCAAAGCGCATGTCCGCGGTGACGCCGTGCAGCTGTTGGTAGAAAGCGATGGCGCGGTCAATTTCCCCTTCGCCGACATATACCCGGATCAGCACGCGCGGCTCGCGCAGCGCCGAAGAGTCGGCGGTCTTGCGCCAGAAACCCGCCTTGGTCAGTGTTGCCGTCATGATGGTTCTCCTGAGTCACTCTTGCCAACCAGCATAATGCGGCCATTTTACCGGCGCGATTAGAACGAATTGGCATGAGCTAGCGGCGGCGGCCATAACGGCCCGGGGTCAGTGCGCGGTTCAGCGGAAAAGTGACGTTTGCTGTGATTCGCATCACGCTCTGCAGCTTTGCCATCGTTAAGCTAATTTCGCGTTAGCCAGCGGCGCGGCTTTCCCTCATTAGAGTTAGCTCGGTGCGCGGAGAATAAATAAGTCGCAATAATTCAAATAATAAACCTGCTGCTGCGGCCAGCGGAACAGGGCTAGCCGAAGAGATATCAATAACAGCCGCTTAAGTTTGATTGGTTAATTTATTCATGAATTTCCGGTTGGCCTGCGGTTTATTGTTTTGAAAAGTACCTGGAAATAAATCTTAGCCGATTAAAAACAAGTAACTATAAATTAATCGGGTGATTTTTATGGCGTTTTAATATGCCGATGGCGGCGTGTGTTTTATCCCAGGGCGGCCGGCTTGACAGCGCCGTTAGCTGGGATAAGTTTATCTCATTAACATGTTAATAATTTAGCGTCGTATTTATAAGTTAATCAGGGATAAATGACTCTATGAATAAATCGTCTGGGCAGCGTTCGACATTGCGCGAAGAAAACCGTTTGCTGGTGATCCTGTTTTTCGTATTTGGCTGCGTGTTTGTCGATCGTCTCACCATTTCATTTCTGTTTCCGATGATTGCCGCCGATCTGCAGCTGAGCAACGTGCACCTGGGCACCCTGTCGGCGGTACTGGCGTTGACCTGGGCGCTGTCCGGCGCCGGCCTGGGGGCGATTGCCGATCGCTTCGATATTCGCAAGCCGATGCTGATCGTCTCGATCCTGGTGTTTTCCCTGTTCTCCGCGCTGTCGGGGCTGGTGAGCGGTTTCGCCATGTTGCTGATCTTCCGCGCCCTGATGGGGATCGCCGAAGGGCCGGTCCTGCCGATTGCGCAATCGCTGATGGTGGAGAAATCGCAACCGCAGCGGCGCGGTTTCAATATGGGCATGATCCAGGGCGCGGCGCCGGGATTATTAGGCGGAATTATCGCGCCGCCGCTGATTATTTATCTGGCGCAGACCTGGGGTTGGAGCATGGCGTTTCATTTGACCGCCGTGCCGGGCGTTATTTTAGCCTGGCTGATTTATAAAAATGTTAACGGCAAAAAAGATCCCGCTTTTATCGCCGTGCCGGCCGCCAAGGCCCCGGCGGAAAAGGGCGCTTATCGCCAGCTGTTCAACATTAAGAATGTGGTGTTGTGCATTCTGATTTCCTGCGTTTTCGTCACCTGGTTTATGGTGATCATTACCTTTACCCCCAGTTTTCTAGTGACGGATCGCGGCTTCGGCGAGGGCGCCATGGGCGGGGTCATGAGCGCCATCGGCGCCGCCTGGGTGTTCTGGGGCGTCGCGGTGCCGGCCATCTCCGATCGCCTCGGGCGCAAGCCGACGCTGATTTTCTTTTCGCTGCTGGCGATCTGTTGCCCGCTGTTTCTGAGCTACGTCGACAACCTGTGGCTGCTGGGCGGGCTGGTGTTCCTGTCTTATACCGGCCTCGGCTGCTTTACCCTGTTTATGGCCACCATCCCGTCCGAAACGGTATCGCCGGCCCGCATCGCCACCGCGCTGGGGTTGGTGATGGGCATTGGCGAAGTGATCGGCGGCTGTTTGGCGCCCTTTATCGCCGGCCTGCTCGCCGACCGCTACGGCCTGGTCAGCGTGATGTGGCTGGCGGCCATCGGCGCCGCCTGCGCCGGCGTATTGAGCTGTTTTCTCGATGAAACCGCCCCTGCGGTGCTAAGCCGCAGAGCGTTGAAAACCGAAGGCGTCGCCGATGCCTGAGCCGGTTTTTCCCCCTAATCAATCAAGGAGAGCGAACATGTCTGCAGAACAATCAGTATTGAATCAGAATGCCGAGCCGGATTGGAAAAACTACGACGACTTCGCCCGCGGCATCGATACCAACCGTCTGCCGGCCAGCCACGACTGGCGGGGGAAAACCTTGAGGATGGTCTTCGAAGGGGGGGAAGAGATGACGCTGCGTTTCAGCGCCGATCGGCAACGGCTGCTTTGGGCGCTGCAGGGCGAAAGCGGCGAAGAGGTGTATGAAGAGGTGCGCACCTCGCCCGCGCGCTATTTCTTCAATATTCCGCTGCAGTCGCCGGGCAACGCATGCCTGACGCTGGTGCTCAATGCCGAAAGCGGCAGGGTGCTGATGGTGCGCAGCACCCTGTTGCCGGAGCAGGAGGTGGAGAAAGGCTCGCGGCTGAGCCAGGCGTTTAGGGTTGGCCAGATCGCGGAGGTCGCGCCGGGCGGGATCGTCCCTCATCTCACCCGCGAGCTGCTCGGTTACCGCACGCTGAACATTTACAGCCCTAACCATTATTACGAGCATTTTTACGTCAATACCGAACGCTACGCCTGGCAAAATCTGCGCGGTGAGCAGTTCGGCCACGGCGATATGGACTACGCCACCTACTACAAGTTTGAAGATGACATGTACCTGTTCACCTTCCGGGAGAAGATCATCCCGGTGTGCTCGGTGTTCTTTTTCGACTTTATTTCGGGGCGCTGCACCGGCACCTTCCTTGGGCTGGACGCCGCCGGCCAGGTGCGGGTAACGCCGGCCGGCGCCTTTATCCACAAAATGAGTTACAACGCCTATCCCGACGGGGTGCAGCCGCTGTAATCAGCGCGGGGCTACCAGCGATCCGGCGCCGATCTCCGCAATGGTTTTCGCGCCGGTGAGCGTCATGGCGACGCGCATTTCCTTGTCGATCAGCTCCAGCAGGTTGCTGACGCCGGCGCCGCCGGCCGCGGCCAGCGCATAGACGAAGGCGCGCCCCAGCAGCACGCTGTCGGCGCCCAGGGCTATCATGCGCACTACGTCCAAACCGCTGCGGATGCCGGAGTCGGCCAGCAGGGTAATATCCCCCTTCACCGCGTCGGCGATCGCCGGCAGAGCGCGGGCGGTCGACAGCACGCCGTCGAGCTGGCGGCCGCCGTGGTTGGAAACGATGATGCCGTCGGCGCCGAAGCGCACCGCATCCCGGGCGTCTTCAGGATCCAGAATGCCCTTGATGATCATCGGCCCGTCCCAGAACTCGCGGATCCATTCCAGATCTTTCCAGCAGATGGACGGATCGAAGTTGGCCCCCAGCCAGCCGATGTAATCCTCCAGGCTGGTAGGTTTGCCGCGATAGGCCGAAACGTTGCCCAGATCGTGCGGCTTGCCGAGCAGGCCGACGTCCCAGGCCCATTGCGGGTGGGTAAACGCCTGCAGCATGCGGCGCATGGCGGCGTGTGGGCCGCTCATGCCGGAGTGGGCGTCGCGATAGCGGGCGCCGGGCACTGGCATGTCGACGGTGAACACCAGCGTTTTCACCCCGGCGGCCCTGGCGCGCTCGAGGGCATTGCGCATAAATCCGCGATCTTTTAGTACGTACAGCTGGAACCACATCGGGCGATCGATCGCCGGCGCCACCTCTTCAATCGGGCAGACCGATACGGTGGAAAGGGTGAAAGGAATGCCTTTCTGCGCCGCGGCGCGCGCGGCCTGCACTTCGCCGCGGCGCGCATACATGCCGGTCAGCCCGACCGGCCCCAGCGCCACCGGCATCGCCAGCGTCTCGCCAAACAGCGTGGTTTCCAGGCTCAGCTCGGACATATTGCGCAGCACGCGCTGGCGCAGGGCGATATCGGCCAGGTCTGCGGTATTGCGCTTCAGCGTGTGTTCCGCGTAGGCTCCGCCGTCAATGTAGTGGAACAGAAAGGGCGGAAGCTTGGCCTGCGCGGCGGCCCGATAGTCGGTCGAGGCGGAGATAATCATGTTTTTTCCTTCTTTCGATAACGTGCATTTCGGTCAGAAAGCCAGGATTTGCGCCATGACGGCGGCGATCCCGCCGTACGCCAGCATCGGCAGCACGGTTTTTCTGATGATTTTGCCTTCGGCGTTGCCGATCCCGAGGATCGAGCACACGGCGATGATATTGTTCAGGCACACCATGTTGCCCATGGCGCCGCCAACCGACTGCAGCGCCAGCGTCAGGTTGACGTTCAGGCCGCCGCTCAGGGCGATCGACTGCTGGATGCCGCCGAACGTCAGGTTGGAGACGGTGTTGGAGCCGGAGAAGAACGAGCCCAGCGCGCCAAGGAAGGAAGAGAACAGCAGCCAGCTCTCTCCGGTCAGCGCGGCCAGCGCCTTGCCGATCAGGATCACCGGCGCGCTGTCTCCTCCCTGCATCATCAGGTTGACCATCACCAGCGCGCCGAACAGGGCGACAAAGGGCTTGCCGATGCGTCCGCCGGTTTCGCTGAACAGCTGTTTGACCTGGCCGCGGTTCAGCCGGAACAGCGGGATGCACAGCAGCACCACCAGCAGGAACGGGATCAGCGCCGGAACGTACAGCGTTTTGTAGCTGGCGGCGGCGGAGGTGCCCAACACCTGCTGCAGCTCAACGATCAGGGCGTCGCTGACGCGCAGTTCGCCCAGCCAGCCGAGCTTTCCCTGCCACAGCGGCGCGGTGCTGTTGAGCAGCGCCTTGATGCCCAGTTGGTGGATGCGGGTCACTATCAGGATAGCAATCAGCAGCAGGGTGGGGGTCATCGCCTTGACCACCTGCAGCAGAGGCACCGGCTGGCCGCGCGCTGCGCCGTTCTCGCCGCGCGCCAGGCCAATTCGGGCGCGGGCCAGCAATACCGACAGCGTCAGGCCGATGGCGCCGCCGACCAGCGCCGGGAACTCATAGTTGACCTGCGCCAGCAGCAGATAAGGGGCGGTGCAGCTCAGCACGCTGAGCAGAATAAACGCCAGATTGCGGCGAATATCCTGCCAGGAAACGATAAAGCGCAGCGCCAGCAGCGGAATGATAAACCCGGCGACGAAGTGGATCAGCGCGGTCTGGCGGCCAATCTCCAGCAGGCTGGCGTCCGGCAGGCCGAGGTTGGCGAAGCCGAACCAGGTGGGGGTGCCCACCGCGCCGAAGGAGACGGGAACCGAATTCATCACCAGCGTCAGCAGGGCGACGCGCAGCGGGTTAAAGCCCAGCCCGACCAAAATAGGCGCGGCGATGGCGGCCGGGGTGCCGAAGCCGCTGGCGCCCTCGATCATAAAGGCGAAGGCCCAGCCGATAATCATCAGCTGGGCCACAGGATTGGGGCTGATATTCTCCAGCCAGCGGCGCACCACGTTTTCCGCCCCGCTGATCTGCATCAGCTTGTTCAGCAAGATGGCGCCGGCGATGATGGTGATCGGCGTAAACACCGACACCAGCGCGGTGATGATATTGGCGTGCAGCAGGCGCGGCAGGCTGTCGAACCACAGCAGCTGTACGGCGTACACCGCCGCGGCCGTCAGCGGCAGGGCGAGGTAAGAGGGAACGCCGTTCCTTTTGGTCATCATCCAAATCAGCAGGACAATGGGCGCAATACTGAAGAACAGGGACATAAGAGCCTCAGGTTATTATTGTTTTTTGCAGGGATATGTAGCCGAAAGGTTAATTGCCGCAACATTTTCATTCTAATCACAACCCTGCGGGTTATTCCATGAGGTAATTTTTCAATGTCGGCAAACGGGGACGGGATTATTACTTTACGTAATTATTCACAAGTTGGCGGTGCGGTTAATCTTTTTAAAAATCAACTGGATGAAATGCGTTATTGTATGACGAATGCGCGACGTCACATTAATTAGGCGTTAATGCCCAATAGATTATGTCCAAAAGTGCAGTAATCCCCACGGCTATCATGCTCGCCGCGGGAATAAACTTGTGATCTGCTTCAAAAATAATGGCTGATGCTTTGGTAGGAGCGGATGATATGTTCGATCAGCAGACGGGTTTTCAGCGGTAAATTGCGGGTATAGGGATAAACGGCGTAAATGCCCAAGACCTTGCCGCAGTGGCCGGACAGAATTTCCGTCAGTTTGCCGTCCTGCAAATCTTCATACACCATGCAGCGCGGCACCATGGCGATGCCGTGGCCGCCGATCACCGCTTTGCGGATCGCCCTGGCGTTGTTGGCGGACAGGTTGCCGTTCACCTGCAGCTCGTAGATCTCGTTGCCGCCCGGCGCTTTCATCAGCCAGTTGGCGGTGCCGCTTTCCTGATAGGTATAGGTCAGGCAGTTATGGCCGAGCAGGTGATCGGCGCTGCGGGGTTCCGGATGGCTTTCAAGGTAGCCGGGCGAGCAGACGATCACCCAGCGGGAATCGAGGATCGGGCGGGCGATCAGGCTGGAATCGGGCATGGTGCCGGTGCGTATCGCCAGATCTATGCCTTCCTCGACCAGATCGACAAAGCGGTTCTCCAGCCGCATTTCTACCTTCAGGCTGGGGTGAAGCGCGCAAAACTCCGCCACGCTTTCGCTCAACAGCAGCTCGCCGGAAATGGTCGGCACCGACATGCGAATGGTGCCGGTCAACTGTTCGCTTTTTTCACTGACGGCGTAGAGCGCGTCCTGCACCTTTGCGCTGATGTCCTTGGCCTGCTGATACAGCGCCTGGCCGCTTTCCGTCAGCCTCAGGCTGCGGGTAGTGCGGTACAACAGGCGCGCGCCGAGGGATTTCTCCAGGCGGCCGATGCGCTTGCTGACCACGGAACTGGTGACGCCGGCGGTTTCGGCGGCTTTGCTGAATGAGCCGCAGTCAACAATCAGGGCAAACAGAATCAGGTCGTTGGCATATTCATGTGTGGCGAGCATGGGCATCCTGTCGTTGCGGCGGCCGGGTTGGTTCACCAGTGTAAATCCGGCGGGCCAGGAAGCAATCTTTTCATTGCCGAACGGCGGTCATCAAGACTGGTCAGATCTGATTGTTTCTCATTTTAAATGCTCATTTTTTGAGAAATATCCGTTGGCATAAATTGCGGCTATGAGTTGATGTTTATTTTTATTCTTAATTTACACCCTTATTTTAATGGAAATATCCGAGTTTTATTTATGCCAGGGTCAACTGACGTTATGCGTTGATGTAAATAATTGTATTGATCTGCCCTGGTGAGCTGGTTATTCTTTTTCAGGCATTTTCGTTGTTATTGATTCCTCGCTGTCATCCCTCTGGATTAGCGTTTTAGAATTGCTCCGCCTTTAATCGGGAGCATGTGGTGTGTTTTTTAATTTTAATATATAAGGACATTGTAATGAAAAAGATCAACCTCTCCGAAGCGGAAAAAATCGTTGGCGGTACCTATGTTAAAACCCGCGAGTATGAGTGGGTCGGCACCGGCGCGGCGAAAAGCTGCATGCTGGTGACAACCTGCTCAGACAAATACGGCTGGGTGAAGAAAACCTATCGCCCGGTCGCCGCTTCCAACTGCCCGGGCGGGCCGGTTACGCCTAACCGATAAGCGTTGAACGCCTGCGCTTAGGCCGGCTTTCATCGGTGGGGCGAGGTTATTCGCCCCACTTTTTATCCCGAGCGCGAGAACCCGGGCACAGTACCGAGCCGCCCCGGCAACCCGTTGCCGGAAGGGATGAATATTAATCTGTTCGCAGGATGCGCGCGCTATGTATCAACGTTATTTGTTATTCTTTGGCTATACCGTTTTCATTATTTTCGCTTCCTCTTTTATCACTTCGGCCTATTTCCATCACTACGTGATAAATCAACCCGCGCCGGAAAGTCTGATTTTCGTTTCCGCAGATAAAGTAAAAAACAGCCCGATAAAAGACGACGACGCGATTATCGAGCTGTTCTCCTATGCCTGCCATTATTGCGAGGCGAACGAGGATCAGGTTGCTGAACTGGAAAAAAACTTGCCCGTCGGCGCCAGGCTGGTACGGCTGCATGTCAACGGCGACGAAAAATCCCCCATGACGGCATTTGCACCGCTGTTCGCCACCCTGACCGTCATGGGCATCGAAGCGCAGCATCGTTCCGCCGCCTACCAGGCGGCCATCAAAGACAACCTGGATCTGACGGATGAAAGGCGCCTCCGCGGTTGGCTGAAGGCCAACGGCATCGACGAGGCGGAATATGCGCAAGCCCGCGGTTCGGCGCCGGTGCAACAGCTATTGGCATATATGACCGCCGTGAGCCGTCATTACCCGATCGGCGCGGCGCCGAGCTTTATCGTCAACAAAAAGTGGCTGGCGGTGCAGGACCGTGAGTTCCCGGCCTTCAGCGAGCAGCTGCTGTCTTTGCTGCAGCACGATAAACCGCTGGAGCCCTGATGCGACTGTTTACGGTGTGGGTTTTTCTGGCGTGGAAAAACGTTCTCGACCACCTGGCTCGCGTGGCCGGGGCCATTCGCCGGCTGGGCGACAGGCTCAGCGGCAGCCTGTTGCGGCATGTCGATTTCCGCCTCTGGCTGGGCGTGCGGCGGCGGCTGCACGCGGCTTGGCCGCTGTCGCGCCGCGCGCGCAACCGCCGTGCGGTGGCCGCGGCGAATCGCCATAGCCTGTTAGGGGAAGAGGATAGCCGCCCGGTAGACTTCGCCTGGCTGATGCAGCGGCGGCGGCTGCTGGATCTGGCGGCGGTTTATGCGCACAACGGCCCGCTGTTGGAGCAGCTCGCACGGTGCTCCGCACGGCTCAACCGGGTGGTGGAGCCGCTGCATCGGGCGGGCGTTCCGGTGATCCTGGCGCCGATGCATACGGTGTCCGACGTGCTGGCCGCGCTGGTGGGGGCCGACGTGTATCCGGGGCGGGCCACGGTGATCGTCTCGGGCGATGTGCAGCAGCACTTCCAGCGGGCGCCGGCCCACGGGTGGCGGCAGCGCCTCGACTGTTGCTCGATTCATGACGACCAACGGCGGGTTGCCGGCAAGCTGGCGCAGGCCGTGCTGGAGGCGGCGGATCATCGGCGCAACATCATCCTGTTTCCGGACATCACGCCGGATTACACCCTGCACGGCAATAGCGGGCCGACGGCCAAGCTGGCGTGTCGCCTGTTTCACCGTCCGGCGCAGTTGCACAGCGGCATCGTTCGCCTGTCGCGCGCGCTGCGCGCCCAGATGGTGTGCTACTCGCTTTATTACGATCGCGGGATCCATATTCGCATCGATGAACCGGTCGCGGCGGAAAATATCCGTCTCGCGCTGCCGGGGTTGGTCGAACAGGCCATGGTTCGGCACGCGGACGACTGGCTGTTATGGCACTCGCACTCATTGTTTTTTATTAATGAATAAGTCAGGAACCTGGAAACACATGGGAAATATCATTCCAACGCCGGTCTTTCAGAGTGAAATCAACGAGTGCGGCCTGGCCTGCGTTGCGATGCTGGCGGAAACGCAAGGGATCGCCACCTCGCTCCTGGCGCTGCGCGACCGTTATCCGGCTTCGCAGCACGGCACTTCGCTGGCCACGCTGTGTGAAATTCTGACTGAGCTGGCGGTGCCGGCCTACCCGGTGGCGTTCGAACATCAGGATCTGGCCGCGCTGCCTTTGCCGGCGATCCTGCATTACGGCGCCGGCCATTATGTTCTGCTGGCTTACCGAAAGGGCGACCACGTCTGCGTAATGAACCCGGCGCTGGGCCAGCAGCTGTTGCCGATCGGCGCCTTGAAAGCGGAAATCAGCGGCTATGCGCTGGTGCTGGATCGCGATAGCGCGCCGGCGGCAAATAGCGCCGCCCGGGCTGAGCGCGCCGGGCGCGGGCGGAGGTTCGCCGGCCTGAGCATGAAGGACACCGCCGCCATCGCCGGCGTTTATCGGCTGGCGGCGATGACGTTTGTTATCTCGCTGACGTTGTTCATCATGCCGTTGATGGTGGGGAATGCGATCAATCAGGTGTTTTCCACCGCCGGGGAAGTGGACTTCCCTTATTTCTACTATTTGTTGGCGTTCGTGATCTCCACCGCACTGGCGTTGGTCGCCCGCACGATTACCGAACGTTTCATCAAGCGTTTCGTGCTGCTGCACAGCGCCGCCGGCTTTGCCCGGCTGCTGGATAATTCGCTGAATTTCTTTAATAAACGCGCGCCCGGCGAGATCTTCAGCCGCTTTACCAGCTGGCAAATGGCCGCCGCACAAAAGATAGAGCTGGATAATGGCCTGCGTACCGACTGGATTATCGGCGCGATCGCGCTGGTGGCGATGTGTTGCCTGAGCCCGATATTGGCGCTGGTGCCGGTGATCGGCATGCTGTTCATGGGGGCGGTCAGCCTGTGGGCCATTTACCGCGACCGTTACTTTACCCAGCAGCTGCAGGTGAAGGGCGCCGCGCAAAACGACTTTATCCTGGAAACCATTCAGGGGTTTTCGACCATAAAATCCGCCGGGCTGGCCAGCCAGCGGCAGGCGGGGTTTGCCGCTCAGGCCCTTGCGCTGTTCACCTGTTTGCAGCAGCAAAAAGTCTATGAACAGGTGAAAGGCAGCGTTTACCAGCTGATCGGCAGCCTGGAAATGGTGCTTTTCATGTTGCTGGCGTTGCCGTTGCTGAAAAGCGGCGCGCTTAGCCTGGGGGCGTTCTTCGCTTACAGTTTCCTGCGCGAAATTTTCGCCGCCAACACCAGCAAGATTTTTTTCGCCATTTTGCATAAGAACCAACTGCATGTAATCGATGAACGCGCTCGCGATCTGTTTCCCGCCGTTCCCGTCGGCGGCTCGCCCGGCGCCCCGCGGGTGAGCGGTTTCGCCACCCGGCTGGATTACCGCGCGGTGACGTTTGCCTATGATGCCGGCCTGCCGGTGCTGCGCGATATGTCGCTGACGCTGGCGCGCGGGGAGTGTCTCGCCATTACCGGCGGCTCCGGCGCCGGCAAGAGCACGCTGCTAAAGGTGATCGCCTGTCTGTTGACGCCCCAGCGGGGGGCGCTGGAGCGGGATGGCCGGCCGATTGAGGGCGCAGCGGCGCAGCGGCTATTTTTCCTGCAGAGTCAGGAAGACATCTTGTTCAACGCCTCGGTGCTGCAGAACATTACGCTGTTTGCTCCCCCGGCGCCGGGGCAGGTGGCGCAGGTGGAAAGGATCCTGCTCGGTCTGGATTTGGCCGAGGCGGTGGCCAAGCTGCCCGGCGGGGTGAATGCGCCGGTGCGCGAAAGCCACGCCGGCCTGTCGTTGGGGCAACGGCAGCGGCTGTTGCTGGCGCGCGCGATGTACAGCAACAGCCCGGTGCTGGTGCTGGACGAACCTACGGCCAATCTGGACGAGCAGACAGCCGGTCGGGTGGTGGCGACGCTGCTGGCCCACTGCCGGGAACGGCGCAAGACGCTGATCGCCGTGACCCACAATCAGCGTCTGTTGCCGCTGTTTGACCGCGCCCTGCACATGGCGGATGGCCGCCTGAAAACCCTGGCCCTTGCCGCGGCAGGGGGGAAGCCTGATGCGACGGTGGCGTGACATGCCGGGAAAAAAAACGGCCAGGCTGCTGCTGCCGGCACTCGCCATTTTGGCGGCGATTGCCGGGGGGGCGGCGTTGCTGAACCGGCCGGCGGCGGTCGCGGCGCCTGCCGTGGCGCGCATCGATCGCGGCGACATCGAGAGAAACGTGCTGGCCACCGGCATTCTGAAACCGGCCCAGCAGGTTAACGTGGGGGCGCAGGTTAACGGGCAGTTGAAGAAACTGTATGTCAAACAGGGCGACCGGGTGGTTCAGGGGCAGCTGCTGGCCGAGATAGATCCGACCTTGCAGCACAACGAACTGCGCAAATCGCAGGCCGAGCTGAAGAGTGCACAGGCGCAGAAACTGGCGAGTGAGGCGCAGCTGACGCAGTACCGGCTGGAGCTGAAACGCCAGCTTGCGCTGCAGCGCGATCGCGCCGGCGTGCCCAGCGATCTGGAGAAAGCCCGGGCGCAGCGGGATGCGCAACGGGCTCTGCTGAAGATGAATGAAGCGCAGATTGTCCAGGCTGAAATGGCGCTGGAAACCGCCCGGGCCAACCTGGCTTTCACCCGCATCGTGGCGCCGATCGACGGTGAAGTTCTGGGCATCGTCACTCAGGAAGGGCAAACCATCGTGTCCTCGCAGAGCGCGCCGACCATTATGGTGCTGGCTAACCTGGATACCATGATGGTGCATACCCGCATATCGGAAACCGACATTCTCAGGGTGCGGACAGGGCAGCCGCTGTGGTTTTACGCCGCGGCCGATCCCCGGCGGCGCTATGACAGCGCCATGGGCTCCATACAGCAGGCGCCGGCCGAGGCGCTGGAGGCGGATCCGCTCGGCAGAAGCCTCAACCAGCAGGCGTCGGCGGTGTATTACAACGGCGTTTTTGCCATCGCCAACGGCGAGCGTCGGTTGCGCACCGCCATGACGGCGCAGGTGTTCATCACTACCGATCGCGCTACCGGCGCGGTGCGCGTGCCGATGGCCGCGTTAGGCGCATCGCCGGCAGCCGACCGGTATGAAGTGCAGGTGCGGCAGGGGGAGCGGATCGTCCCGCGCCGGGTCCGCATCGGCATTAGCGATCGCCGCTATGCCGAAGTGCTGCAGGGGCTGAGCGAAGGAGAGTGGGTGCTGCTGGCGCCGCAGCCGGATGATAAGGAGCAGGAAGATGACCGTTAACGCCGCGGCGATGATTGCTCTGGATAACGTCTCCCGCGACTTTATCGCCGGTGAGCAAAAAGTGCGGGTATTGAAGCAGGTTTCTCTGCGCATCGGCCGGGGGGAAATGGTGGCGATCGTCGGCGCGTCCGGTTCCGGCAAGTCGACGCTGATGAATATCATCGGCTGCCTGGACCAGCCGAGCGAGGGGAGCGTGCACATCAACGATGTGGCGATTCATCGCGCCGACGGCGATCGGCTGGCGCGGTTGCGCAGCCGCCATATCGGTTTTATTTTTCAGCGTTATCAGCTGGTGCCGTATCTGACCGCCAGCGAGAACGTGGCCATCCCGGCGCGGTATACCGCCATGCCGGCCGCTGAGCGCCGGCGGCGAGCGCAGTATCTGCTGACCCGTCTGGGGCTGTCTTCGCGAACGGAGCACCGCCCGGCGCAGCTCTCCGGCGGGCAGCAGCAACGCGTGAGCATTGCGCGCGCGCTGATGAACGGCGCCGAAATCATATTGGCTGATGAACCCACCGGCGCATTGGACAGCGCCAGCGGCCAGGATCTGATGAGCATTTTGCATGCGCTGCACGCCGCCGGGCATACCATTGTGGTGGTGACCCACGATCGGCGGATTGCCGAACAGGCGCAGCGGATCATTGAGATCGGCGACGGGCGGATCGTCGCCGATCGCCGCAGGCAGGCCCGGCCGGCTCCGCCGGGCGAATCGCCGCCGCCGCTGTCCAGCTCGCCCGACAGGGCGCATTTTTGGCCGGCGCTGAACGCGGCCCTCGGCATGGCGTGGCGTTCCCTGCTGGGGCACCGGGTTCGGGCCCTGCTGTCGATGCTCGGCATTATCATCGGCATCGCCGCGGTGGTTTCGTCGATCGCGATCGGTGAGGGGGCCAGGCAAAATATTATCAATGAAATCAGCCAGCTTGGGACCAGCACGCTGGAAATACGCCCGGGGCTGGGTTGGGATAAATCCCGCCCGGATTTTGCCCGCTCGCTGAGCCTGCGGGACGTTTCGCTGTTATCGGCCCTGCCCGACGTCGACAGCGTATCTCCGGTCGCCAGCGCGCAGGTGCTGGCCGTGCGGGCGGGGAAGCAGGTACCGCTGCCGGTGATGGGCGTCGGCGGCGATTATTTCCGCACGCAAGGCATCCGTCTGCTCGCCGGCAGCGGCTTTACCCGGCAGGATCTGGACGATCGCGAGCCGGTGGCGGTGATCGACACCCGGCTCAGGCAGGCGCTGTTTGCCGCCCGGCAGGATCCCATCGGGGAGATCCTGCAGCTGGCGGGCGTCCCGCATCGGGTGATCGGCGTGGCGCAGCGCCGCGGGGCCGGCTATGCCGGCGCTCAGCCGCTGGCCTGGCTGCCTTATGGCTCGCTAAGCGCCCGCATCGCGGGCGACGCGCCGCTGGAGTCGATCGTGCTGCGGGTAAGCGCAGGGGCTTCCCTGGCCGATGCCCAACGCGCCGCAACGCAACGGCTGATGCTGGAACACGGCCGGCGGGATTTCTTCATCCTGACCGACGACCAGATGACCCAGGCGATACAACGCGCTTCAGATTCCATGACCTGGCTGATCACCGCGATTGCAGGCATTTCCCTGCTGGTCGGCGGGGTCGGCGTCATGAACATCATGCTGGTTTCGGTGACCGAACGCACCCATGAGATAGGCATCCGGCTGGCGGCCGGCGCCAGAGAACGCGACATCATGCGCCAGTTTCTGATCGAAGCGGTGGTGATCTGCTGCCTGGGCGGCGCGCTGGGCATTGCCTGTTCCGCCTTGGTCAGCCTGGCATTGGCCTGGCTGGCGCCGCAAATGGTGATGGTGTTCACCTGGCCGCCCCTGCTGCTGGCCTGCGGTTTCTCGGCGCTGATTGGCATCGGGTTTGGTTTTTTTCCGGCGCGCACCGCAGCGCGCCTGCAGCCGGTGGAGGCGCTGGCGCGCGAATGAACAGAGGCTTAATTTTGCTGCTGGCCATAGTGATGCTCGGCGGCTGCGGCGGGCGCTCGCATCCAGGGGCGGCGCAATCGCAGGCGGCGTTGCCGCAGCATTGGCGACTCGCCGACCAGGCCGGCGGCGTGCCGCGCAGCGGGGCCGCATGGTGGGACAATTTCAACGATCCTCAGCTGTCGGCCTTGATTGGCGGCGTGCTGGCGAACAATCAGGATCTGGCGCTGGCCGGGCTGCAGCTGCGCATGGCCCTGCTGGATGCCGGATTAGTGAACGGCAACGTGACGCCGGACGCCACGGCGAGCCTGAGCGGCAGCAACAGCCGGACGTTACGCCGCGCCGGGCGCTCGCAGGAGAGCTATCGGGGCTCGCTGTCCCTGAGCTATGAGCTGGATCTGTGGGGCAAGCTGGCGCGCGCCCGTGAACAGGCCGCATGGCTGGCCGCGGCGTCGGCACTGGATCGGCAAAACACCGCGCTGGTGTTGATCGGCACCGGCGCCCGGCTTTATTGGCAGCTGGCGGACTTCAATCAGCGAATCGACAATCTGCAGGCGGCGCTGACGATCGCGCAAGGCACGTTGCAATTGGCGAGCGCGCGCCATGCCGCCGGCGATGTCGGCCAGTTTGAGCTGCTGCAGGCCCGGCAGCGGCTGCTGGAGCGAGAAAATCAGCTGTCCGATCTGCGGCAGCAGCGGGAGGCCGCGCGCAACGCTTTGGCGCTGCTATTCGGGCAGTCGCCGTTGGCGCGGCGTTGGGAGCGCCGTTCATTGGTTATCGAAAGCGTGGCGATCGTTCAACGTCAACCGGTGGCGGTGATTGCGCAGCGGCCGGACGTGCAGGCGGCAGAGCGCCGATTGCGCGCCGCGCTGGCGGGCGCCGAGCTGGCCAGCCTGAGTTTTTATCCGACGCTGAGTTTGAATGCCGTTCTTGATGCCGGCAGCCAGGCGTTCCGGCAATGGTTCGGCGACCCGACGCGCTCGCTGGGGGTGGCGCTGGCGCTGCCGTTTATCGAGTGGCGCAAGGCGCAGCTGACCGGTGAAAAAGCGTTGCTGCAGGCGCAGCAGGCGGAAATCCAGTTTCGCGATGCGGTCTATCGCGCCCTGGCGGACGTGGATAACGCCATGGCGCAGCGCCTGGACGCACAGCGGCAAATCGGCAATCAGCGGCAGCTGCTGGCGATGAGTCGGCAGGCGGTGTTTTTAGCCCAGCGCCAGTATCGCGCCGGCGCCGTGTCGCTGCAGACGCTGCTGGATGCCCAGGACAGCCTGCTGCTGAGCGAAAACGCGCTGTCGCAGCTGCAGTACCGCTATCTGAACGCCACCATGCAGCTTTGGCTGGCGCTGGGCGGCGCTGCCCCGGGCGATCGAGAAACAAGGGAGGATCATGAATAAGCAAATGCAGCCGAAACGGGTGGTGGTGACCGGCTACGGCGCGGTCACGGCCCTGGGCATGAATGTGCAGCAAAACTGGCAGGCGATGATGGAATATCGTCTGGCGTACCGTTATCACGATAAATCGGCGGCGGGGATCCGCGCGCGTTTTTTTGCGCTGATGGATCAGGAACCGCCCCTGGAGGGGGTTGCGCAATCCCTCCGCCGCCGGCTGCCGCGCTTTGCCCGATTGGCGTTGGCCGCGGCGAGCGAGGCAGTCGAGATGGCGTTTCCCCCGACGGCGGTTGGGCCGACCGAGGTTTACCCTGCGCTGGAGTGCGGCGTCATTATCGGCAGCGGGTGGGGGGGGCAGGACGAAGCGTCGCTCAATAATGCGGATTACCTGCAATCCGGATTGGGTCGCCTGTTTGGCGCTTTCCACTCGATGCCCAATATTGCGACGGCGATCTGCAGCCAGCGCTGGTGTTTACGCGGATACCAGAATTCGCCGGCGGCGGCCTGCGCGAGCGGCAGTATCGCCATTGGCGACGCGTTCGAGATTATCCGCTGGGGGCGGGCCTCGATGATGCTGGCCGGCGGCGCAGAGTCGCTGAGCGGTAATGGCGCCATCTGGAATATTGACGTGTTGCGCATGCTGACCCATGAGCAACAGGACATCACGAAAGCCAGCTGCCCGTTCAGCCGCGATCGCAATGGCTTCGTGCTGGCGGAAGGCGCAGCGGTGCTGTGCCTGGAAGAACGTGAGGCCGCTGTGGCGCGCGGCGCGACAATACTGGGCGAAATCAAAGGCTACGGCAGCTGTTCGGATGCCTTTGATCTTACCGCGCCGGCGGAGGATAAACAGGCCAGGGTGCACAGCATACGGCGGGCGCTGAGACAGGCCGGGCTGCGCAGCCACCAGATTGACTATATCAATGCGCACGGCACTTCAACGCCGCTCAATGACCTGAACGAAACCGAGGCCATCAAGCTGGCGCTGGGCCGGGATGCCTACCGCACGCCGCTCTCCAGCACCAAATCCTTTACCGGCCATCTGATCGGCGCCTCCGGCAGCTTTGAGTCCATCATCTGCCTGTTGGCGCTGCAGCAGCAAATAATGCCGGCCACCTGCCATCTGCATGAGGCCGATCCGGCCTGCGATCTCGACTATATCAGCCAGGGGCACCGCCCCGGCCGCCTGCGGAACGTCATGAACCTCAGCTTTGGTTTTGGCGGGGCGAACGCGGCGCTGGTCTTCGGCAAACATGAGATTGATAACCAGGAGTGATAATGGAAAAGTATCGAATGCTGTATGAAAAAGTTTGCGCGCTGCTGTATGAGGCCAGAGAACTGGAGCCGGCCTCGCTGTCGGCGGATATATCGCTGCTGCAGCTGGGTCTGGATAGCCTGGATTATGTGGAGCTGATGTTATTGGCCAAACGAGAGTTTGGCATTGCGTTAAACGCCGAGCTGTTTCTCGAGCAGCCGGATATGACATTGGGCGAACTGTGCCGTTACATGGCCCTGCAATAATGTATTGATGCCAGGCTCCGGGCGTTTTATCCCGGCGCCGGCAAACGCGATGTGAAATCCCTTCCTGAAATGGCCCCTTCATTTTATCTAAACGCGTTAATGCCAAAGGCTGCCTGCGGCCTTATAGCATCGGCACAGCGATTAAGATTATTCTTTTTTTTGTGGTTTAAATGGCCGCGGTGAGGGCGAATAACCCGTCAGGCGGAGCGCTGATATTAACTTTTTCGAAGCGATTACCCGCGCGTTCATTTTGAAAACGTTAGCGTTGCGCCATTTTCATTACCGGCAAACGGCTTGATTTCAGGCGGGGAATAGCGCCGCAGCCGGGCTGTTCACCTCCGGCAATTCCGCTATACTCCGCGCAGGATGCAGGAACCCGTCCGTAAACCGGAGCGCGCTCCGGGTATCCATTGTGGTGATGTAAAAGGAAAATGACAGCCACATTTTTCTGATCAAGTTATCGAGGTAGCATGTCCAATCGTAAACATCTGACGCCTTCCGAAGTGGAGCGGCTGCTTGAGGTTACGCTGCAAGGAAAGAATCCAGAACGCGATTATTGTTTGATTTACATGTGTTTTATTCATGGCTGCCGCGCAAGTGAGATCGGCGGATGGCGTTTGTCGGATATCGATCTTGAAGGCGGCAATATTTATGTTCACCGCTTGAAAAACGGTTTTTCCACCGTGCATCCGTTATATCTGCGCGAAAGGCAGTGCCTGCGGCGTTGGCTGGATAAACGTAAACAGCATCGTGGGGCCGATGGGGAATGGTTATTCCTCTCAAACCGCGGCGGACGTTTGTCGCGGCAGCGCATTTACTGGCTGATTCGCAATTACAGCAAGGAAGCCGGGCTGGAGGTCAATGCGCATCCGCATATGCTGCGCCACGGCTGTGGGTTCGCCCTGGCGGACAAAGGCATTGATACGCGGTTGATTCAGGATTATCTGGGGCATAGGAATATTCAGAATACCGTTATTTATACCGCCAGCAACGCTCAGAGGTTTAAGGAAATCTGGTAAGTAAACTTTAAGTTAATAACCTGAAGGAGTCACTTTGAGCTAAACTGAAACATACTCTAAGGATGAGTAAAACCAATGTCAATAGTCGTATCAGCGCTTTCTTAATCATTCATTATTTTTCATTTAAATCAAGTGGGTAGCGGTGTTTTTTTCAATGACAGCCCCGTTGGCTCTAAGTATTATCTTATTCCATTTCCGTCCGCCAATAACTCCCGCGCCGAAACTCCGGTTTTTTTAAACGCTAATCAAGCTTAATAATTGCCATCCTGAGAATTAAATTCTAAAAACTAGCTGTGCGTTGGTTTAAAAAACCAAAGGAGTCACTTTAGCTCAAAATGAATCGTTTGGATGAATGAACTCACGGCAATTAATAATTATTGTCGAAGAGGGTGTCCTGACTGTCGAGCTAAATAAAAGGAGTGACATAGGGTTATGTCGGAAATAAACCAATGCATATTTGCATACCTTTTAAAGGAAAGTAGGATGAAAAAGAATTTATTGGCCCTGGCCGTATTGAGCGCATCTGCATTTACCCCTGCCGTATTCGCCGCCGATGGCGCCCTGAATATTACGGGTTCTATTACTGAAGAATCTTGTACCGTAGACGCCGATTCGCAGAACAAGCAGATTGTGCTGGGCAAAATCGCCAAAGATGCCTTTACCGCGTCCAAAACCGCGGGCGCCAAAGCCTTCAACCTGGTGCTGAAAAACTGCCCTAACACCGTTTCCGGCGCCATCGTCCGTTTTGACGGCACCCAGATCCAGGGGCAATCAGGACTGCTGGCCTTGACCGCTGACGCGGATAAAGCAAAAGGCATCGGCGTACAGCTTCTGGACGATGCCAGCAACGTGATCAACATCGGTAACGATTCCCGTCAGTATTCACTGGCAGAAAATCAAGACAACGTCCTGGGCTTCGTTGCCCGCTACTACGCCTATGACACCGTCAGCGCCGGTAGCGCCAACGCCACCGCCAACTTCACGATCGTTTATCAGTAAGGCCGTCAGGTCATCGTAACAAGGTAATTGGCTAACGGAGCCAGAGAGGCATGTCTCTGGCTCTTTACGCATAGACGATGGGGCAGAAAACAAAATGAAAGCAGGATATTTCACGCTGGCCGCAGCGTTGATGATGATGTGCTGGAGCCAGGTACAGGCTGGCGTGGTGGTGGGGGGCACTCGCCTGATTTATGACGGCGCCAAGAAAGAGTCGGCGCTGAGCATCAATAACCCGGACGCCGTGCCTTATCTGATTCAGTCCTGGGTGGATGCGCAAGAGGGCGACAGCGCCAAGGCGCCTTTCATCATCACCCCGCCGCTGTTTAGATTGGATGGCGGGCAAAACAATCTGCTGCGGGTAGTGCGTGCGGGCGGCAATTTGCCGGCGGACAAAGAATCGCTGTATTGGCTGAACGTAAAGGCCATTCCTTCCGTGGAGAAAAAAGACAATACGCTGCAGATCGCCATCAAGACGCGCATCAAACTGATTTATCGCCCTCAGGGGCTGTCCGGCAATCTGGAAGAGGCGGTCGGCAAGCTGGCCTGGCGGCGCAGCGGCAATCGCCTGCAGGTGAGCAATCCGTCACCTTATTACCTCACCTTCTTTAATTTGAAACTCAACGGCAGCGCCGTTGCCGGCAGCACCATGGTCGCGCCGCAGGCCACCGCCAGCTTTCCCCTGCCGGCCGGCAGCGGCGCGGGCGGAAGCCTGAGCTGGCAAATCATCAACGATTACGGCGGTACCGGCCAAACCTTTACCAGCACTCTATAAGCGGGCGTTGCCAGGATGTTGTAGCTCCGTTTGATGGCGGAGCAGGGATACGGCTTGCCGACGTTTAGGCGGGCGACACGATCGGGACAGGGAGTTAAAAGGATGAATAACCCGGATTGTATTGGTCTGCGGAAACCGAGGCCGTTTTTGCTATACCTGATATCTTGCCAGGCGTTGTTGCTGCTGAATGTCGTCAGTACGGCGCATGCGAGCGATTATTTTAACCCGGCGCTGCTGGAAATTGACAACCCGGCATTGCGCGGCGCCGATCTTTCCGTTTTTGAAGGGAACAGCAGCCAGGCTCCGGGCACCTACCGGGTCGATCTTTATCTCAACGGTCAGCCGATAGACACCCTGGACATTGATTTCAGGCTGTTGCGGGACGCGGCAGGAAAACAGACGCTGCAACCTTGCCTGAGCGCCGCGAAGCTGGCCGAGCTGGGGGTAAGGATCGCGTCATTCCCCGCCATCGACGGCGCGGATACCTGCGTCAATCTGGCGCAGAGCATCCCGCAGGCATCCGCCATCTTTCAGTTCAACCAGCTGCGGCTCAACCTGAGCATTCCCCAGGCCGCGCTGAAAACCAATGCGCGCGACTATGTCCCGCCCGAGCAGTGGGACGCCGGCGTGCCGGCGTTGCTGGTCAACTATAACTTCACCGGCGCCAACAGCCAGGTGCGCGAAAGCAAAGGGCAGGACAATAACAACTATTACCTTAACCTGCGTTCGGGCATTAACTGGGGCGCCTGGCGTCTGCGCAATTATTCGGTATGGAATCAATATAGTGGCGGTAATTCATCATGGCGTTCGATTAATACCTACCTGCAGCGCGATATCGTTGCGTTGCAAAGCCGCCTGACCCTGGGCGACAGCGCCACCGCCAGCGACGTATTCGACAGCGTGCAGTTCCGCGGCGGCCAGCTGGCTTCGGAAGATGAGATCCTGCCGGACAGCATGAAAGGATATTCGCCGGTGGTGCGCGGGATCGCGCGCAGCAACGCCCAGATCGTCATTCGCCAGAACGGCTACGTTATCTATCAAAGCTATGTGCCGCCAGGGGCGTTTGAAATCACCGACCTTTACCCCACCGGCGGCAGCGGCGACCTGAACGTTAGCGTGCGCGAAGCCGACGGCCAGGAGCAAAACTTTGTGGTGCCTTACGCCGTGGTGCCGGTATTGCAGCGCGAGGGCCGTTTCAAATACAGCCTGACCAGCGGGAAATACCGTTCCTACGGCGGAGGCGTCGACGAGCATCCCTTTAGCCAGGCCACGGGCATCTATGGCCTGCCGTGGGGCGCGACGGTATATGGCGGCGTACAGGCCGCCAGCAAATATCAGGCCTTGGCGCTGGGCTGGGGGCAAAACCTGGGTGCGTTCGGGGCGATGTCCAGCGACGTTACCCAGGCCTGGACCAAACCGGAAACCCAGCCCAAGGAGCAGGGGCAGTCATGGCGCCTGCGTTACGGCAAAAACTTTATCGAAACCGGCACTAACTTCAGCCTGGCGAGCTACCGCTATTCCACGCGCGGCTTCTATACCCTGCAAGAGGCGCTGGAAAGCTACGGCGGCAACGCCGTCTATAACGATCACAAGAAAAGCCGCGCCGAACTTACCCTGAGCCAGGGCCTGTGGGAGGCCGGCGGCACGCTGTCGCTCAGCCTGTTTAACGAAGACTACTGGAATGACAACCGCCGTTCCCAGTCGGCGAGCGTCAGCTACAACAACAATTGGGAAAGCATCAGCTACGGCCTGAATTACACCTTCAGCCAAAACGGCTATGACAACAACGGCGATCGCAACCACGTCCGCGACCATATTGTGGCGTTCAACGTCAGCGTGCCGCTGAGCAAATGGCTGCCGGGCAGTTACGCCACCTACAACATGAACAGCAGCCGCAACGGCGCCACCAGCAATAACCTCGGTTTGAGCGGCAGCGCGCTGGCAGGCAACAACCTGAACTACAGCATCAGCCAGGGCTATACCGGCAAAGGGCAGGGGGCCAACGGCAGCATTCAGACCGATTACAAGGGGCCCCTGGCTGAGCTGAACCTGGGTTACGGCTACGACCGCCATCGCCAGCAGGTGAACTACGGCATTCAGGGCGGGGTGCTGGTGCATGAAAACGGCGTCACGCTGTCGCAGTCGCTGGGCGATACGGTGGCGCTGGTTCAGGCGCCGGGCGCCGCCGGGGTCAGCGTGTTGAACCAGACCGGCGTGAGTACCGACTGGCGCGGTTATGCGGTGGTGCCTTATCTGACGCCTTACCGCCGCAACGTCGTAGGGCTGGACGGAGAATCCTTCGCCGACGATGTGGATATGACGCTCAGCAGCCAAACGGTGATCCCCACCCGCGGGGCGGTGGTGCGCGCCAGTTTCAACCCTAACGTCGGCCAGCGCGTATTGATGACGCTGCTGACGCGCAGCGGCAGCCCGGTGCCTTTTGGCGCCACGGTCAGCGTTCTCAATGCCTCTGGCGACAGTGCGGGCATCGTCGGCGACGGCGGGCAGGTTTACCTGTCGGGAATGGCCGAAAGCGGTCAGCTGCAGGTTAAGTGGGGCAATGACGCGGCTCGGCAGTGTCAGGTCGGCTATCAATTGGCCAATCAGCCCGAGAGCGGCGGCATTCGCCTGCTCAACGGACAGTGTTTATAAGGGGCATGTGATGACAATAGGGAAATTAACTCAACGGGCCGCGCTGGCCAGCGGCGTGCTGTTCACCGCAATCCTGAGCGCTCCGCAGGTGCAGGCGGCGCCTGGCCAATGCTGGCCGACGGCGGGGACGCATCCGTTTTCATTCGTGTTCGCCCCGAGGCTGGAAGATCCGGCGCAGAACGTGACCGGCATAGTGATCCCCGACGCCGCCGGCAATAACTGGAACATGACCGAAAACTATGATGTGCAGTGTGAATGCCGCAGCCGCACGGCCTCCTACGTTTCCGCCAAGCCAAGCCTGGGAGGGGGCGGCCTGCCGATCGGGCCGCTGACGTACTATGCGTTGAACGAGTATCTGGCGGTGGCCAGCGAGGTTTATGTTGGCGGCAACCTGCGGCAATACATCCCGACCCCGTTCAGCAACGTGTCAAACCGGAAAACAGAACTGCAGCCCGGCGAGAGCTGTGCCAGCGCGCCCTATAGCAGCGGCGCCAGGGGGCGGATCCATCTGTATTTCCGCAAGCCTTTCGTCGGCCAGACCATCATTCCCAACACCAGGCTGGTGGAGAGCTACGTCTCGGTCATCAATGGGGTCAGCAGCACGATCCCGGTTTCCGTGGTCACCATGAGCGGCATAGTGACGGTGCCGCAAAGCTGTGAAATCAGCCCGCAGACGGTGGTGGTGGACTTTGGCGATATTCTCGCCACCGGCTTCAAGACCAAGGGGCAGATGCCGCCTGGATTCACACCGCATCAAAAAGAATTGACCCTGGCCTGCCGCAACATTTCCGCCGGCGTCAGGGTGAGCCTGTCCTTCCGCGGCGAGGCCGACGCCAACATGCCGGTGGCGTTAAAGACCAGCAACGGCAGCATCGGGGTGATGATTGAAGATCGGCTTGGCAAGGCCGTTTCGCCGCAAAGCGGGCGCCTGCCGGTCGATTTTAACTACCCGGGCCAAACCGGCAGCACGCGCATCAGCCTGTACCCCATCAACACCACCGGCCAGGCGCCGGCCGTGGGCACATTCAATGCCACGGCGACTATTCAGGCGGAAATCGAATAACCGGGTTTTGATGGCGACGAGTCAATTTATCCTCATGGAAAGGAGAGCGATATGTTTAATGGATGTAGCGGAATAAGCCGGGTGCTGGTGCTGGCCGGGCTATTGCAGGCGGGGTTGCCGGCGTTGGCGGCAAAGCTGCAGATAAGCGGCAACATCAAAGCGGGAGCCTGCGAGGTGGATGCGGCAAACAGCAATATACAGGTCAACCTGGGCGACAATATTTCCGCCGCCACTTTGGCGACCTCCGGCTCCGCCAGCGGCTGGATTGAGTTTCCGCTGACGCTGAAAAACTGCCCGGCCACCACCACCTCGGCGAAGGCGACCTTTAGCGGCACGGCGGCCGATGAAAACGCCGGCTTATATAAAAGCGTCGGCACCTCGGTCAGGGTGCAGATCGAATTGCAAAACCAAAATGGGGACAATCTGGGCAACGGCAAGAGCATGGTTCAATCCGTCGATCGCCCGTCGCACGAGGCCAAATTCAACCTGCGGGCCCGCGCATACAGCACTCACGGCGGCGCTACGCCCGGCACGATAGAGGGCGCGATGCAAATTACCTTCGTCTATGAATAGCGAGCTTTGACGCTTTGTTCTCTCAACGGCCGGCGCTGAAAGCCGGCATGCCCCGATCATGCTTTTTCTGGCGTCAATACTTTTCCTGAGGAGGCATGCTGCCGGCATCAAGGTGATGATATGAACATCAATGATCAACACGGCACTATCACAGATTCAGTCCCTGTATATGAAAAGAAAAATAGAACCGCAATTATTATGGAACCCTGCCCAATCACCGCGTTGGGGATAAACAATCGGTTGGTAGAATCCTGCGGCTATCGCCGGGATGGCATCCAGCAGGCAGGAAGTCTTGCCGAGCTGAGGCTGGCGTTAGCCAAATATCAGCCTCAGCTGCTGATCATGGAGCTGTGCGGCAAGTCGGAGTCGGTGCTGGATGGCTTGCGCCTGATCGCTGAGGTGCAGGCGGGGTCGCCCCATACCGCATTGCTGGTTTGCACGGCGCTGGATGAACCCAGAGTGCTGAGGCAGCTCATCGCCTCCGGCATTCGCGGGCTGATGCTAAAACAAGAGCCGGCTATCGCTCTGGTGCACTGCGTGCAGCAGGTATTGACCGGAAAGCGCAGCTTTAGCCACCGGATCCGCCAGCGTCACCTGCACGACGCCGCCGCAAGCAAGCCCCTGACGGCGCGGGAGCTGGACGTGTTGACCCAGCTGTTTTCCGGCAAGAGTGTGACCAACGTGGCCCTGACGCTGTGTCGCGATATCCGCACCGTCAGCACGCATAAGCGTAACGCCATGTTGAAACTGGGTTTTCGCAATGATGGCGAGCTGTATCTTCAGGGAAAATGGATGGCCATGAATGGCCCGTCCTTTGTTCGTTAAGCACGCCTGCGGGCGTGCCTAAGGTATCGGGAGAGAAGGAATACAGGAGCAGCACATGCATTTTTTACGTCATCAGCGGTTAAATATAGCATTGATGGATCGTTGCCCATTAACGCTGGATGGGTTGGCGAGCTTTATGGGGACGCTCTCTACCCCGGGCCGGATCGTGGTGCAGGAAACCAGCATGGGGGAGGTCGCTGAAGGGATCATTTACCAACGGGCCGAGGTGCTGATAGCCGAGCTGTGCGGCGTGGATGAGACCGCCGCCCAGGGGCGAGACATTTTGCTTAACCTGTGCGCTCAGTTGCCGGCGCTCAGCGCGGTGGTTTATACCCGCAGCCAAAGCGCCGAAACGCTGGGGCCGCTATTGAGCCAGCCCAGGATCAGCATTGTCGCGCGAGATGATCCCTTGCCGCTGGTGGCCGAGTTTTTCAATCGGGTGTTGAGCGGTGAACGGGTATTGAGCCCACAAATCGGCGCCTGTCTCGCCCGCACCGCCGGCGGTGAAACCGCCTTTATGCGCGAGCTGACCCGTTGTGAAAGCGATGTCCTGGTTTCTCTGTTCAACGGCATGAGCCTGCGGCAAATCGCCGAGCTGCAGCGCCGCAGCATCAAAACGATCAGTGCGCATAAATGCAGCGCCATGCGCAAACTTCAAGTGACCAACGATAGCGAACTGTTTTCTCTGCACGGCAAGATTGCCCGGCAGTTTGCCGGGGAGTGGCCGCAAGGCTCCCGGCGCCATGAATAACGCATAAAATAGGCCGGATCTGAAGGCGGTTAATTCGCCTTCAGCCGTATTTAATCGATATGAATTAATTTGAAGGCGATTAAATATTGATAATGCGGAAACGTTCCACGTTGGCGGCGGTATAAATAACCGTATTCTGAATGTTTTTGTGCCCCAGATAATCCTGAATCAAACGGGTATCGACGCCCCCGTCCGCGAGGGCATAACCGCAAGAGTGGCGTAACATATGAGGATGCACCTGAACGCTGATACCGGCCATTTCTCCATACATTCTCATTAACCGATACAGCTGCTGCCGTGATATTTTCCCGCCGTGGCGGGATAGAAACAGCCATTGGCTGTCGGCTTCCCGATAACCGGGGCGTTGGCCGAGCCACTGCTGCAGCGCCTGGCGCTCCCGGGGTTGTATCGGATGTTGAACGGAGAAACCATTTTTCAGGCGGGATATATGCACCCGATTGGTGGTCAGATCAATATCCTGCAAACGCAATGAGCGCAGCTCGCTGACCCGCAGGCCATGAATAAAACACATCAGTAACAGGCAGCGGTCGCGAATACTGTTTTTACCCTCATGAACCGCTGAGATAAGCTGTTCAATTTCAATCGGGCTGAGAAATTTCCTTTTCTTCATGTTAAACACCTGGATATTGAAGGCGGGCTGGTTGCACGGGTGGGGTTTATTAAAGCATTGAATGATTAGGCGCGGCAAAGAAAATGAAACCGCTCCGTTTTTAAATCACTGAGGTATTTATATACTTTGTGATTTTTCATTTTCATAGTGAATACTTTATGATTGATTTTGGGATCTTTAATTAATTCATTATTCCCCTGTATTATTTGGCTGTGACCTATTTAAATTAACCTTAATACCAGCCGGCCGGCCGCGGTTTCCGTGGCGTGCCGTTCTGGCCTGCGCGCTTCCCGCAGAGCGGCGGCAAAATGAGAATTACTGTTGATATCGATCTCGCGCCGCTTACAATGCCAGCCATCTCAAGATTTCAGGGGGTTTTTCATGGAGCTGTTACGGGTGGTGTATCGCCAGTATCGCTGGCCGTTTTTGGCGGTAATGGCGTTGACCATGGTCAGTGCCGCGCTGGGCATCGGCATCATCGCGTTTATCAATCTGCGGTTGATGGCGGTGGCCGGCAACCCGCTCACCGTGCTGCCTGAGTTTCTGGCGCTGCTGGCGCTGTTGATGGCGGTGACGCTGGGATCACAGCTGGCGTTAACCACGCTGGGCCACCATTTTGTCTTTCGCCTGCGCGGGCAATTGGTGAAGCAGATCCTGGATACCGACATCGAGCGCATCGAGCGGTTGGGCAGCGCTTCGCTGCTGGCCAGCCTGTCCAGCGATATTCGCAATATCACCATCGCCTTCGTGCGCCTGCCTGAGCTGGTGCAGGGCGTGATACTGACGCTGGGCTCGGCGATGTATCTGGGCTGGCTGTCACCGCAAATGCTGGCGGTGACGGCGGTTTGGGTGGCGGTGACGATTTTTGGCAGCGGGTTTCTGGTGGCGCGGGTCTATCGCCACCTGACCAGCGTGCGCGAGGCGGAAGAGCGTCTGTACCAGCACTATGAATCGGCGATCGACGGCCGCAAAGAGCTGGCGTTGAACCGCAGCCGCGCCCAGGCGCTGTATCAGCGGGCCTATCGACCCGATGCCGAAGACTATCGCTACCACATCATTCGCGCCGACACTTTCCATCTCAGCGCGGTGAACTGGTCAAATATCATGATGCTGGGCGCCATTGGCCTGGTTTTCTACATGGCCAACAGCCTGGGGTGGGCAGATACCGCGGTGGCCGCCACCTACTCGCTGACGTTGCTGTTCCTGCGCACGCCGCTGCTGCAGGCGGTGGGCGCATTCCCGACGCTGGTCAGCGCCGAGGTGGCTTTCAATAAGGTCAAGGCTCTGCGGCTGGCCGACTATCAACCGGAATTTCCCGTGGCGGTCGCCAAACCCTGGCAAACGCTGGAGCTGCGTGAGGTTTCCTTCCGCTATGGCGAGACGGAGCAGCAGCCGGGGTTTGCCGTGGGGCCGATTAACCTGCGGCTGCAGCGTGGGGAACTGGTCTTTCTGATCGGCGGCAACGGCAGTGGGAAGTCGACGCTGGCGATGCTGTTGACCGGTTTGTATCAGCCGGTCGGCGGCCAGATTTTGCTGGATGGCGTGCCGCAGGCGCCGGCCGACATGCATGATTATCGCCGCCTTTTCTCCGCAATATTTACCGATTTCCATCAGTTTCATCATGTATTGGGCCCGGAGGGCGAAGCGCCGGATGCCGCGTTGGTCTCTCTTTGGCTCGAGCGGCTCAAGATGAAAAGCAAACTGGAATTTGCGGGCGATCGGGTTACCAACCCGCAGCTTTCGCAGGGGCAGCGCAAGCGTCTGGCGCTGCTGCTGGCGGTAGCGGAACAGCGCGACATTTTGCTGTTGGATGAATGGGCCGCGGATCAGGACCCGCAGTTCCGGCGTATTTTCTATCGCGAATTATTGCCGCTGCTGCGCGAGCTGGGCAAAACGGTATTGGCCATCAGCCACGACGATCACTACTTCGAGCATGCCGATCGGTTGCTGGAGATGCGCGCCGGCCACCTGAGCGAGTTGACCGGCAGTGACCGCGAACGCGCCAGCCGGGACTCCATTAAGCAAATCGATTAATTCGCGGCCTGCGGGCGGCATCAGCGGCCCGCAAATCGCGGGCTGGTTTCGCCGTTCCCGTTACCGGAATATAACGCTGAAATAACTGAGAGAATAGGATCGGGGTTCTGCCGATTTGCCTTAACATTGATAAACTTGTTGAATGTTTATTATTTACCAATGGTTTAATTTTATCCCCTCCAGCTGTGGCACACTGCTCATCTGTCCATCAATTCACGCATCATTCCGGCTAATAACATCACCTTTCTTGACGTTTTTACCCTTGCGCATTCGATAGCAGGCGCATGAGTAGCATGATCTTTTTTAAATGCCATAGGAATAAACTACTTTATTGATCGTTTAAATAGATCAATAATCATATTTCAATCAGTTTAATCTATTGGTGGTAAGCGACGTGGTAAGCAAGGATCAGGCAAACATCAAGCGTAAGGCGTGGTTGTGCGTCTTCATCGGCTGTGGGGTGTTCTGGCTTATGGTCGCCGCGGTGATTTATTGGATGCTGACTGGGTAGGTAATTGACGTATGGATAAAAAACAGGTTAAGGATCGCGAAGAGGTACCGCGCTGTACCCCGCCGAAAATCCCGCCGTCCTGGCAATTGAGCAGCGCGCAGCGCGCCTTCATTGAGGATCTCTGGCAGGATGAGAGATCGCCGCTGCCGGAAGACCCGCAACCTTAACGGATAACGCGGTTGCGTCCGGCGAGCACGCCGAACAGCATTTGCAATAGTGTCAGACACAGCAGCACCGCCAGCGGCAAGCGCCAGCCTTGGGTAAGGTCGTGCAGCAGGCCGAACAGCGTCGGCCCCAGCGCCGCCAGCAGATAACCGACCGACTGCGCCATGCCCGACAGCAGGGTAGCCTGCTGATGATGTTGGCTACGCAGGCCAAAGAACGACAGCGCGAGCACCAGCGAGCTTCCCGCACCCAAACCGGCGAAAATCAGCCACGCCAGCGAATGGCCAGGAAACAGCAACAATCCCCCGACGCCGATAAAAATCAGCAGCGAGCTGCACAAGGCTATCGCGCGCTGATCGCGTGCGCGCGGCAGAAGAAATACCATCACGAAGTTGGCGGCGATGGCGACCACCTGATAGACAAACAGCTCGAACCCCGCCTGCTGCGGCGAGGTGCCGTGGCTGGCGGCAAAGGCGCTGAACCAGCCGATGATGGTGTAAAAGGTGATCGACTGCAGCCCCATAAACATCGCCACCTGCCAGCCCAGCGCGCTGCCCCAAGGGGAGCGAAGGCGTATCGGCCGATCGGTTTGCGCGTCATTGGCGACGGGGACCGCTGGCCGGCGCAGCTGCGGCAGCCAGGCAGCCAGCGCCAGAAGCGCCGGCAGGCCCCAGCACAGCAGTGAAAATCGCCACCCCAGATCCTGCAGCGTCGCCAGCGGCACCGCCAGCCCGGAGGCGGTCGCGGCGACCAGTGACATCACCGCCGCATAGGCGGCGATCATCGCCGCGGCGCGCTGCGGAAAATCCCGCTTCACCAGGGTGGGCAGCACGACGTTGGCAAAGGCTATCGCGGCGCCGATCAGCACGGTGCCAAGCCACAGCATGACGCTTTGCGGCAAAGAACGCAGCAGGATACCGGCCACCAACAGCGCCAGGGCGATGCCGAGGGTGCGTTCGATGCCCACGCGTTTCGCCAGGCTGGGCGTCAGCGGGGACAGCACGGCGAACAGGATCAGCGGCAGCGAATTGAGCAGGCCGGCGGCGGTGGCCGACAGCGCAAGTTGGCGTTGAATTTGTTCCAGCAGCGGGCCGACGCTGGTCAATGCGGCGCGCAGATTGGCGGCTATCAACATGATGCCGACGATCGGCAACCAAGGGTGCCGTAAACGGCTGCGTTTTTGGGCCGCGGAAATAGGGGGCAAAGCGGATTGGGGCATGAGTTCCTCGCACCAGGGCATGCAGTCAATCAGTGCTGCATGGCGTGATGCGTTGATTGACGTTAACGCTTACGTAGCGGCAGAGATACCGATATCTGCGCGCAAGTGTAGGGAAGAAGCCGATGACTGGCAAGAGCGGGCCCGGTCGGCGGGCGGGGCATCGCGGCGTGTCTGAGGAAGAATTCGCATTATGTGATCCTGGTCGCTTTATGAACTAAAAGTCACCGCGCCCGGCGGCGGCGCTTTCGTTTCCGATTTGCGCCGGCATCGGCGCTTCGCTGGCGCCGGGTGAAGTGTGAAGACGCGCAGGCCGACGGCATCTGGGGCGCATCGGGCGCGGAGCGCGCCCGATAAGATCAGGACAGGGCGGGCAGCGGGCTCTGCGCCAGGCGCGCCGGTTGATCCTCGCCGCGGCTGAAACGCCAACAGGTCTGGTGGTATTTGGCGACGCTGTTGCGGTGCGCTACGCTGATCAGCGTCACCTGCGGCAGCTCGTCCACCAACAGGCAGTACATCAGCTGTTCGGTTTCATCGTCCAGCGCGCTGGTGGCTTCGTCGAGGAACAGCATGTCCGGGCGGATCAGCAGCGCGCGGGCAAACGCCAGCCGCTGCTGTTCGCCCGGCGACAGGCGGTGGCTCCAGTTGGCGTGCGTATCCAGCCAGGGCTGCAGATGCTTCAGCCGGCAATTTTCCAGAACTTTCATCAGCTGCGCGTCGGGGTATTCCGCCGCCAGATGCGGGTAGCTCAGCGCCTCGCGCAGCGTGCCGATCGGAATATAGCTGCGCTGCGGCAGGAACAGCGCGGTGACGCCATCGTCCAGCCCGATGGCGCCGGAACCGTAGGGCCAGATGCCGGCGATGGCGCGCAGCAACGTCGACTTTCCGCAGCCGGAAGGGCCGACAATCAGCAGGCGATCGCCGCGCTGCAGCTCGATGCTGGCGGCGGCCAGCAAGGGTTGGCCGTCGGGCAGGCGCAGGCTGAGATTATCCAGCACCAGGGCGTGCTCCGTCTCCGGCTGCAGTTGAATGCCGCGCTCCTGATGGTGTACCCGGTCGACGGCGGCGTTGAACCCCGCCAGACGGTTGACGCAGGCTTTCCAGGTCGCCAGATCGTTGAATGCGTCGATAAACCACGACAGCGCGCCCTGCACCTGGCCAAAGGCCGAGGCGATCTGCATCAGCCCGCCCATCTGAATGGCGCCGGAAAAATAGCGCGGAGCCGCCACCAGCAAAGGGAACACGATGGCGAACTGGCTGTAGAAGTTGCTGGCGATGTTCAGCCTTCGGGTAATGCGCATGATAGCCCACCAGTTGCTGCGGATGGCTTCAAAGCGGCCGCCGAGCTGCTGGGCCTCGCTCGGTTCGCCGTGATACAGCGCGATGGCGTCGTTGTTTTCGCGGATGCGGATCAGGCCGAAACGGAAGTTCGCCTCATAACGCTCCTGATTGAACCCCAGCATGACCAGCGGTTTGCCGACCCACCAAATCAGCAGCGAGCCGAGCGCCGCGTACAGCAAGGCGAACCACACCATATAGCCGGGCAGGGTGACGGCGTGCCGGCTGATGACGAAGGTCATCGGGCCGCTGACGTGCCATAAAATATCGACGAAGGAAAACAGCGTCACCAGGCTGGAAAGCAGGCCAAGCGACAGCGACAGCGTGTATTGGGTCAGCACGTTGAGGTCTTCGGCGATGCGTTGGTCGGGGTTATCGACGATTTGCTGCTGCTCGGTATGGTAATAAGCCTGGTGCGCCAGCCACTTGCCCATGAACCTTTCGGTCATCCAGCGCCGCCAGTGCATTTGCAGCCCCTGCGTCAGGTAAACCTTGTAGACCGCCAGCACGATGAAGATCAGCGCCAGATAGGTAAAGCGCCACAGCTGCGCCTTGAACACCGGGTAGTTCTTGTTCTGCAGCGCATCATAGAACACCTGGTTCCATTGGTTGATCAGCACGCTGATATACACCAGCCCGAGCGACAGCGCGACGATGGCGATGAGCATCGTCCAGGCGCGTTTTTTCTCTTCCGACACCCAAAAGGGTTTAATCAGTTGCCAGACGGCATGTTTTTGCAGCGGGGTCGCGTTCATAAGGTTCCAGGAAAGCGCAATATTCTCTTCAGCATGGGCCGCGGGCCAGTAACAAACAAACCGCGTCTGTAAGCAGTTTTAACCTCGCTAACCGTTTGAAATATCGCTGAGGGATGAAGCCGGAGGGCTTGGCGGTTATACTGGCGCCGAATTTTTGCGGAAAGGACAAGTGATGAAGGCTTTGGTTTCCCTGTTGCTGACCTGCGGCGCACTCGCCAGCGCCCAGGCCAGCGCGCACATCGATGAGCCGGACATCGCCGCCGACTGCCAAAAAGTGGCGGGCTACGCCGCGCTGGGAAAAAGCGCCTATCAGCGGCAGGACTATGCCAAAGCCGCGGACATCTTTCGCGATCAGGCCGCCTGGAGCGAGTTTTGCGGCCTGAGCGCACAGGCGACCGCCACCGCCTACAACAACGTGGCGCTGGCGCTGATGCACGCCGGCGAGCTGCTCAAGGCGCAGGCTTATCTGGGGCTGGCGCCGCAGGACAGCAAATCGCAACATAATCTGGGGCCGCTGCGGCAGCGCCTGGCGCAGCGGCCCCAGCCCGCCGGCCCGGCGGGGATTTACTGGCAATACGCCGGGCGCGGCGTATGGAGTGAGGTGGCGGTTAAGCCCTTGGGCAGGCGTTGGCAGATCGACTTTTCCGGCTACTTCATGCCGAAGATGGGGCTGTATTACGGCCCGAACATGGGGGATTTCAGCGCTGCGCTGCCGATCGAGCGCGGCAGAGCGGTCTACCGCCGGCGCGAACCGGCCGAGGCGATGGTCTGCGATGTCACCATGAGGTTCAGCGAAGCGGCGCTAGACCTGCACACCGAGGGCGATTGCGGGTTCGGGTTCAACGTGCGCGCGGAAGGGCGGTTCGTACGGGTGGAATAACCGGCTCCGGGGCTAGCGCTCCGGAGCCGATGCGCGCTCAGGCCCAGGCGACCGCGCCGCCCAGCAGCTCCTTCCAGGCGGCGACGTTGCCCAGATAGTTGCCGGCCGGGAGCTGGCGCAGCTGCCCGTCGCTGCCCTGCAGGGCAAAGGTCGGGAATCCCTGGCCCTGCACTCTGGCGAGCAACGCCCGGCTTTCCGCGATGTGTTGCGCCGTCGGTGCGCCGCTGTTGAAGCGCATTTCGGCGATGAACGGCGCGGAGGGCAGGCCCAGCTCTTTGGCCAGCGATTCCAGCACCGGGGTGTCGGCAATGCGCCGCCCTTCCTGATAATGCGCCTGCTGAATGCGGTGCAGCATGTCCAGCCCGCGCCCCGCCAGCTTTTCCGCCGCCAGAATGGCGGTGATCGGCGGCTCGGAGTCCATCACTGCGGTGGTATCGCGCAGCAAACCGTTGAAATAGGCTTCGCCAAAGGATTGACCGGTCAGCTCGGCAATACGTTTATCGTGCGGGATCACGTAGTTGCGCCATTCGTCGGTGATTTGACGGCGGTTGTTGCCGGTCATCATGCCGCCGGCGTGCAGGGCCAGGGTCAGCCCGGGAATGGTTTGGGCCGCTTTCACCAGCGGCGCCGCGCCGTAACACCAGCCGCACAGCGGATCGAAAATGTAATGCAGAGTGGTTTCGGTCATCTTTATACCTCTTGATGCGCCGCCGCCATCAGGCCGCGGCGCATGTACATCGTTTATTCGATAAGGTCAGGGCGCGCTTATTGCGGCCACTTCATTTCGCCTTTCAGCACTTTCGCGCTCAGCTCCAGGCTCGACTCATCCTTGAGGTTCGGGTAGTGTTTTTTCATCGCGGCGATCAGCGCGGCGGAATCCTTGGCTTTCGGCAGCTCGCCTTCCAGCGCGGTCAGGTATTGCTGCGTGAAGCTGACCGATTCCAGCGTCTGGGCTGCGCCCGGCAGGAAGTGGCCAGGCACGACGACCTGCGGCTTCAGCGCCTGGATGCTTGCCAGCGTTTGTTGCCAGTGCAGACGTGACTCAGCGGTTTGGTTGTCTGCGACCCAAGGGTGAATGTTGTCGCCGGCCACCGCCACGCCGCCCACCACCGCTTTCAGCGACGGGATCCACACGAAGGTGCGATCCGGCGTCGGGCCGGTCAGGCCTTTCACTTCCACTTTCTGGCCGTCGATGCTGAAGCTGTCGCCCTGCAGCGGCTGCGGCACCACCACCGCCGTTGGCGCGTTGTTTTTCAGGATCGGGCCCCAGTAGGCGACTTTGCCGTCTTTGGTGGCGTTGATGTCCTTGATGGTGCCCGGGGAGGCGATGATTTTCGCGTCCGGGAAGGCGGCCTTAATCACGTCCAGCCCGAAGTAGAAATCCGGATCTGAATGGCTGATGTAGACCGTGGTCAGTTTTTTGCCGGTGGCCCTGATTTTTTTCACCAGTTCTTCGGCGTCGTTGCGCTGGAACTGGGCGTCGATCAGCGCCACTTCGTGTTTGCCGCTGATGATTTCGGAAGAGACCGGGAAGACGCTTTTCTCGCCCGGGTTATAAACTTCCAGGGTCAGGGCGTCGGCCGCGGTGGCGTAAGCGCTCAGGGTGGCGAAGCCGGTGAAGGCCAGGGTCAGTAATGATTTCTTAAACATGGGCAGGGGTCCTTTGGCGGTCAATTGATGTTGTAGAGATGTTAGGTTGCATAAAGCGATAGAAAAACCGGATAATGAGCAATTATTCATTGCGTAAATCGGACGAATCATGGATCGCATTACCGCAGCTGAGGTTTTTATCACCATCGTCGATCGCGGCAGCATGATTGCCGCCGCCGAGACGCTGGAGATGTCGCGCGCGATGGTGACCCGCTATCTGGCGCAGATGGAACAATGGGCCGGGGCGCGTTTATTGCACCGCACTACCCGTAAGCTTAGCCTGACCGACGCCGGGGAGCGCACGCTGGAGCGCTGCCGCCAGATGTTGGCGCTGGCGGGCGAGATTGACCTGGTGGAGGGGGAACCGAGCGACGAACTGCGCGGTCTGCTGCGCATCACCTGTTCGCAGTCGCTGGGCCAGACGGCATTGGTCGGGGCGGTCACCCAGTATCTGAAGCTGCACCCGCAGGTGGCGGTCGATTTGCAAATGAATAACCGGGCGGTAAACCTGGTGGAGGAACGTATCGATCTGGCGCTGCGTATCACCAACGAACTGGATCCGAATCTGATCGCCCGGCCATTATCCACCTGCGCTTCGGTGGTTTGCGCCTCTCCGGCTTACCTGGCGGCGCACGGCACCCCGCGGCATCCGCAGGATTTGGCGCTGCACAATTGCCTGACCTACTCGTACTTCGGCAAAAGCCTGTGGCACTTCGATTCCCAGGGCGTCAAGTCGGCGGTGGCGGTCAGCGGCAACCTGAGCGCCAATGAGTCGGTGGTGCTGATGGCCGGCACGGTGCAGGGGGCGGGCATTTCCCTGCAGCCTTACTATTCGGCGGCCCCGTTGCTGGCCAGCGGTGAGCTGATCGAACTGCTGCCGGATTATCGGCCGCAGTCGATGGGCATTTACGGCATCTATACCTCGCGCCGCCAGATGTCGGCCACGCTGCGCACCATGCTGGACTTTTTGGTGGCGTGGTTCGCCGACAATCCGGGCTGGCGGGCGACGCTGCGCTGATAGCGTTAACACCGCGGCAACATTTTCACACATTTATCATCGTTAACGCATTCAAGCGCTTAGCGCGCCAACCTGAATTTTTTGTGCGCTATCACAGATTTGTCACTGGTTTTCATTCCTGCCACCATGCTATTTCTGTAGCGTGAAAAGCGCGAATAAGACTTAATAATTATAGGGTTAACCGGATGCCCCGCCGCTTGAAACACCCAATCTGACCCTTCTTTTTCGGGTAGCCCTGGCGGCTGCCCGGGATTACCTTTGTTTATTATCGGCCCCGCGCGCCTGACGCCGGGGCCTTGTTGACTGGGAGCGTTACGCATGCCTGTTTCTCTGCTCGCACTGGCATTAAGTGCATTTGCCATCGGCACCACCGAATTCGTCATCATGGGGTTGTTGCCCGAGGTGGCGGGAGATCTGCAGGTGTCCATCCCCTCGGCCGGCTGGCTGATCAGCGGCTATGCGCTGGGCGTGGCGATCGGCGCGCCGATCATGGCGCTGCTGACCGCCAGGCTGCCGCGCAAAAATACGCTGCTGCTGCTGATGGGGATCTTCATCATCGGCAACATCATGTGCGCGCTGGGTTACAGCTATGACTTCCTGATGCTGGCCCGCATCATCACCGCGCTCTGCCACGGGGCGTTCTTCGGCATCGGCGCGGTGGTGGCCGCCAATCTGGTGGCGCCAAATCGCCGCGCCTCCGCCGTGGCGTTGATGTTTACCGGCCTGACGCTGGCCAACGTGCTGGGGGTGCCGCTCGGCACCGCGCTGGGCCAGGCGCTGGGCTGGCGTTCCACCTTCTGGGCGGTGGCGGTGATTGGCGTGCTGTCGCTGCTGGCGCTCTACAGCAAGCTGCCTTCGCTGAAGGATGAGGCCCCGACCGATCTGAAAAAAGAGCTGGCGGCGCTGCGCGGCGGCGGCATCTGGCTGTCGCTGCTGATGACGGTGGCGTTCGCCGCCTCGATGTTTACGCTGTTCACCTACATTGCGCCGCTGCTGACCGACGTGACCGGCGTGTCGGCGCACGGCGTGAGCTGGACGCTGCTGCTGATGGGCGTTGGGCTGACGCTGGGCAATATTGTCGGCGGGCGCCTGGCGGACTGGCGGCTGGCGCTGACGCTCAGCTGCACTTTCCTGACGATCGCGCTGTTCGCCGCGCTGTTCAGCTGGACCAGCCACTCGCTGGTGCCGGCGGAAATGACCCTGTTCCTGTGGGCCGCCGCCGCGTTTGCCGCGGTGCCGGCGCTGCAGATCAACGTAGTGACCTATGGCAAGAAAGCGCCGAATCTGGTCTCGACGCTGAACATTGCGGCGTTTAACGTCGGCAACGCCATCGGTGCCTGGGTGGGCGGCGTGGTGATCGCCCAGGGGCTGGGGCTGACCAGCGTACCGCTGGCGGCCGCGGGCATCGCTCTGCTGGGGCTGCTGCTGTGTCTGGTGACCTTCAGCCGCGCCAAGCGCCCGGTCAGCGTGTGATGACCGCCGCCAGGCGGGCGGGGAGCGTCTCCGCCTGGCGGCGCAAATGTTCGATAAAGGCCGTGACCAGCGCCGACGAAGGGCGATGCAGCGGCCGGATCAGGCTGACGGTGAACGGCACCTCGACGCTGAACGGCCGCACGTGTACGCCGTTGCCGGCGTAGTCGAGCGCCGTCAGCGGGTTGACGATCGACAGCCCGACCCCTTCTCTCACCATCGCGCAGACTGACGCCGCGCTGTGGGTTTCCATCACCAGGCGGCGATCGACCCTCTGCTCATTGAACAAGGCATCGAATAGCTGCCGGTAGCTGTCGGTGCTGGACAGGCTGATAAAGTTCTGGCCGGCGAAGTCCTGCGGCGTCAGCCTGGCTTTCGCCAGCAGCGGGTGGCCGGCCGGCAAGACGCACACTTCGTTCAACGTCATTAACGTCATCCGTTCGGTGCCCGCCGGCGTCAGGGTATTTTCGGTCATCCCCAGATCGTGACGCTGCGCCGACAGCCACTCTTCCAGCAGCGGCGATTCCTGCGGGATCACGCTAAAGCTGACCTCCGGATAGCGCTCGATAAAGGGTTTGCACACCGCCGGCAGCAGCGATTGGGAGAAAACCGGCAGGCAGGCGATAGACAGCTGCGCCTGCTGAAACTGGCGGATGCCGGCGGCGGCGTTGACGATGCGATCGAGGCCGTAATAGGAGCGCTGCACCTCTTCAAACAGCCGCAGCCCCTGCACCGTGGGGGATAAACGGCCGCGCACCCGATCGAACAGCTGCAGCTGGATTAGTTTTTCGAAGCGCGCCAGTTCGCGGCTGACGGTCGGCTGCGAGGTTTGCAACAGCGCGGCCGCCTCGGTCAGGTTGCCGGTGGTCATGACCGCCTGGAAAATTTCAATCTGGCGCAGGGTTATCGCATGCATGGGACGGCTCGATAAAAGGAGAATGCTATATCATAAATGAATAGACTTCGGCTAAATAGATATTTTTCAACCGACCAAGAGTGCGGCACTATGACGGCATATCAACCGCCACTTTCGCTTTGGGAACACCATCATGCCTCGCCCGTTGAACGACAGCTCCACCGCCCTGAACGCCGCTAACCTGCTGGATTTGCCGCAGCGCTTTGGCTGCCCGGTTTGGGCCTATGACGCGGATATCATCAGCCGGCGCATCGCTCAGCTGCGCCGTTTCGACGTGATCCGCTTTGCCCAGAAGGCCTGTTCGAACATTCATATTCTGCGCCTGATGCGCGAACAGGGGGTGAAGGTGGACTCGGTATCGCTGGGGGAGATTGAACGCGCGCTGCAGGCCGGTTTCCAGCCCGGCGGCGAGCCGAGCGAGATCGTGTTTACCGCCGACGTGCTGGATCAGGCTACGCTGGCGCGCGTCAGCGAGCTGAAGATCCCGGTTAACGCCGGGTCCATCGACATGCTGGAGCAGCTTGGCCAGGCATCTGCGGGGCATCCGGTGTGGCTGCGCATCAACCCGGGTTTCGGCCATGGGCACAGCCAGAAAACCAATACCGGCGGCGAAAACAGCAAGCACGGCATTTGGCATGCCGATTTGCCGCAGGCGGTGGAAAAAATTCAACGGTATGGGCTGAAGCTGATCGGCGTGCATATGCATATAGGTTCCGGCGTCGACTACCAGCATCTGGAGCGCGTCTGCGATGCGATGGTGCAGCAGGTGATCGCGCTCGGTCAGGACATCAGCGCCATTTCCGCCGGCGGCGGTTTGTCGATCCCTTACCTGTCTGGCGAAGAGGCGATTGATACCGAACACTATTTTGGCCTGTGGAACAGCGCGCGCGAACGCATCGCCGCCCATCTGGGCCATCCGGTGCACCTGGAGATCGAACCGGGGCGCTTCCTGATGGCGGAGGCCGGGGTGCTGGTGGCCGAAGTGCGCGCGGTGAAAGACATGGGCAGCCGCCATTTCGTGCTGGTGGACGCCGGTTTCAACGACTTGATGCGGCCGGCGATGTACGGCAGCTATCACCATATTTCGCTGCTGCCGGCGGATGGCCGCGATACGGCGCAGCAGCCGCTGCGAGAGACGGTGATCGCCGGGCCGCTGTGCGAATCCGGTGACGTCTTTACCCAACAGGCGGGCGGCGGGGTGGAAACTCGCGAGCTGCCGCCGGTGAAGGTCGGCGATTATCTGGTGTTCCACGACACCGGCGCTTACGGTTCGTCGATGTCTTCCAACTACAACAGCCGCCCGCTGCTGCCGGAAGTGCTGTTCGAAAACGGCGAGCCGCGCTTGATCCGCCGCCGCCAGACCATCGAAGAGTTGATCGCGCTGGAACTGATCTGACGGCTTATCGGGCGGCCCGCTCGCCCTGTCACAGCGTCATGCGGCGGTGCTGGCCGTTGGGCAGTCGGACATCCAGCGACAGCGTACCGCCCATGGCTTCTATATAGCGTTTAAGCGAAGACAGTTTTATCTCGCTGCCGCGTTTTTCCAGGTTGGCGACTGAGGGTTGGCTGATGCCAAGCCGCTTCGCCAGCTCGACCTGCGAAACCGCCAACTCTTCCCGCAGCATCGCCAGCCGCAGTTCAAAAATTTCTTGGTCCGCTTTTTGCCTGGCCGCCGCAACGACGGCGGGATCGAGCTTATCGATCCGATGGGATAAAGGTTTGGCCATTTGCGTTACCTCTGGGTTGCCAGATAATGTGAGAACTCCCTGGCGGCGATGGGCAACAGGCGCTGGCAGAAACGCTTGTCGCCGGTTTTGTCGCCACCGCACAACAGCACCGCCTGCCGTTGTGGATCGAAGGCGAAAAAAAACCGAAACGGGTGGCCGCGGTGTTGAATGCGCAGCTCTTTCATGCGGTGTATTGAACCGGGAAAATGCAGCGTGTCGGCATATGGCCTTGCCAGCTGGGGGCCGAATTCCTGCAGTTTGAAAATCCCCGCCAGGATGCTTTTTTGCTGGTCGCCACTCAGCGATAAAAACCAGGCGTCGAATATTTCGACGGTCGCGACCTGCCACATGACGCGCTCCGAATATAGTCTATATGCTATATAGTGTAAGGGTTATTGTTTGTACAATATGCACCAAGACAGCGGAGGGATAACATCACAGTGAGGGAAATGCGGCGCACTACGCAATCAGCGTCCGCGCCAGCGGCAATTAACCGGCGTAGGGGCCGGGCGCTACCGAGTCGCGCAGTTTCAGTTCGCCGGTGAACGGCGCCAACGGCTGCACTTTGTCACCGTTGATCAAGCGGAACGCCTGGCTGATGGCGGCTTCAATCATGCTGTCGATCGGCAGGTAAACGGTGGAGAGGGCGGGTTGCAGGTAGGCGGCGCTGGGTTCGTCGTCGAAGCCGAACAGCGAAACGTCCTGCGGCAGGCGTTTGCCGCCCTCATGCAGCGCCTTCATCGCGCCGACCGCCATGTCGTCATTGCAGGCGAACAGCGCGCTGAAGGCGGTTCCGCTGGCCAGCAAGCGGCGGGCGCCCTGATAACCGCTCTCCACGCGATTGTCGCCATAAGCGACGCGGGCGTCGTCGAAAGCGATGCGATGGTGCGCCAGTGCCTGTTGATAACCCGCCAGCCGCGCCTGCGCGGTCGGCGTGGCGATCGGGCCGGTAATGCAGGCGATATCGCGATGCCCCTGGCGAACCAGATAATCCACCGCATGGAAGGCCGCCTGTTGCTGCTCGAAGAACACGCAGCGCGCGCGCGCCTGCGGCAGATCGCGATTGATCACCATCACCGGTACCGGCAGCTTTTCCAGCAGGTTCATCAGCGCGTCTTCGGACATGAAGCGGGTATAGAGCACGATGGCGTCGCAGCGGCGATCGGCCAACAGCTGCACCGCCTGCAGTTCATCCTCCGGCGTATCGTGGCCGTCGGTGACGATCAGGTGTTTGCCGCTGGCTTCAATTTGCTTGGCGGCCTGGCGCAGCAGGCGGCCAAAGTAGGGGCCGTCGAAATTGGAGACCACCAGGCCGATGCTGTTGGAGCTCCTGTTCGCCAGCGACTGCGCCAAAAAATTCGGCCGATAGCCCAGCTCATCCATCGCCCTGAACACCGCCTCGCGGGTGCTTTTTTTCACCTGGCCGGTGCCATTCAGCACGCGCGAAACCGTGGCTTTGGACACCCCCGCGCGAATGGAAACATCCAGCATGGTGATCATCAGCGGCTAACCCCTTTCAACGTCCGATGTGGCGAATAATGCTCAGTCTAGCATAGGGTTAGCCCAAGGCTGCGCGGCTTTTTCACCCGGGATTTTCGCCGGCGCGGCGGCTATGCGGAGCCGTATCCTTACGCCGAATTAACTCTGTTCGTAAACGTTGTTGATGCTGGCGACCGAATGGCGCCGCACCAGCGTAGGGCTGAACATGTTGGTGATTTCCGGCAGCGGCTGGCGGTTGGCCAGCGCCAGCGCCAGCTCCGCCGCCTGGGTCGCCATCGCCACGATCGGGTAGCGGATGGTGGTCAGGCGCGGCCGCAGGTAGCGTGAAATCAGCACGTCATCAAAACCAATCAGTGAAATTTGCCCCGGCACGTCAACGCTGTTGTCGCTCAGCACCGAGAGTGCGCCGGCGGCCATCGGGTCGTTGTAACAGGTGACGGCGGTGAAGTTTTTTCCGCGGCCAAGCAGTTCGGTCATCGCCTGCTCGCCGCCGACTTCATCCGGCTCGCCATAGGCAATCAGCTTCTCGTCCACCGCGATGCCGTGCTCCTGCAGCGCGTCGAGATACCCCTGCAGACGATCGGTGGCGTCGGAAATCTGGTGGGTGGAACAGATAATGGCGATGCGCTGATGGCCCTGCTGGATCAGGTGGCGGGTCGCCAGCCAGGCGCCATAGCGGTCGTCCAGCGCTACGCAGCGCGTCTCGAAGCCCGGCAGCGTGCGGTTGATCAGCACCATGCCCGGGATCTGCTGCATCCAACCGCTGAGCTCCTGATCGGTCAGCCGCTTGGCGTGCACCACCAGCGCGGCGCAGCGGTGCCGCACCAGCTGTTCGATCGCCTGGCGCTCTTTCTCGGCCTCATGGTAACCGTTGCCAATCAGCAGGAAATTGTGGGTGGCGTAGGCCACCTGTTCGACCGCTTTCACCATCGCGCCGAAGAAGGGGTCGGAAACGTCGGAGACGATCAGGCCGAGCGTCTCGGTCGATTGCTGCGCCAGCGCGCGGGCGTTGGCGTTGGGGTGATACTGCAGCTGCGCCATGGCGGCCTGCACCGCAGCGCGCGAGCCTTCGCTGGCCTTGGGGGAATTGTTTATCACGCGGGATACCGTGGCCACGGAAACACCCGCCAGCCTGGCAACATCCTTTATCGTAGCCATATCTGTCAACACATCCTGGGTAATCGCTTACATTCCTCAGTCTTGCGGAAAAAACCGGGGGCTGCAAGCGCTGTCGTGCGTAACTTGTGGCCGCCGTTGCAGATATGGGCTTTTTGTCGTGGCGGGAAGCGCAGGCGACGCGCCGTTAGCGCATTTTGTGCTTGGGATCCGCCCTCCGGCTGAGGTAACTTTTGCACTCTCTGTCGTTGCCCGAGATCGCCATGTCCATAAAACGTTATCCGCAGCTCGCTCATTGGGGAGCCTATACCGCCGTCGTGGAAGACGGCAGGCTCATCCGCTGTGAACCCTTCGCCGCAGATCCCGATCCTTCCCCGCTGCTCGGCTCCATCGCGCCGATGGTCTATTCCGACAAGCGCATCCGCAAGCCGGCGGTGCGCCGTTCCTGGCTGCAAAAGCGCGAGGGCAGCGATCGCACGCTGCGCGGCCGGGAAGACTTCGTCGAAGTGGACTGGGAGCTGGCGCTCGATCTGGTGGCCGAGGAAAACCGCCGGGTGCGCGACCGTTACGGCCCTTCGGGCCTGTTCACCGGCTCTTACGGCTGGTCGTCCGCCGGGCGTTTGCACCATGCGCGCTCGCTGGTGCGGCGCTTTTACTTCAGCGGCGGCGGCGGCGTAGATCAGCTGGGCAACTACAGCTGGGGGTCCGCGCAGTTCTTTTTGCCGTACGTCATCGGCACGTTTTCGCCGCTGACCGGGCGCGTCACCAGTTGGCCGAGCGTGGTGGAGCATTGCGAGCTGTTTATCGCCTTCGGCGGGCTGGCGCTGAAGAATGCCCAGGTTTCGTCCGGCGGCGCGGCGGAACATGCGCTCAAACCCTGGCTGCAGAAGCTGGTGGCCAAGGGCACGCCGGTGATCAACATCAGCCCGCTGCGCGACGACTGCCCCGACTTCGTCAACGCCGAGTGGATCCCCATTCGGCCCAATACCGACGTGGCGCTGATGCTGGCGCTGGCGTATGAAATCCAGCGCCGGGGCGCACAGGACGAGGGCTTCCTGAACAGCCACTGCGCCGGCTACCCGCAGTTGGCGGCTTACCTTAACGGCGCAACCGACGGCGTGGCGAAAACCCCCGCCTGGGCCGCCGCCATCACCGGCATTCCGGCGGCGCGCATCGCGCGGCTGGCGCAGCAGCTGATCGGCGTGCGCAGCTTTATCACCTGCGCCTATTCGGTGCAGCGGGCTCACCGCGGCGAGCAGCCGTACTGGATGATGATCGCGCTGTCGGCGATGCTCGGCCAGGTCGGGCTGCCGGGCGGCGGCTTCTCGTTTGGCCACGGTTCGATGAACGGCGTCGGCAACCCGCGGGTAGATACGCCCGCGCCGACCCTGCCGGTGGGCGACAATCCCGCCGGGCTGGCGATCCCGGTGGCGCGCATCTGCGACATGCTGCTGCAGCCGGGTGAAAGCTATCAGTTCCGCGGTGAGACGCTGCGCTATCCGGATATTCACCTGGTGCACTGGGCCGGCGGCAACCCTTTCCATCATCATCAGCAATTGAACCGGCTGGTGGAGGGCTGGCAAAAGCCGGACACGGTGATAGTGCAGGATATTTGGTGGACGCCGGCGGCCAAAATGGCGGACATCGTGCTGCCGGTCACCAGTTCGCTGGAGCGCAACGATATCGGCGGATCCTCGCGCGATCGCTACGTGCTGGCGATGCACCGGGCGATCGACCCCCGGCATCAGGCGCGCAACGATTTTGACATTTTCGCCGATCTGGCGGAGCGGCTGGGTTATCGCCAACGTTTTACCGAGGATCGCGACGAGCGCGCCTGGATCGAGCATATCTATCGCCAGTGCGGCAAAGCCCAGCAGAGCGCCGGCGTCGCCTGGCCGGAGTTCGAGGAATTTTGGCGCAGGGGGTATGTCGAGCTGCCGGCGCCGGCGAAAGAATTCGTGTTCTTCGATGCGTTCCGCCAGGATCCGCAGGCTAACCCGCTGCAGACCCCGAGCGGCAAGATAGAGCTGTTCAGCGAACGGATCGCCGGCTACCGCTATGCGGATTTTGCGCCGCATCCGCAGTGGCAGCCGCCGGTGGAGTGGCTGGGCGCGCCGCAGGCCAAAACCTGGCCGCTGCATCTGATCACCATCCAGCCGGCCGATCGTTTGCACAGCCAGCTGGATCCGGCGCCGCTGGCGCAGGGCAACAAGACCGCCGGGCGCGAGACGCTGTACATGCATCCGGACGATGCGGCATCGCGTGGCATTGAGCAGGGCGCGGAAGTTCAGGTCAGCAATGCGCGTGGCCGCTGCCTGGCGGGGGTGTCGATTACCGACGGCGTGACCCGCGGGGTAGTGCTGATGGCCACCGGCGCCTGGTTCGATCCCGGCTTTGGCGCGCAGCGCCTGCCGGTCGAACAGTCCGGCAACCCGAACGTGCTGACGCTGGATATCGGCACCTCGCCCCTGACCCAGGGGCCGAACGCCATGAGCTGCCTGGTGGAAGTGAGCCTTTATGGCTCGGCATAATTTGCCGTGGCCCGCAATTGCCCCGACAGCGAAATGTGGTCCTGCTGCAGCCGCCGCAGCTGCGTGGCGGAAGCGGCATAGCTGGACAGGGTTAACGACAGGGTGAAGGTGTGCCCTGTCGCTTCGCCGGCAATGACGAGCGGCAAACTGCCCGCGTTATCCGGCAGGCGCTGCGCCTGAGAGCGGGTTTGCGCCGGGCCGTCGGCGCCGAGGAAAAACGGGATAGCTTCGCCGGCCTCGTCGCGCAATTCATGGATGGTGACGCTTTGATAACCCAGCGGCCCCCGATCCGGGGCCTGGCCTGTGGCGAAGCCCAGCCAGTCGGCCCGCAGGCTAAACCCCTGCAGCTGCACCCGGCTGTCGCAGCTCAGCTGATATTGCAGCGGAACGGCGTGCAGCAGCGTGTTCTGCCGTGACAGCATGCCCACGTCGTGTTCGCCCAGCGCCACGCTATGCTGCGAGGACGTCAGGGAGCAGTCTGCGCCGGCTGCTGCGCTGAACAGCATGGCGAATAATCCGCGGTATAAGGTTTTCATTCTTGTCTCCTGTGGGTTCCGGCGGCCATTTCGCGGCACACCGCGCTGCGCTGGGCAATCCCGGCCCGGTTGACGGGACCTGTGGCCGACGACAGCTCGAAATGGCACTGCCGGCCTGATGGCGCGGTCATGCTGAAACGCTGTGAGGCCGTCTGGTCATTGGCGTTATGCGCCTGCTGCCGTTCGATAAGGGCGTTGCCTTGCCCGTCGGTAAAGGCTGCCACGCGCTGCTGCTCGTCGCGCACCGCGCTCCCTAAGGCAGGCAGGCTGCCATCGGCGTAGGTGATCCGCGCCATGACTCTCAGCGTATTGATGGCGTTGACCTTGATGTGATTGACGCTGCCGCGCGCCAGGGTCATTTTGTGCGCGCCGTTATCGATATCCGCGCCTGCGGGCAGGGTGCCGGTGTCGATCTTGACCAGGCTGGGTTGATATTGGCGCAGCTGCGGGATCACCGCCTTGCCTTGTTTGCCGTAGGTTTTTACCGTTCCGCCCGGCGTGGATACCCGGGTGCCGGAGAGGCCAGGCGCCGAGAGCACGCCGAAGGTATCGCCGACCTGCTGCGGCGAGAGGGTCAAACCGCTGCGGTCTGCGACCAACGAACCGCTGGCGCCATAGTAAAAGGCGTGCTGGCTGTCTGGCATCTGGCTATAGCCGCCGGCAAGGGTGGTGAATGGGCTCAGGTAGCGCAGGTTGCCGGAGTAGGTATTGCCGCTGGCCGCGCCGGCCTGGGTGGCGTTCAGCCCGTAGGACAGGTCGTTATCCAGCGCCTGGCCGGAAAGCGTATGGCCGATGCTGCGGTACTTGCCGTTATTCGAGGCATTGGCGGTATAGCGCAGGGTTTTGCCCAGCGGCAACGACAGGGTGGCGTAGACCCGGGTATCGTGGTCGCGCGAAAGGTTATTGCGCTCTCTTTCCACCCCGATCCCGAGTGACCACCGGTCGAATTGCCTGTTCCAATAACCGTACAGGCGCTGGCTGGAGCCGGCCTGAGCGTAATCCGCGCGAGTGACGCCCAGAGAAAGGTTGCCGGCCAATGCGTGGTGCAATCCGAGCCCCGCGCTGTAGCTTTGTCGCTGACGTTGCGGTTTGTCGTCGGCATGAAACCTTTCGCCCGGCCCCTGGCCGAATGAATCAACCTTACGATGGCGCAACGCCTCCGCCGGGTCGCGGTAGCGCGCGGATTGCACGCTGTACCCGCCGTTGAGCGTCACGCTCTTCGCCAGCGGCAAGGCGCCGTTGAGCTGCAGCTTCACGCCGTTTTTCGCCTGCCGGGTATGAGAGACCTGGCTTTGCGCGGCAAGCCGATAACGCCGGTCGCTCAGGCTATAGCCGGCCGCCGCGCCCTGATAATGCCGGCTGAGAAAGCTGCCGCCGCGCAGCTGTTTGTTTTTATGCCGCGGCAGGAAGAGCGAGCCGGTGACAAAAGGCGTTTCCAGAGCCTTGTCGTCATGCCGCGTGCGCCCGATCGCCAATGAATAAGCGCTTCGAGCCGCGTTCTGACTCATGGCGGCGTTCAGATAAGGGACGGTAAATCTTTTGCGGTTACCGTTGCTTTCCGTTACGGAAACGTCCAGATCGACGGCGTCGAATTGTAGCGGAATATCGGTCAGTCGAAACGGACCGGGTTGCACCACGGTGGCGTAGACCAGCCGGCCATGCTGGAAAACCTCTACTTTTGCCTGGCTTTCGGCGATGCCTTCGATCGGCGGAACATCGCTGTTCCGGCTGGCCGACAGCGCGGAATCGGGCAGCCATTGCAGGCCGTCGAGGGTGAAACCGCTGTAGAGCGAGTCCGTCAGCGTGCTTCGCCCCAGGCGCAGCATGGCCTCTTTGTCGGTTAAGGTTTTTTGCAGATAGCTGTTATAGGGGGTGTAGCTTTTTCGCTCACCGTATTTGCTGTAGGTGCCGTTGTGGCGAAATAGCCAGTTATGGCTATTAAAACCGGTTTCCAAGGCGGCGTAGTCGCTGCTGTAGCGCTGATTGTCGAAGCGGTTGGCGGTGTAATTCAGCATCAGGGCCTGCCCGCCAAATTGATATTCATCCGGTTGCCGCAGGATATAGCGCTGCGGCATTAACAGTTCCAGCTGATTGTTGCCGGTATCCGCCTCGATGCGCCCTTCGGGGTAGCAGTGTTTAAACAGCAGGCTGTGCGGCTGTTTGATGGCGCAGGCCCGCAGCCCCAGCGTTTCCGCCAGGTCCGCGTCGTACAGCCAATCGCCGCCGCCGTCGATACCGACCTCATGCAGCCCGCGGCTTTGTCCATTGATAACCACCTCCAGGCGGTGTTTGCCCGCGGGGAATTTTACGCCCGCGGCGAAATATTCGGCCAATTCGCCGGGCAGGCCGAGGGCGCGCATCATGTCTGTGTCGTAGTCAGCCTGGCTGGGCATGGCGTAAGCTAAAACCAGGCCGCTCGCCAGCAGGTTCAGGGGGGCATGCAGTTTCACGGGGCCTCACTCGTTCAGCGTGGGGAGAGCGGGGCGACGACGGCCGGCACCGCGCGGCCGGTGCTGCTGATGGGCGTGAATTGAATTTGTGTCGTGCCGCGGGCCAGGCGCTCGCCTTGACGCGTGGTGATGGTTTGCCCAGGCAGCAGGTAAGGTTGCTCAAGGATGAGCGGCTGATTGCCGGGCAATTGCCTGATGCTGGGGACCAACCGCACCACGTAGGGGCCGGTATTTTTGAGCTGCAGCCGGTCTTGCTGCGGCTGCCAGACCAGATCCCGCCAGGGGGTTTTGTTTTCCTTCAGCGCCTCGGGGCTGGCGACGGCGACCACCCGATGGCGGGCGTTAACCTTGAGCAGGTTATCGCCTTTGCCCATATCCGGAATTTCCTGGAAATAAAGATGGCGCATTTGTTGGCGCGTGGGGTCGAGCTGCGCGGGATCGTTGAGCATGATACGCACTAACTGAGATTTACCGGGATCGATGCGCGCGACGGGGGGCGACAAAATAAACAGGGGATCCTTGCCGCGTTGGCTCAGCGCATTGTCGGCGACGGAAGAGAACAGCAGCACGGAATAATTGCCGATATTATCGACCCTCAGCGTGCTTTCGCCCTTTTTCTGATCCACCAGAATGCTGATTTTTTCCAGTTTGATCGTCGCATGGGCGCTGACGGCGGTAATCAGCAGGGTGGCGGTGACGCCAAAGGACTGAAGAAATCTTTTCATCGGTATTTCCTGAACGGCAAATGACGATTACCGATCCTCCAGGCGTGAGACAGCGGCCCAACGGATCGTGACCATTGCGGTATTGCAGCGTTTTCGCTGATTTAAGAAGGGTGGGGGCAGGAACCCTGTCCCCACATGAACGGCTTACAGGTAGTGGACTGAGAAGTTCACCGAGGCTTGCAGCGGGATGCTGTCCTGCATTTGAATGCTTTTATCGCCGATGTAGCTCAGCGGGGTCAGGAACGAGCGGTAGTTGAAGGTGCCGTTGAGGTTTTGCCCGACGGCCAGCTGGTCATATTTGGCATCTGTGGTTACGGCGAAGCGGTTGCCGGCGGCCTGGGTGAAGATGGCCTGCCCTTTATCCGCGCCCTGGGTAGCATTATTCAGATCATGAATATCATTGCCCTCGGGGATCATGACCGCGCTGACGGCTTCGCCGTCCATGGCGACGTCATTCAACACCAGGCCCAGTACGGCGATGTCCTTGCCTTCGGCGCTTTTAGCCAGTGAAGCGGTAAAGTTGCCGTCCATCATCTGGAAGTCGGAATCGCCGCTCGCGCTGACGACTTCAATGCCCATGTTGGTTGGCGCGCTGCAGTTTACCGCGAAAGGAATGCTGCCCGCGCCGCCGCCTTCAAGCTCCGTTGGCATTTCTTTTTGGAAGATCTCGCTGGAGTGGCGGCCGAGTTCCACGTTGTTGGCGGTGGTGGTAATGCTGCAGCTGGTATTGTTATATATTTCCCCGGAAAAATTAACGTCGGTGCTCGCGGTCTTCGCCGCCAGAGCCGTTGAACATGCCAGCGGCAATAAGGACAACAGTAAATATTTTTTCATCTAAATTTCCTTATAGGAATGGAGTCTTCCCATTTAAATTAAAACGTCGGTTTCTTAAGCCGAAAATGAATGCCCGCGATAGTGCTTTTTCCAGGCGATTATCTGGAGAGCCTGAGACGCAGCGCGGCTGTTCCAGATGACGCTATTTTATGTGCCTGGCGCCTTTGACGCATTATTATGCTTTGTTTTAATATAAAAATAGGTTTTATGTCTGCTGTTGGTTTATTTGTGGCGTGATTGCTCTGATGGCGGGAGGGTTTATATAAAGAGATAGGTTTTGCGTTTTCGCTAAGTAGCGCGCTTTTGGGTTATTAATAGAATTTAGCTCGCCCGCCATAAGGAAATCACGAGGTTATTCTGCTTTTTTTGCCCGCCGGGCCGCTTTTCATCGCCGTTATTTTTCTTTTCGCCGCCACTATCGTTGAAGTTTCATTGAGTTATTTCAGAAGAACGCGGGAAATTTACAGCTGGTTGCATTTAGAGCAGAACTCTTGCGATTCGCCGGTAGTTTCCTGAGCGCCATCTCTCTAGAGTAGGTGATCCCAGAGGTATTGATTGGTGAGAAATCAGCATACTCTGTATGTTGAAGCCATTTTCAATTGCACCAACCTACGCGGATGCGTAGGTTTTTTTTTGCCCGCCATATAGTATTCTTTTCCCTACAACGATTTACGCCTCCATGGCCAAGGGAGAAGGGCATGATCTTTTCACTGCTGCGCGCGCTGTTTCGCCTGTTGTTTCGGGTACGGGTCGAAGGGGACGTCCAGCACTTCGAACGGCAAAAATTACTGATTACGCCGAACCACGTCTCTTTCCTCGACGGCGTACTGCTGGCGCTGTTCCTGCCGATAAAACCGGTGTTTGCGGTCTATGCCAGCATCGGCGAGAGCTGGTTTATGCGCTGGCTGCGGCCTTACATCGATTTTGTCTCGCTCGATCCCACCAAGCCGATGGCCATCAAGCAACTGGTGCGCATGGTCGAGCAGGGACGGCCGATCGTGGTGTTCCCTGAAGGGCGCATCACCGTGACCGGCACGCTGATGAAAATTTACGACGGAGCGGCGTTTATCGCCGCCAAATCGGGCGCCACCGTGGTGCCGGTGCGGATCGACGGCCCGGAGTTCAGCCCGTTTGGCCGCATGGCCGGGGTGTTCAAGATCCGCTGGTTCCCGCAAATCATCATCCGCATCTTGCCGCCGACCACGCTGCCGATGCCGGAAGCGCCGCGCGCGCGTGAACGCCGGGCGCTGGCGGGCGATCGGCTGATGCAGATCATGATGAAAGCGCGAATGGACACCCGCGAACCGCAGACCCTGTTCAGCGCCCTGTTGGCGGCCGGGCATCGTTACGGGCGCCGCAAACCCTGCATTGAAGACATTTCGTTCAAGGAAGACAGCTATCAGACGCTGCTTAAAAAGTGTCTGGGCGTCAGCCGCATCCTGCAGCGCTTTACCGCCGAGGGGGAGCATGTTGGGCTGCTGTTGCCCAACGCCACCATTACCGCGGCGGCGATCTTCGGCGCATCGCTGCGCAACCGCATCCCGGCGATGCTCAACTACACCGCCGGCGCCAACGGCCTGAACAGCGCGATGACGGCCGCCGGCATCAAGACCATCGTCACCTCGCGCCAGTTTCTGGAGAAGGGCAAGCTGACCCACCTGCCGGAACAGGTGCCGCAGGCTAACTGGGTGTATCTGGAAGATCTGAAAGATACGGTCACGCTGGCGGATAAGCTGTGGATCCTGCGTCACTTGCTGCAGCCGCAGCGCGCGGCGTTGCCGCAACGTCCGGAGGACCCGGCGCTGATCCTGTTCACGTCCGGATCCGAAGGCCATCCCAAGGGCGTGGTGCATTCGCACGCCAGCCTGCTGGCCAACGTAGAACAAATCCGCACCATCGCCGATTTCACGCCGCGCGACCGCTTCATGTCGTCGCTGCCGCTGTTCCACTCGTTCGGCCTGACGGTGGGGCTGCTCACGCCGCTGATCACCGGCAGCCGCATTTTCCTCTACCCCAGCCCGCTGCACTATCGCGTGGTACCGGAGCTGGTGTATGACCGTAACTGCACGGTGCTGTTCGGCACGGCGACCTTCCTTAACAACTATGCGCGCTTCGCGCATCCGTATGATTTTGCCCGCTTGCGCTATGTCGTGGCCGGCGCGGAGAAACTGGCGGACAGCACTAAACAGATCTATCAGGACAAATACGGCATCCGCATTCTGGAAGGCTATGGCGTGACCGAGTGCGCGCCGGTGGTGTCGATCAACGTGCCGCTGGCGACCAAGGTGGGCACCGTCGGCCGCATCATGCCGCAGATGAAGGCGCGCCTGATCGCGGTGCCGGGTATTGATAACGGCGGCCGTCTGCAGCTGAAGGGGCCGAATATCATGAAAGGCTATCTGCGCGTCGAGCGCCCCGGGGAACTGGAGCCGCCGGCGGCGGAAGATGCGAACGGCGTGCTGCAGCCGGGCTGGTATGACACCGGCGATATCGTCAGCCTGGATGAGCAGGGTTACTGCACCATTCGCGGGCGCGTGAAGCGCTTCGCCAAGCTGGCGGGCGAGATGGTGTCGCTGGAGAGCGTCGAATTGCTGGCGCAACGGCTGTCGCCGGAAAAACTGCATGCCGCCACTGTCAAAAGCGACAGCAGCAAAGGGGAGGCGTTGGTGCTGTTCACCACCGATCCCGCCATTACCCGCGAGGCATTGCTGCGGGTGGCGCGCGAACTGGGCAGCCCGGAGCTGGCGGTGCCGCGCGATATTCGCCTGTTGAAAACGCTGCCGGTGCTCGGCAGCGGCAAACCCGATTTCGTCACCCTGCGTCATATGGCCGAACAGCCGGAGAGTGCCTGATGAATCCTTCGACCGAATCCCCTTTGTTGTCACGCGGCATGATCGCGGTGATCGGCGCGCAGTTCCTCTCGGCGTTCGGCGACAATGCGTTGCTGTTCGCCACGCTGGCGCTGATCAAGCAGCAGCTGTATCCGGACTGGAGCCAGCCGATCCTGCAGATGGCCTTTGTCGCCACCTACATCGTTTTGGCGCCCTTTGTCGGCCAGGTCGCCGACAGCTTTGCCAAAGGGCGGGTGATGATGTTCGCCAACGCCCTGAAATTGGCGGGGGCATTGGTGATCTGTTTTGGGGGTAACCCGTTTCTGGGTTACAGCCTGGTCGGCGTGGGAGCCGCTGCGTATTCACCGGCCAAATACGGCATTCTGGGCGAGATCACCAGCGGCGAGAAACTGGTCAAGGCTAACGGCCTGATCGAGGCTTCGACCATTGCGGCCATTCTGACCGGTTCGGTGGCCGGCGGTATTCTGGCGGACTGGCACGTGGCGGTGGCGCTGGCTGCCTGTGCGTTGGTTTACGCGGGGGCGGTGGTCGCCAACCTGTATATTCCGCGTTTGGCGGCGGCGCGTCCTGGCGCTTCGTGGCGTCCTCAGGCCATGACGCACAGCTTCTTTGCTGCCTGCGTTATGCTGTGGCGCGATGGACAGACGCGTTTCTCATTGATTGGCACCAGCCTGTTTTGGGGGGCCGGCGTGACGCTGCGTTTTCTGCTGGTGCTGTGGGTGCCGGTGGCGCTCGGCATCGCCGATAACGCCACGCCGACGCTGCTGAACGCCATGGTGGCCGTCGGCATCGTGGTGGGCGCGGGGGCCGCCGCGCGCTTCGTCACGCTTAAAACGGTGAAACGCTGTATGCCGGCCGGCATGCTGATCGGCGTCGCGGTCGCGGTGTTTGCGCTGCAAACGACCATGCTCAATGCCTACGTCTTGCTGGCGCTTATCGGCATGCTGGGGGGCTTCTTCGTCGTGCCGCTCAATGCGTTGCTGCAGGAGCGGGGCAAACATTCGGTCGGCGCCGGCAATGCGATCGCAGTGCAAAACCTGGGTGAAAACGCCGCCATGTTGCTGATGCTCGGCCTGTATTCTTTGGTGGTGAAGCTGGGCGTGCCGGTGGTGGGCGTCGGCGTAGGGTTTGGCGTGGTGTTTGCGCTGGCGATTAGCGCGTTGTGGTGGTCGCAGCGGCGGTGAAACGGGGCGCAGCCAGGCTGCGCCCTCAGGCTATCAAGGCGCCGGAATGGTATAACGGCTGTGAATTTCTTCGAGCGCCTGCAGCACCTCTTCATCCAACACCACATCGAAGCTGTCGATGTTGGTTTTCAACTGCTCCAGCGTGGTGGCGCCCAACAGGGTGCTGGCGACGAACGGCTGCTGGCGCACAAAGGCCAACGCCATCTGCGAAGGATCCAACCCCTGTTTCCTGGCTAACGCCACGTATTCGGCAATCGCCAGCTGGGTTTGCTGCCCGGAGTAGCGGTTGAAGCGGGTGAACAGCGTATTGCGCGCGCCGGCCGGCTTGGCGCCGTTGAGGTATTTGCCGCTCAGGGTGCCGAACGCCAGGCTGGAATAGGCCAGCAGCTCCACGCCTTCGTGCTGGCTGATTTCCGCCAGGCCAATCTCAAAGCTGCGGTTCAGCAGGCTGTACGGGTTCTGGATCGACACGATGCGCGGCAGCTCGTGTTTCTCGGCCAATTGCAGATAGCGCATCACGCCCCATGGCGTTTCGTTGGATACCCCGATATAGCGGATTTTACCGGCGCGCACCTGCTCGGTCAGCGCTTCCAGCGTTTCCAGCAGCGTTACCGTGGCCATTTCGTCGGTGTACTGATAGTTGAGCTTGCCGAAGCAGTTGGTGGCGCGCTGCGGCCAGTGCAGCTGGTAGAGATCGAGGTAATCGGTGTTCAGGCGTTTCAGGCTGGCGTCCAGCGCGGCGCGGATATTTTTGCGATCCAGCGCCTGCTGTGGGCGGATGCTGCTGTCGTTGCCGCGCACCGGCCCGGAGACTTTGCTCGCCAGCACGATTTTCTCGCGGCTGCCGCGCGCCTTGATCCAGCTGCCGATATATTGCTCGGTCAGCCCCTGGGTTTCCGGGCGGGGCGGCACTGGGTACAGCTCGGCGGTGTCTATCAGGTTGATGCCTGCGGCTAATGCATAGTCCAGCTGTGCGTGGGCATCGGCTTCAGTATTTTGCTCGCCAAAGGTCATGGTGCCCAGTCCCAGCACGCTCACTTCTAAAGAACTGTGGGGAATACGGTGGTATTGCATTAACGGCCTTCCTTTCTTGTTAGCGCTTACGGGCCGCGGAGCCCGGTGAAACAGGAGCCAGGTATCAGGTTACGGCAGATAACCCGTCAGGCGTTGATATCGCCTTTTCCGACTATAACCAAGCCGCGAAGATGGGGGAAGTGGATTCCGTGCGGAGGAGGGGCTGAGGCTATCGCGCCGGGGATGTGCGATAGCCGGCTGGGCGGATCAGCGTTCGATAACCTGCGAAACCTGATCGCCATTGATTTGGCGCGAGTTGCCTTTTTCATCCTTGTAGCTGATCAGACCGGTATCCTGGTCGATCTCAGGTTTGCCCTGGGTCAGGATCATGTTGCCGTCTTTGGTCGCCATCACGTAATCACTGGAGCAACCCGCCAGCCCGGCGGCCATTACCAGTGCAGAAACTGCCATTACCCACTTTTTCATCCTGCGGATCCTCAGTTATGCAGAAAAGAACGTTCTTTCAAGATTAGCAAACTATCGATAGCCGATGCCTCAGATAAGTCTTTATCTTGGTCATTAAACGTGACAAATGTGAACAAAGAAGGGTAACGGGAACCGCAGAACGCGGCTCCCGCCGGAGCATTATTCGGAGACGCTGCTCTTTTTGCCGCGCATCAGGTTGAGCGCTTCGACCGACATCGAGAAGAACATGGCGAAGTAGATATAGCCTTTTGGCACATGCACCTGGAAACTTTCCAGCATCAGGGTGAAGCCCACCAGAATCAAGAACGCCAGCGCCAGCATTTTCACCGACGGGTGACGGTTGACGAACTCGCCGATCGGCCGGGCGGCGAACATCATCACGCCGACGGCGATCACCACCGCGGCCATCATGATGAACAGGTGATCGGACAGGCCGACGGCGGTAATCACCGAATCCAGGCTGAAGATGATGTCCAGCAGCATGATCTGCACGATGGCGCCGAAGAAGCTGTGCACCTTGGTATGGTGTTCTTCTTCCGATCCTTCGATGGTTTCGTGGATCTCCTTGCTGGCTTTCCAAATCAGGAACAAGCCGCCCAGCAGCAGGATCAGATCGCGAGCGGAGATGCTGTGGTCCATCACGGTGAACAGCGGATGGGTCAGGCGGATCACCCAGGCGATGGAGGCCAGCAGCGCCAGCCGCATCAGCATGGCGGCGGCCAGGCCTATGCGGCGCGCCTTGTTCTGCTGCGCTTTAGGCAGCTTGGCCACCACCAGCGACAGGAAAATAATGTTATCAATACCCAGTACGATCTCAAGAATGGTCAGCGTACCTAACGCTAACCAGGCATTGGGATCCATAATCCATTCGAACATTGCCCAGCACACCTTAATAAAATGCAAAGCGTGAATTATACGCGTTTATCGTGGCACTGACAGGGTTACCTAAACGCGAACTAAACAAAGTGCTTTAGATTAAGAAATGTCTTGCCAACAGAGCGCCGGTAAAACTCTTTTTCAGGTAGAAACCGCGCGGCAGCGTCATGATCGGCTGCCCCTGTTCGCCGATGGCCTCGGTCAGCGCCTTGCTGTTGGCCGCCTTGGGCCGCAGCTGCAGCACCTCGCCGTGGCGGGCGGTGATGCGTTCGACGTGGCCGAGCACGATCAGATCCATCAGCTCCTCCCAGTCGCGCCGCAGCATCTCTTCCTCTGCGGCGTTCGGGCTCCACAGCAGCGGCGAGCCGATGCGCCGCTGCGCCAGCGGGATGTGCCGTTCGCCCTCAACCGGGATCCACAGCACCCGCGCCAGCTTGTGGCGCACATGGCTGCTGGCCCAGGTGACGCCGCTGTTGCCGCTCAGCGGCGCGACGCAGACGAAGGTGGTTTCCAGCGGTTTGCCGGCGGCGTCGATCGGGATGGTTTTCAACTCAATGCCCAGCTCCGGGAAATCCTGTTCGGGCTTGCTGCCCGCCATGGCGCCGAGATATTGCTCCAGCAGCATGCCGACCCAGCCTTTATCGCGCTTCAGGTCTTTGGGGATCGGCAGCTGCGCGCGTGCGGCCAGCTCGCCCAGGCTGAAACCGGCCAGCGCCTGCGCGCGCTCGAACAGCTGTCGTTCGTTTTCCGGCGGAGGGGGCAATGGGGATAAAAACGCCATAAATCATGCCTGTCAGATTTGGTTGAAAAACGTACTGCATTTACGCACAGCCGATAGCGGCCGCATCTGCCTGGGGAAAAGAATAATAGTAGCATGATTTTTCATGACTTTTTTTCCTCCTCCCGGCAAGAGGGAAATTCCTGCCGGCGCTTGTGCACCTGAAGCCACCGACAATAAACAGGATCTTACACCTATTTATCCACAGATTTATGGGATAACCCAAATTTTTAGCGATCACTGGTTCGATTTACAGCCTTGACGCGGGCGGTTTTTTACGAATTTGTCCGTTTTGTGCGTAACTTACCCGGATAATCTGTGGATAAAAACGACGTTGGTGGATCTTTCGCCAGCACAGGATCCCGACCGTGCACAGATCACATTTTTACCCTGTTCATAACTGGTTTTTGTTATTTAATTTATTGTATTTAAAGTAATAATACAAAATTGGTTTTTGCCGGTTTTCTTGCGGTCCGAGAGTTTTACCGGCTTATCCCTCGAGTTCTTCACACACCTATCCACAGAAAAAGTGAATAAAACCGGCCGAAAAAGCGGGGGTATGTTTATAACTTTGCCATTATCTGTGAGTTATCCCAATGTTATCCGGCCCACGACGCTGCAAAGCAGTGGTTTACCGCCTGTAGCTTGTGTGAAACAATCAGGACATCTATGCGAATTTAAGCTTATCGAGGTAGTCCGGTGATCGATGATGATGGCTACCGCCCGAATGTTGGTATCGTAATCTGTAATCGTCAGGGGCAGGTCCTGTGGGCCCGCCGTTACGGTCAGCACTCCTGGCAGTTTCCCCAAGGTGGGATTAACCCTGGCGAAACCGCGGAACAGGCGATGTACCGTGAGCTGTTCGAAGAAGTGGGGCTGAGCAAGAAGGATGTGCGTATCCTGGCCTCAACCCGCAACTGGTTGCGCTATAAATTGCCAAAACGTTTGGTGCGTTGGGACACAAAGCCGGTATGTATCGGCCAGAAGCAGAAATGGTTTTTGTTGCAGTTAATGTGCAACGACGCCGATATCAACATGCAGCGCAGCAGCACGCCGGAGTTCGACGGCTGGCGCTGGGTCAGCTTTTGGTATCCGGTGCGCCAGGTGGTGTCGTTCAAGCGTGACGTCTATCGCCGGGTGATGAAAGAATTCGCCGTGACCGTGATGCCCATGCAGGAGCAGGCAACGCAGCGGCAGGCCCCCGCTTACCGCCGAAAGAGAGGTTAAGTTAAGCAGACTATGCTCACGCGCTTGCGAGAAATTGTTGAGAAGGTGGCCGCGGCGGCCAGTCTGACGGATGCGCTGGATCTTTTGGTCAACGAAACCTGCCTGGCGATGGATACGGAAGTCTGTTCCATTTATCTGGCAGACAACGACCGCCGCTGTTATTACCTGATGGCGACACGCGGGTTGAAAAAACCGCGTGGGCGCACCATCGCGCTGGCCTTCGACGAAGGCGTCGTGGGCCTGGTCGGGCGGCGGGCGGAGCCGATTAACCTGGCGGATGCGCAAAGCCACCCCAGCTTTAAATACGTTCCTCAGGTGAAGGAGGATCGCTTCCGATCCTTCCTCGGCGTGCCGATCATCCACCGTCGCCAACTGCTGGGCGTGCTGGTGGTGCAGCAGCGTGAGCTGCGCCAGTTCGATGAAAGCGAAGAATCCTTCATGGTGACCCTGGCCACGCAGATGGCCGGGATCCTCTCGCAGTCGCAGCTCAACGCCATTTTCGGTCAGTATCGGCAGACGCGCATTCGCGCGCTGGCGGCGTCGCCCGGCGTGGCGGTGGCGGAAGGCTGGCAAGACAGCAGCCAGCCTTCGCTCGATCAGGTGTACCGCGCCTCGACGCTGGACACCGCCAGCGAGCGCGAACGCCTGACCCAGGCGCTGGAAGAGGCCGGCGCGGAGTTCCGCCGCTTCAGCAAGCGTTTTGCCGCCAGCTCGCAAAAAGAGAGCGCGGCGATCTTCGATCTCTATTCCCACCTGTTGAACGACGCCCGCCTCAAGCGCGAGCTGTTCGCCGAAATCGACAGCGGTTCGGTGGCCGAATGGGCGGTAAAGCAGGTGATAGAAGCCTTCGCCGAACAGTTCGCCAGCCTGCAGGACACCTACATGCGCGAGCGCGCCAGCGACCTGCGCGCGCTCGGCCAACGCCTGCTGTTCCACCTCGATGACACCACCCAGGGCGCCACCCAATGGCCGGCGCGCTTCGTGCTGGTGGCCGACGAACTGACCGCCACCCTGCTGGCCGAGGTGCCGCAGGATCGCCTGGTCGGCGTAGTGGTGCGCGACGGCGCGGCCAACTCGCACGCGGCTATTTTGGTGCGGGCGATGGGCGTGCCGACGGTGATGGGCGCCGATATCCAGCCTTCGCTGCTCAGCCAGCGGCTGCTGATTGTCGACGGTTACCGTGGCGAACTGCTGGTCGACCCGGAACCGGTGCTGGTGCAGGAGTACCAGCGGCTGATCAGCGAAGAGCTGGAGCTGAGCAAGCTGGCGGAAGACGACGTTGAGCAGCCGGCGCAGCTGAAAAGCGGCGAGCGCATACAGGTGATGCTGAACGCCGGCCTCAGCCCGGAACACGAGCAGCTGCTGGGCGGCCGGGTGGATGGCGTCGGCCTGTACCGCACCGAAATCCCCTTCATGCTGCAGAGCGGTTTCCCCTCGGAAGAGGAGCAGGTTGGGCAATATCAGGGCATGCTGCAGCTCTACCCAACCAAGCCGGTCACCCTGCGCACGCTGGACATCGGCGCCGACAAACAGCTGCCCTACATGCCGATCAGCGAGGAAAACCCTTGCCTCGGCTGGCGCGGCATTCGCATCACGCTGGACCAGCCGGAAATTTTCCTGATCCAGGTGCGCGCCATGCTGCGCGCCAATGCCGGCACCGGCAACCTGGGCATCTTGCTGCCGATGATCACCAGCCTCGAAGAGATCGACGAGGCCAGGCGCCTGATCGATCGCGCCGGTCGGGAGGTGGAAGAGGTGCTGGGCTATGCGATCCCGAAACCGAAGATCGGCGCGATGCTCGAAGTGCCGTCGATGATTTTCCTGATCCCGTATCTGGCCGGACGCGTTGATTTCATCTCGGTCGGCACCAACGATCTGACCCAATATTTGCTGGCGGTGGATCGCAACAACACCCGGGTGGCGTCGCTGTACGACAGCCTGCATCCGGCCATGCTGCAGGTGCTTAAACTGATCGTCGAGCAGGGCAAGGCGGCCGGGCTGCAGGTCAGCCTGTGCGGCGAACTGGCGGGCGATCCCATGGGGGCGCTGCTGCTGGTGGGCATGGGCTACCGCAATCTGAGCATGAACGGCCGCAGCGTGGCGCGCATCAAATACCTGCTGCGGCACATTGAGTTATCCGACGCCGAAGTGCTGGCGCAGAGGGTGCTTAGCGCCCAGATGACCACGGAAGTGCGCCACCTGGTGGCGGCGTTTATGGAGCGGCGCGGCATGGGCGGGTTGATCCGCGGCGGCAGATAAACGCGGCGGCGGACCGATTTTTTTACAGAACTTTTCCCTGCCCGCCACCCCGGACGCCGTTAAGCCTATGTTATGATGCGCAACCTCAGCGCGGCGTAACCTCGTCGCCGCTTGGCACCTGCCGCCCCCGGATGGGGAAGAATAACAGACATGTTGTGGTGATAGATGAGCAATAGCTATCTGGCGTTTCCTAAATTTGATCCGGTCATTTTCTCTGTCGGCCCGGTTTCCCTGCACTGGTATGGTCTGATGTACCTGGTCGGCTTCGTTTTTGCCATGTGGCTGGCGGTGCGTCGCGCCAACAAGCCGGGCAGCGGCTGGACCAGGGATGAGGTGGAGAACCTGCTGTACGCCGGTTTCCTGGGGGTGTTCATCGGCGGCCGCGTAGGTTACGTGCTGTTCTACAACCTGCCGCTGTTCCTGGATAACCCGCTGTACCTGTTCAAAGTGTGGGATGGCGGCATGTCGTTCCACGGCGGCCTGATGGGCGTGATCCTGGTGATGTTCTGGTTTGCCCGTCGCACCAAGCGCACCTTCTTCCAGGTCTCTGATTTTATTGCCCCGTTGATCCCGTTTGGCCTCGGCGCCGGCCGCCTCGGCAACTTTATCAACGGCGAACTCTGGGGCCGCGTAACCACCGACACCCCCTGGGCGATGCTGTTTCCGAGCTCGCGCAGCGAAGACGTGGCCATCGCCGCCGCCGATCCTTCGCTGCTGCCGCTGCTGAATCAGTATGGCGTGCTGCCGCGCCACCCGTCGCAGCTGTATGAACTGCTGCTGGAAGGCGTGGTGCTGTTTATCATTCTGAACCTGTTTATTCGCAAGCCGCGCCCAATGGGGGCGGTATCCGGCCTGTTCCTGATCGGCTATGGCGCTTTCCGCATTATCGTTGAGGCTTTCCGCCAGCCGGATGCCCAGCTCGGCCTGTTCGACGGCGTGATCAGCATGGGGCAGATCCTGTCCGTTCCTATGGTCGTGGCCGGTATTATTATGATGATTTGGGCGTACCGTCGTCGCCCGCAGCAACAACTGTCGTGAGGAACAAATGAAACAGTATCTGGATTTGATGAACAAGGTGCTCGCCGAGGGCACCCCCAAAGCCGACCGCACCGGCACTGGCACGCTGTCGATTTTCGGCCACCAGATGCGTTTCAACCTGCAGGAAGGCTTCCCGCTGGTGACCACCAAAAAATGTCACCTGCGGTCGATCATCCACGAGCTGTTGTGGTTCCTGAACGGCGACACCAACGTCGCCTACCTGCGTGAAAACAACGTCACCATCTGGGACGAATGGGCCGATGAAAACGGCGATCTCGGCCCGGTTTACGGCAAGCAATGGCGCGCCTGGGGCGCGGCGGACGGCCGCCAGATCGATCAACTGAGCAACGTGCTCGAACAGCTGAAACAGGATCCGGACTCGCGCCGCATCATCGTTTCCGCCTGGAACGTCGGCGAACTGGAGCAGATGGCGCTGGCGCCGTGCCATGCGTTCTTCCAGTTCTACGTGGCGGACGGCAAGCTGTCTTGTCAGCTGTATCAGCGTTCGTGCGACGTGTTCCTCGGCCTGCCGTTCAATATCGCCAGCTATGCGCTGCTGGTGCATATGATGGCGCAGCAGTGCGATCTGGAAGTGGGCGATTTCGTCTGGACCGGCGGCGATACGCACCTGTACAGCAACCATATGGAACAGACGCGGCTGCAGCTAACCCGGGAGCCGCGCCCGCTGCCGAAGCTGGTGATCAAGCGCAAGCCGGATTCGCTGTTCGACTACCGTTTCGAAGACTTCGAAATCGAAGGTTACGATCCGCACCCGCCAATCAAGGCGCCGGTCGCTATCTGACACTCGCGGCATAGCACTCAGGGGCGCACCGGTTGCGCTCCTTTTTTTTGCCTGAAATTGCGCGCTGCGCCGCATTTTATTGCTTTCATCTGTATCGACAGGGAAAAGATTGCGCAGCGCGCTTCAACCCCGTCGATCACCGCTTTATCCCTGCATTGCCGCCATTACACTGGCCGCCATGAACGCTAATTCCGATTTTTTCTTCGATGCCCGCCAACGCGGCATGACGCTGATCGAGCTGCTGGCGGTGATCCTGATCGCCGGCATGCTTACCGGTTGGGGCGTCAGCCACTGGCGCCATTATCAACAGGCGCTGCGGCTTGAGCATACCGCTCAGCAGCTGTTGGCGTTTCTGGTCCGGCTGCAGGCGGACGCCAACTGGCGCAACCGCCCGGCGCTGCTGTGGTTCAAAGCCGGAGAACCCTGGTGCATCGGCAGCGGCGAACCGCCGCCGGACTGCGTTTCGCCGCCCGGCGAGTTTTATCTTCCGCGCTACCGCGACGTGCTGTTGAGTGCCCATACCGGCAAGGATTTTGGTTTTTACGGCCTGCGCAACAATGCGCAGGGCGGGCATATCGTCCTCAGCAACGGCGCGGGTAGCCTGCGGTTGGTGTTGTCCGCAAGAGGGCGGCTGAGGCTGTGCAGCGAGCGGCTGAGCGTGCGGGGGATAGCCCTATGCCAACCTTAGCGCGCGGATTTACCCTGCCGGAGGTGCTGCTGGCGCTATCGTTTGGCAGCCTGATTGCGCTGGCTGCGGCCAAAACTTACCCGCTGTTGCGCCAGCAAAGCGTGGCGCTCGGCCAGCACTATCGCCTGGAGCTGGCGCTGCGGCAGCTGGCGTTCGGCATAGAAAAAGACCTGCGCCGCGCGGGATTCTGCGCCGGGCGCTGTCCGGGGAGGGCGCTACTGCTCGACCGCGCGCCGGGCGAAGCCGCGGGCAGCTGCGTGATCGTCGCCTATGACATCACCCGCAGCGGCCAATGGGCCGGTACGGGCGAGGACGCCGGTTATTTCGGCTATCGGCTGCGGCTGGGGGCCATCGAGGCGCAGCGCGGCGTCAGCGACTGCCGCGGCACCGGTTGGGAAAGGCTGCTGGATCAGGATGAGGTGCGCATAGAGTCGTTCAGCGTGGCGCTCACCCCGGGCGATGGCGGCAAAACGCTGGCCCGCCTGACGCTGGCGGGGCGTTCGGCCCGCGACGGCGGCATCAGGCGCAGCCTCAGCTGGGCCATCGGCCTGGCCGCGTTGCCATGAGCGCGCCTGCCCAGCGGGGCGGCAGCACGCTGGCGGCGGTGATGCTGCTGTTGGTCATGGGGCTGATGCTGCTGAATGCCCAGCATCGCCAATTAGACCAGGCGCTGCTGTTGGCGAGCGATCAGCGGCGCTACCTGCTGGCCTATAATCAGGCCGCTTCGGCGCTGAGCTGGGGCATGGCCCAGCGCTGGCCGCTCGAACGGCTGAGCGGCCAGCGCTGGCTGTGCCGCCCAGGCTTCGGCTTTAGCGCCTGCGTCAGGCTTTCCGCCCGGCAGGGCGTCGTGCTGGTACGCGGCGAGGGAGAAATGCGCGGCGGCGAGCCGCTGAGGCTGTATCAGCTGGCCAGGGCCGGGGGGGATGCCGCGGATGTGGAACTGATGGCCGAACCGGGCGGCTGGCTGGATTTCTGCCCGGAGAAGGGGCCGGCCGGCTGTGCGGACTAACCGGCGGCGGGGCGGCGGAGGCCGGAACGGCTTCAGCCTGCCGGAGGTGCTGGTGGCCGCGTTGCTGTTCGCGGTGTCGCTGCTGGGATTGTTACAGTATCATCAGGTGCTGTTGCAGTCGTTCCAGCGCCAGTGGCAGTATCGCCAGGCCTGGTCGCTGGCGCATCAGCAGTTGGAGGTCTTCGCCGCGACCGGGCGAACCGATGCCGAACCGCCGCCCTCCGGCTGGCGGCGCGAGCTGCAGCTCGACAGCGCAGACGCCGGTTGCCGGCGGCTGGTGGTGAAGATACAGACTCCGCAGCGGCAATGGGCGGAACTGAGCCGTTGGTATTGCACCCGCCGCTAATCTGGCGCGTATTTTGTTTTAAAGGAGCCCCAATGTTTACGGTTTATCATTCCAATCAGTTGGATTTATTGAAAACGCTGACCAGTGCGTTGATAGCCAGAGATCCGTTGGCCGATCCTTTTCAACAGGAAGTGGTGCTGGTGCAAAGCCCTGGCATGGCGCAGTGGCTGCAAATGCAGCTGGCGGAGCAATTCGGCATCGCCGCCAACATCGCCTTTCCCCTGCCGGCGACTTTTATCTGGGACATGTTTACCCGGGTGCTGCCGGATATTCCGAAGGAAAGCGCCTTCAGCAAGGACGCCATGACCTGGAAGCTGATGTGGCTGCTGCCGGAACTGCTGACCCAGCCGGCGTTTGCCGCGCTGCAGCACTACCTCACCGACGACGGCGACAAACGTAAAATTCATCAGCTGGCCGGCAGGGTGGCCGACCTGTTTGACCAATATCTGGTGTATCGCCCGCAGTGGCTGGAAAGCTGGCAGCGCGGCGAGCGCATCGACGGCCTGGCGGAAGCCCAGCAGTGGCAGGCCCCGCTGTGGGCCCGTTTGGTGGAATACACGCGTGAGTTGGGGCAGCCGGAATGGCACCGCGCCAACTTGTACAGCCGCTTTATCAACGCGCTGGATAACGCGGAGCACTGCCCGCCGGGTCTGCCGCCGCGGGTGTTTATCTGCGGCATTTCGGCGCTGCCGCCGGTGTATCTGGAAGCGCTGCAGGCGCTGGGCCGCCATATCGACATTCATCTGATGTTCACCAACCCCTGCCGCTATTACTGGGGCGATATTCAGGACTACGCGTTTCTCGCCCGCCTGCAAAGCCGCAAGCGCCGCCACTATCATCAGGCGCGGGAGCAGGGGTTATTCCGCGAACCCGGCGCGGCGGCGCAGCTGTTTGACGCCGAAGGGCAACAGCAGCTCAGCAACCCGCTGCTGGCCTCCTGGGGCAAGCTGGGGCGCGATCATCTCTACCTGCTGTCGCAGATGGACAGGGTGCAGGAGGTCGATGCCTTCGTTGATATTCCCGCCGACAATATGCTGCACGCCATTCAGCGCGACATGCTGGAGCTGGAGGATCACGCGGTGATCGGCAGCACGCCGGAAACGCTGGAGAGCAGCGCGGCCAAACGCCGGCTGGAGCGGGAGGACCGTTCACTCAGCCTGCACGCCTGCCACAGCCCGCAGCGCGAAGTGGAGGTGCTGCACGATCAACTGCTGACCATGCTGGCGGAAGATCCGGCGCTGACGCCGCGCGATATTATCGTGATGGTGGCGGACATCGACAGCTATACCCCCTACATTCAGGCGGTGTTCGGCAATGCCTCCGCCGAGCGATACCTGCCGTTTGCGATCTCCGACCGCAAAGCGCGCCAGGCGCATCCGGCGCTGCAGGCGTTTATTTCGCTGCTCGATCTGCCGCAGAGCCGCTTTACCTCGGAACAGGTGCTGGCGCTATTGGAGGTGCCGGCGTTGGCGGCGCGTTTCGCCATCCGCGAGGAAGGGCTGCGCCTGCTGCGCCATTGGGTTGGCGAATCAGGCGTGCGCTGGGGGCTGGACGACGACAACGTGCGCGAGCTGGATTTGCCGGCGACCGGCCAGCATACCTGGCGGTTTGGCATCACGCGCATGCTGCTTGGCTATGCGATGGACAGCAAAGCCGGCGATTGGCAGGGCATTCTGCCCTATGACGAATCGAGCGGGCTGGTGGCCGAACTGGCCGGGCAGCTGGCGGAGCTGTTGGCCAGCCTGAGCCGCTGGCGGCAACTGCTGAGCGAAGCGCGCCCGCTGGAGGCGTGGCTGCCGCTGTGCCGCCAGCTGCTGGACACCTTCTTCGAACCGGATGGCGAAACCGAAGTGGTGCTGGCGCTGATCGAGCAGCAGTGGCAGCAGGCCATCGGCTTCGGGCTGGCGGCTCGTTATCCGGATGCGGTGCCGTTGAGCATCCTGCGCGACGATCTGGCGGCGCGTCTCGATCAGGAACGCATCAGCCAGCGTTTCCTCGCCGGGCAAATCAACTTCTGCACCCTGATGCCGATGCGTTCGATCCCGTTCAAGGTGGTTTGCCTGCTGGGCATGAACGACGGGGTGTATCCGCGCACGCTGCCGCCGCTCGGCTTTGACCTGATGGCGCAGCAGGTCAAACGCGGCGACCGCAGCCGCCGCGACGACGACCGCTACCTGTTCCTCGAGGCGATCCTGTCGGCGCAGCAGCGGCTGTATATCAGCTTTATCGGCCGCTCCATACAGGATAACGGCCTGCGCTATCCTTCGGTGCTGGTTACCGAGCTGCTGGAGTATCTGGAGCAGAGCTATTGCCTGCCGGGGGATGAAACGCTGGACGCCGACGGCAGCGCCCAGCGCGTCGGCGAACACCTGCTGAAGTGGCATGCGCGCATGCCGTTCGCCGCCGAGAATTTCCTGCCCGGCAGCGAGGAGCAAAGCTACGCGGCCGAATGGCTGCCCGCCGCCGACCGGCGCGGCGCGGCGCACCCGGCCTTCAATCAGCCGTTGCTCCCTGACGGCGAACAGCAAATCTCACTGGACGACCTGCTGCGGTTCTATCGTCACCCGGTCCGTGCCTTCTTCCAGCTGCGCCTCGGCGTCAGTTTTATCCTGGAGGAGACCGAGCTGCCGGACGAAGAACCCTTCACGCTGGATAACCTCAGCCGCTACCAGTTCAACAGCCAGCTGTTAAACACCCTGATAGACGGTGAAGATCCGACCCGCCTGTTCCAACGGGTGCGCGCCGCCGGCGGTTTGCCGTTTGGCGCCTTCGGCGAGATTTACTGGCAGAAACAGCAGGAGGAGATGATCGAGTTGGCCGAACAGGTGCGCGCGGAACGCCGCGAGGGCCACAGCCTGGAGCTGGATATCGACATCGACGGCGTGCGTATCAGCGGCTGGCTGCATCAGGTGCAGGACGATGGCCTGCTGCGCTGGCGGCCCGCCACCCTGTCGGCGGTGGACGGCATCCTGCTATGGCTGGAGCACCTGGCGTACTGCTGTGCCGGCGGCGCGGGTGAGAGCCGTATGTATGGGCGCAAAAATTCCGCCTGGCGCTTTGCGGCGCTGGCGCCGGAAGAGGCGCGCAAACAGCTGGCGACGTTGCTGGCGGGGTACCGGCGCGGCCTGTGCCAACCGCTGCTGCTGTTGAACAAAAGCGGGTGGGCCTGGTTGAGCCAATGCTACCAGCCGGAAACGCAGCAGATTGACTGGGAAGAAGAGGCGCAGGTCAAAGCGCGCGCCAAGCTGCTGCAGGCCTGGCAGGGCGATCAGCGCATCCCGGGCGAGGGCGAGGATCCTTATGTCCAACGGGTGTTCCGTCAGTTGGACAACGACTGCCTGGCGCAAATTCTGGCCGAAACAGAACGTTACCTGTTGCCGGTGGCGCGACATAATTTAGGGTAACTCCGTGGCCTTACCCAAGGTAACCATCCCCCGGTGGTACTGCGTGTCGGGAGGTGGTAAAAATAACACAGGTTATATTCAACCATTGGGGTAATTCCCGGTCTTACATAACGTACAGGCATATAGATTTATTCCCAAAATGCCGGGGGCCGCATCAAACGGCAAGTAAACCCATCCCGCAGGGCCAACATGGGCCCATAAGCCGGGTGAGTGAGCGTAGCCAATACGAAGGCGGCTTTATGCATGAGGGAAAAAGTTGCGTGATTTTTATGAACACCGTCGCGTCAGGGAATGGGCGGGACGGTGTCAGAATAGGGGTTCATTTTGGATATGCGCAGACAGTTGGCCCGCCTCACCGGGTTGGTATTATTGGCAATGTGTTGGGCGCCGTTAAGCTGGGCCGCACAGGGATGGCAACCGCTGGCGGAAAAGATCAATAAAAGCGAGCAGGATCCGCGGCATTATCAGGCGATCAAGCTGGCGAACGGCATGACGGTGCTGCTGGTGTCCGACGCCCTGGCGCCGAAATCGCTGGCGGCACTGGCGCTGCCGGTCGGTTCGCTGGAGGATCCGAACAGCCAGCTTGGGCTGGCTCACTATCTGGAACACATGGTGCTGATGGGTTCCAAGCGCTATCCGCAGCCGGAAAATCTGTCGGAATTCCTGAAAAAGCACGGCGGCAGCCACAACGCCAGCACCGCTTCCTACCGCACCGCTTTCTATCTGGAAGTGGAAAACGACGCGCTGGAACCGGCGGTCGATCGCATGGCGGATGCCATTGCGGAACCGCTGCTGGAGCCGGGCAATGCCGATCGTGAACGCAATGCGGTCAATGCCGAACTGACGATGGCGCGTTCGCGCGATGGCATGCGCATGGCGCAGGTCGGGGCGGAAACGCTGAACCCGGCGCACCCGAGCGCGCGCTTCTCCGGCGGCAACCTCGATACCCTGAAGGACAAACCGGGCAGCAAGCTGCACGACGAACTGACCGATTTCTACAAGCGCTATTACTCGGCCAATCTGATGATGGGCGTGCTGTACGGCAACCAGTCGTTGCCGCAGCTGGCGGAAATTGCGGCCAAAACCTTTGGCCGGGTGGCGAATCATGACGCCAGCGTGCCGCCGATCACCGTGCCGGCCGTAACGCCGGAGCAGCAGGGCATCATTATTCACTACGTGCCGGCTCAGCCGCGCAAACAGCTGAAGGTCGAGTTCCGCATCGACAACAACAGCGCGGCATTCCGCAGTAAAACGGATACCTACATCGGCTACCTGATTGGCAACCGCAGTAAAAACACGCTGTCCGACTGGCTGCAGCAGCAGGGCCTGGCGGATGCGATCAACGCCGGCGCCGATCCCATGGTCGACCGCAACGGCGGCGTGTTCTCGATCAGCGTGTCGCTGACCGACAAAGGCCTGGCCAGGCGTGACGACGTGGTAGCCGCCATTTTCAACTACCTGAAAATGCTGCGCAGCGAAGGCATCAAACAAAGCTACTTTGACGAGATCTCGCACGTCCTGAACCTGGATTTCCGCTATCCGTCGATCACGCGCGACATGGATTACATCGAATGGCTGGTGGACACCATGCTGCGCGTGCCGGTCGAGCACACGCTGGACGCACCTTATCTGGCGGATCGCTATGACGCCAAGGCGATCGCCGAGCGTCTTGACGCCATGACGCCGCAAAATGCGCGCGTCTGGTTTGTCAGCCCGAATGAGCCGCACAACAAGATGGCCTACTTCGTCAACGCGCCTTATCAGGTGGATAAAATCACGCCGCAGCGCTTTGAGCAGTGGCAGCAGTTGGGCAAGGGCATTTCCCTGTCGTTGCCGACGCTGAATCCGTATATTCCGGATGATTTTACCCTGACCAAGCCGTCTCACGCGTTCAAGAAGCCGGAAATGGTGGTGGATCAGCCGGGCCTGCGCGTGCTGTACATGCCGAGCCGATACTTTGCCGATGAGCCTAAGGCGGACGTTACCGTCGCCTTCCGCAACGCCAAAACCATGGACTCCGCCCGCAATCAGGTGCTGTTCTCTTTGACCGACTATCTGGCCGGCATTGCGCTCGATCAGCTGAGCTATCAGGCATCGGTAGGCGGTTTAAGCTTCTCCACCTCGCCGAACAACGGCCTGATGTTTAACGCCAACGGTTTTACCCAGCGCCTGCCGCAGCTGCTGACCTCGCTGATTGAAGGCTACTCCAGCTTCACCCCGACCGAAGATCAGCTGGCGCAGGCCAAGTCCTGGTATCTGGAGCAGCTGGATGCGGCCGAGAAGGGCAAGGCGTTTGAACTGGCGATCCAGCCGGTGCAGATGATTTCGCGCGTGCCTTATTCGGAGCGCAGTGAGCGCCGCGAGGTGCTGAAAACCCTGACGCTGAAAGACGTGCTGGCTTACCGCGACAGCCTGCTGGCCGAAGCGACGCCGGAGCTGCTGGTGGTGGGCAACATGAGCAAGCAGCAGGTTGACACCCTGGCCTCGACGCTGAAGCATCGCCTGGGCTGCACCGGCGTTGAGTGGTGGCACGGCGAAGACGTGGTGGTGGACAAAAAACGGCTGGCCAACCTGCAGCGCGCGGGCAGCAGCACCGACTCGGCGCTGGCGGCGGTCTATGTGCCGACCGGCTACGATGAAGTGGCCGGCATGGCCTACAGCTCGCTGCTGGGGCAGATTATCCAGCCGTGGTTCTACAGCCAGCTGCGCACCGAAGAACAGCTGGGCTATGCGGTATTCGCCTTCCCGATGTCGGTAGGCCGCCAGTGGGGCGTAGGCTTCCTGCTGCAGAGCAACAGCAAGCAGCCGGGCTATCTGTACCAGCGCTATCAGGACTTCTACCCGAAAACGGAGCAACGCCTGCGCGCGATGAGCGAGGCGGACTTTGAGCAATACAAACAGGCGCTGATCAACGAACTGAAGCAGCGGCCGCAAACCCTGAGCGAAGAAGCCAGCCGCTTCGCCAACGACTTCGACCGCGGCAATTTCGCCTTTGATACCCGCCAGAAGCTGATCGCGCAGGTCAAGCAGCTGACGCCGGCCAAACTGGCGGACTTCTTCCATCAGGCGGTGATCGCGCCGCAGGGGCTGGCGGTGCTGTCGCAGGTTAGCGGCAGCGGCCAGGACAAGGCGGACTATGCCGAGCAGAAGGGCTGGGTCACTTATTCTGACGCCTCCGCATTGCAGCACGTTCTGCCGCGCAAGGTGGCGACGCCATGACAGACACGGCCCCGCAGAGGCTTGATCCGCAGACGCTGCCGCTGTTTGGCGAGCGGCTGATAGAAGCGTCGGCGGGGACCGGCAAAACCTTCACCATCGGCGCGCTGTATCTGCGCCTGTTATTGGGGTTGGGGCGGGAGGCGGCATTCCCCCGGCCGCTGACGGTCGAAGAGATCCTGGTGGTGACCTTTACCGAGGCCGCCACCGAGGAGCTGCGCGGGCGCATACGCGCCAATATCCACGGGCTGCGCATCGCCTGCGTGCGCGGTAAAAGCGATAACCCCTTGTTTACCGCGCTGATGGCTGAAATCGACGATCGGGCCGACGCCGCCGCGCAGCTGCTGGCGGCCGAACGGCAGATGGACGAAGCGGCGATTTACACCATTCACGGCTTCTGCCAGCGTATGCTGACCCACAACGCCTTCGAATCCGGCATGCTGTTTGAGCAAACGCTGGTGCAGGATGAGTTGCCGCTGCGTCGGCAGGCCTGCGCGGACTTCTGGCGCCGCCACTGCTACCCGCTGCCGCTGGGCGTCGCCCGTGCGGTCAGTCAGGAGTGGAGCGGCCCGGAAGCGCTGCTGGCCGATCTTTCCGGCTACCTGCACGGTGAGGCGCCCACGCTGCGCCAGCCGCCGAAAGACGGCGAAACGGTGCTGATGCGCCACGAACAAATCGTGGCGCGCATCGACGCCATCAAGGCGCAATGGCGGGCGGCGGGCTCCCTGGAGGCGTTGATCGGCCAGTCCGGCGTCGACAAGCGCAGCTACAGCAGCAAGCACCTGCCGAACTGGCTGACCAAGGTCGGCGAGTGGGCCGCACAGGAAACCCAGGACTACCAGCTGCCGAAGGAGCTGGATAAATTCCGCCAGTCGGTGCTGCTGGAAAAAACCAAAAAGGGCGAACCGCCGCGTCACCCGCTGTTCAGCGCGATCGATGAACTGTTTGCCGAGCCCCTGACGCTGCGTGACCTGATCATGGCGCGCGCGCTCAGTGAAATTCGCACCTCCATTCAGCAGGAAAAGCGCCAGCGCGCCGAGCTGGGCTTTGACGACCTGCTGAGCCGGTTGGACAGCGCCTTGCAGAGCGGCGGCGGCGAGCAACTGGCGCAGGCGATCCGTCAACGTTATCCGGTGGCGATGATCGACGAATTTCAGGATACCGACCCGCAGCAATATCGCATCTTCCAAAAGATTTATGTCGGCCGGCCGGACTGCGGCCTGCTGCTGATCGGCGATCCGAAGCAGGCGATATACGCCTTCCGCGGCGCCGACATCTTCACCTATATGCGCGCCCGTTCCGATGTGAACGCCCACTACACGCTTGACACCAACTGGCGCTCGTCTCCGATGATGATCGCCAGCGTCAACCAGCTGTTTTCTCAGGTGGATAAGCCGTTCCTGTTCGACCAAATTCCCTTTATCGAAGTCAGTGCGGCGGAAAAGAACCAAGGGCTGGCGTTTGAACTGCATAACAAGCCGCAGCCGGCGATGCAGTTTTGGCTGCAGCAGGGCGAGGGCGTGGGGGTAAGTGATTACCAACAAATGATGGCGCGCCTGTGCGCCGCGCAAATCCGCGACTGGCTCGGCGCCGGGCAGCGGGAACAAGCCTGGCTGAACGACGGTAAAAACCGGCGACCGGTGCAGGCCTCGGACATCACGGTGCTGGTGCGCAGCCGCAACGAGGCGGCGCTGGTGCGCGATGCGCTCAGCGCGCTGTCCATTCCGTCTGTCTATCTCTCCAACCGCGACAGCGTTTTCGACACGCCGGAAGCCAAGGACCTGCTGTGGCTGTTGCAGGCGGTGCTGGCGCCGGAGCAGGAGCGCACGCTGCGCAGCGCCATGGCCACCGGCCTGATGGGGCTGGATGCGCCTACGCTGGACGGCCTGAGCCGCGACGAACGGGCCTGGGACGCGCTGGTGGTCGAGTTTGACCAATACCGTACCCAGTGGCTGCGCCGCGGCGTGTTGCCGATGCTGAGCGAGGTGATGAAGCGCCGCCAGCTGGCGGAGAACCTGTTGGCCAGCCCCGGCGGCGAACGGCGCCTGACCGACGTGCTGCATCTGGGCGAGCTGTTGCAGGAGGCCGCCGCGCAGCTCGACAGCGAACACGCGCTGGTGCGCTGGCTGGCGCAGCAAATTGCCCAGCCCAACCGCCAGTCCGATAACCAGCAACTGCGGCTGGAAAGCGATCGCCATCTGGTGCAGGTGATCACCATCCACAAATCCAAAGGCCTGGAGTTCGATCTGGTGTGGCTGCCGTTCGTCGGCAATTTCCGCCAGCAGCAGCAGGCGCTGTATCACGATCGCCACAGCTTCCAGGCGCTGCTGGACCTCAACGCCAACGAAGAGAGCCAGGCCTGGGCGGAAGAAGAACGGCTGGCGGAAGATTTGCGCTTGCTGTACGTGGCGCTGACCCGCTCGGTGTACCACTGCAGCATCGGCATTGCGCCGCTGATCCAGGGCACCCGCAAGAAGCAGGGCGACACCGATCTGCACCGCAGCGCGCTGGGTTATCTGGTGCAGGCCGGGCAAGCCGGCGATGCGCTTTATCTGCATGAGCGCCTGCAGCGGCTGGCTGGCGACGGCGTGGCGCTGGCGGTGGTCGAGACGCCGGATGAACACCCCTGGCAGCCGAACACGGCAGCCGCTGAAACGCTGGCGGCAAAACATTTCACCCGTCAAATCCAGGATTTCTGGCGGGTGACCAGCTATACCGGGCTGCAGCAGCACGGCGCCTGCCTGATGCAGGACCTGCTGCCGCGGCTGGATATCGATGCCGCGGGCGAGCAGGCCGAAGACAGTGAGCCAGCGCTCACACCGCATACCTTCCCGCGCGGCGCGGCGCCCGGCACTTTCCTGCACAGCCTGTTTGAAACCCTGGACTTCACCCAGCCGCTGGACGCAGAGTGGCTGTTGGCGCAGCTGCAGCAACAGGGCTTCGCCGACCATTGGCAGCCGGTGCTGCTGGCGTGGATGCAGGTCTTGCTCACCACGCCGCTGAACGACAGCGGCGTGACGCTGTCTGCGCTGACGCCGCAGCACAAGCAGGCCGAGCTGCAGTTTTATCTGCCGATCAACCGACCGTTGCAGGCCCCCGCGCTGGATGCGCTGGTGAAGCGTCACGATCCGCTGTCGGCCCGTTGTCCGGCGCTGGATTTCCACAAGGTGCAGGGCATGCTCAAAGGTTTTATCGATTTGGTGTTCTGCTGGCAGGGCAAATACTATCTGCTGGATTACAAATCCAACTGGCTGGGGGAGGACAGCAGCGCCTACACCCGGCCGGCGATGGAGCAGGCGATGGCGGAGCATCGCTATGACCTGCAGTACCAGCTGTATACCCTGGCGCTGCACCGTTATTTGCGCCACCGGCTGCCGGACTACGATTATCAGCGCCACTTTGGCGGGGTGATTTATCTGTTCCTGCGCGGGGTGGATGCACAACACCCGGGCAACGGCATCTTCGCCTGCCGCCCGGAACAGTCCCTGGTGGAAGGCATGGATCGGTTGTTCAGCGGCGAGACCGCCGCGTCGGAGGAGGGATCATGATCGCGCTGCTGGAGCAGGCGGTGGCGCTCGGCGTACTGCGGCCGCTGGATGTGCAATTCGCCCGCGTGGTGGCGACCGAAGACCAACCCGATATTCTGCTGGCCGCCGCCTGCCTGAGCGCCGAGGCGGGGGCCGGGCATGTCTGCCTGATGCTGGAGCAGCTGCAGGCGGACCAGCTGTTTGAAGGGCGGCAGCCGGAACTGGCGCAGGCCGCCTGGCTGGCGGCCGGGCAACCGGACACCGCCCGCTGGCGGCAGCGCCTGACGGAAAGCGCGGCGGTGGGCGACGGCAGCGGCGCCACGCCGATGGTGCTGCAGAATCAGCGTTTGTATCTGCAGCGCATGTGGCAGAACGAAGGCGAGGTGGTGGCGTTTATCAGTGGCGACAGCGAGCATCAGGCGGTGGAGGAAGCGCAGCTGCGCGCCATTCTCGACCGGCTGTTCGGCGCCGCGGCCGATGAGCCGGACTGGCAGAAAATCGCCGCCGCGGTGGCCGCGACCCGGCGCATTGCGGTGATCTCCGGCGGGCCGGGCACCGGCAAGACCACCACCGTCGCCAAACTGCTGGCGGCGCTGGTGCAGCTTGGCGAAGGCGAACGGCTGCGCATTCAGTTGGCGGCGCCGACCGGCAAGGCGGCGGCGCGGTTGACCGAATCACTGGGCAGCGCCAGCCGAAAACTGGCGTTGACGCCGGCGCAGCAGGCGCTGTTCCCGACGGAGGCGGCGACGCTGCACCGGCTGCTGGGCGCACAGGCGAACAGCCAGCGCATGCGCTACCATCGCGGCAATCCGCTGCATCTGGACGTGCTGGTGGTGGATGAGGCCTCGATGGTCGATCTGCCGATGATGGCGCGCCTGATCGCCGCCTTGCCGAAGCAGGCGCGGGTGATTTTCCTCGGCGACCGCGATCAGCTGGCCTCGGTGGAGGCCGGTGCGGTGCTGGGCGATATTTGCCGTTTCGCCGAGCAAGGGTACAGCGACGCACGCGCGGCGGAGCTTACCCGGTTGACCGGCTATCGGTTACAGGGGCGGCCGGCGCAGGCGGAAGCGGCGGTGCGCGACAGCCTGTGCCTGCTGCGCAGGAGCTATCGTTTTGACGCCAATTCCGGCATCGGCCAGCTGGCGCAGGCGGTTAACACCGGCGATGGCGAGCGGGCACGGGCGGCGATCGGCGGGCGTTTCAGCGACGTCGCCGGTTATCCGCTGGCGACCACCGAAGAATATCAGGCGCTGCTGGATATGTGCGTGGCGGGCTATCGCGATTACCTGAAGCGGGTGGTCGGGGGGGCCGATGCCGTGGAGGTGCTGGCGGCGTTTGGTCATTTCCAGGTGCTGTGCGCGCTGCGCGAGGGGCCGTTCGGCGTCGCCGGGCTGAACGAACGCATCGAGGTCGGGCTGCAGCGCGCCGGGTTAATCCAGCGCCCGCCGGCGGCGTTAGGGCGCTGGTATCCGGGGCGGCCGGTGATGATCGGGCGCAACGACAGCGCGCTGGGATTATTCAACGGCGATATCGGCATCGCCTTGCGCGATGAGAGCGGCGATCTGCGCGTGCATTTTCAATTGCCCGACGGCAGCATCAAGTCGGTGCAGCCCAGCCGCCTGCCGGCGCATGAAACAGCCTATGCGATGACGGTGCACAAGTCTCAGGGCTCGGAGTTCGATCATACGGTGCTGGTGCTGCCCAATCATTTCCTGCCGGTATTGACCCGTGAGCTGGTGTATACCGCGATCACCCGGGCGCGCAGGCAGCTTTCGCTGTACGCCGCCGATGGGGTGCTGATGAAAGCGATCCGCACGCCAACCCAGCGGCGCAGCGGGTTGGCCGAGCGTTTGCAGCGCGCCGACTAAACGGCGGAAGGGCGCAGCGCCGCCGCGCCCGCAGAAATTACAGGTCCGCCAGCAGAATTTTGGAGCGGCGCTGGTAGTTGTACAGCGCTTGTTTTTGCATCGGCAGCACGTCGACCTCCGCCGGCGTGAAGCCGCGCTCCTGGAACCAGTGGATGCTGCGGGTCGTCAGTACGAACAGCTTCTGCAGGCCCATTTGCCGCGCCTGATTTTCCACCCGCTGCAGCAGCATTTCACCGCGCGATGAGCTGCGGTAGTCCGGGTGCACCGCCACGCAGGCCATCTCGCCGATTTTTTCTTCCGGGAACGGGTACAGCGCCGCGCAGGCGATGGTCAGGTTGTCGCGCTCGATAATGGTGAACTTGTCGATTTCCATCTCCAGCTGCTCACGCGAGCGGCGCACCAGTATGCCTTGTTGCTCGAGCGGACGAATAAGCTCGAGGATGCCGCCGATGTCGTTAATCGTCGCCCGGCGCACCTGTTCGGCGCTCTCCATCACGATTTGGGTGCCGATACCGTCGCGCGAGAACAGTTCCTGCACCAGCGCGCCGTCTTCCTGATAGCTGATCAGGTGGCTGCGGCGCACGCCGCTGCGGCAGGCCTTAACCGCGCCGCGCAGGAAGCGCACGGTGCCGGAGTGATAGTCGCCGCTCTCTTCCAGCGCTTCGATGCGTTTTTGCGCGTCGTTGGGGAACAGTTCGGAAATGATATCACCTGCCTGATCGGTGACCCCCTGCGACGAACAGAAGCCGATCATTTTTTCCGCCTTCAGCTTGATCGCCAGCTGGGTGGCGACCTCTTCCGAGGTGAGGTTAAAGCTTTCACCGGTCACCGACACCGCTACCGGGCCGATCAGCACGATGGTGTTGCTGTCGAGCTGGCGGTGGATGGCTTCTTCGTCGATGCGGCGAATGCGCCCGCTGTGGCAGTAATCCACGCCGTCATCGATGCCCAGCGGTTGGGCGATGATAAAGTTGCCGCTGACCACGTTGATGTGCGCGCCCTGCAGCGGGGTATTGTTGAGGCTCATCGACAGCCGGGCGGTGATGTCCAGCTGCAGCAGCCCGGCGGCCTGCTTGACCAGCTCGAGCGTCGGGGCGTCGGTAACCCGGGTATGCTTGTGATAAATCGGTTCGAGGTTATGCTGCGCCAGATTGCTGTCGATCTGCGGCCGCGCGCCATAAACCACCACCAGACGAATGCCCAGGCTATGCAGCAGCCCGATATCGTTGACGATGTTGGAGAAATTCTCATGTTCGATGGCTTCCCCGCCGAGCATGACGACGAACGTCTTGCCGCGGTGGGCGTTGATATAGGGAACTGAGTGACGGAATCCTTGAACCAGCTCTGTACTACGTTCCTTCACGGCCAAACCTCTTTTGCATATTTATACGATATTTTTGTATTTTTATTCTTTTCTTGGCCCAATGGCAAGCGGGAAATTATCTCAATTCTCTCACTAAGGGCGCTGAATCGTTAATAAATTGAAAAACCATAAAAAGATTTTCTGGTGACAGGGCTGGCATGATTGGTTAAAGTTTTCGGCATTCCCGTTTGACCGGTGTTTTTTTCATCTGTTGTAATCTGTTATCACTGCCGGAGTCGCATGCCAAACTCAAATCACAATCTGGGCCGCCGTCGTTTATTGCAGGGGGTTGCCGCCAGCTGGTTGCTGAGTGTGAGTCGCGTAGGCTTCGCCGCATCGTCACACGTGATCGCCGTGCGCGTCTGGCCTTCTTCTACCTATACCCGCGTCACGCTCGAATCTAACGTTGAACTGAAATACAAACAGTTTGCGTTGACCAATCCCGACCGCGTGGTGGTGGATATCGAAGGCGTGCACCTCAACAGCGTGCTCAAGGGCATTGTCGGCCAGGTTCGCGCCGACGATCCCTATCTCAAACAGGCGCGGGTTGGCCAGTTCGATCAAAACACCGTGCGGCTGGTGCTGGAGCTTAAGCAAAGCGTCAGTCCGCATATGTTCTCGCTGGCGCCGGTACCGGAGTATCGCAACCGCCTGGTGATGGACCTCTATCCCACCAAGGGCGGCGGCGGCGGCGAGGAGTATGATCCGCTATTGGCGTTACTGGAAGATTACAACAAGGGCGATCTGGAGCGCACGCTGCCGGCGGAAGCGCCGCAGGCCGGCAAGGCGGGGCGCGACCGGCCGATCGTCATCATGCTGGATCCCGGCCACGGCGGTGAAGATCCCGGCGCCATCGGCAAGTTTAAAACGCGCGAGAAGGACATCGTGCTGCAGATTGCCCGCAAGCTGAGCGCGTTGATCAAGCGCGAACCGAATATGAAGGTATTCATGACCCGCAACGACGACGTGTTCATTCCGCTCAAGGTGCGCGTCGCCAAGGCGCGCAAGCAGCGCGCCGACCTGTTCGTTTCCATTCACGCCGACGCCTTCACCAGCCGGGCGGCGCGCGGCTCCTCGGTGTTTGCGCTGTCGACCAAGGGCGCCACCAGCTCGGCGGCCAAGTTCCTGGCGCAGACCCAGAACGCCTCGGACCAGATCGGCGGCGTCAGCAAGAGCGGCGATCGCTATCTCGATCACACCATGTTCGATCTGATCCAGACCGCCACCATTAACGACAGCCTGAAATTCGGCAAGGAAGTGCTGAACCGGATGGGCAAAATTAACCGTTTGCATAAGAATCGCGTCGATCAGGCCGGTTTTGCGGTGTTGAAAGCGCCGGACATCCCGTCGATTCTGGTCGAGACGGCGTTCATCAGCAACATAGAAGAAGAGCGCAAGCTGCGCACCAGCCATTTTCAGCAGCAGGTGGCGGAGTCGATTCTGGCGGGGATCAAGGCGTATTTCGCCAACGGCGGCGCGCTGGCGAGCAGATAACCTTGGGGCCAGGTGCAGGCCTGGCCGGCTTCGGCGGATTTCAGATACAAAAAAACACCCTTGAGGGTGCTTATCTGTTGTTATCAAGATTGGTTGCGGAGGCCGGATTTGAACCGACGACCTTCGGGTTATGAGCCCGACGAGCTACCAGGCTGCTCCACCCCGCGTCCGTCTTGATACCGTATTATCGAAACCCACCTTTCATGTGATACCGCTGGTACGGTATCGGTTGGTTGCGGGGGCCGGATTTGAACCGACGACCTTCGGGTTATGAGCCCGACGAGCTACCAGGCTGCTCCACCCCGCGTCCGATGGATGCGCACTATACTCTCCGTGCATTTTGTTGCAAACCCTTTTTGCTATTTATTGGGTTAAACCCGTTTTTCTGCTGAAATTGCCCGCAATTTGCGTTCTTTTTCATCATTATTCTCTGGGCGGTTTTTTTTATTTGCAGCGATTCCTTTATCAAGGAGCCTTTGTTATCGTTCAGCCGGTTGATCATATTAGTTTGAGAGCGTGCGCGATGAAAGGACGTTGGGGCAAATACCTGCTGGGCGGGTTAATGGTGGCGGTGCTGGCGGGGTGTTCGTCCAAGCCGACCGATCGTGGGCAGCAATATAAGGACGGCCGGCTGGAGCAGTCGCTGGAGTTGGTCAATCAGCCCAACGCCAAAGGCGTGCCGGTTAACGCCAGGGATTACTCGAGTCAGCTGATGGAGATCAAGTACGCCTCTCCTTCGCTCTTCAACCGCAATACCACCACCTTCCAGGCGGTGCAAAACTGGATGGCCGCGGGCGCTGATACCCGGCAACTGAGCCAGTACGGCCTCAGCGCTTACCAGATGGAAGGGGTGGACAACTACGGCAACGTGCAGTTTACCGGCTACTACACGCCGGTGGTGCAGGCGCGCTACACCCAACAGGGCGAGTTCCGTTATCCGCTGTACCGCATGCCGCCGAAGGGCCGGGGCCGCCTGCCGGATCGCGCGGGCATTTATTCCGGCGCGCTGGACGACCGCTATATCATCGCTTACACCAACTCGCTGATGGACAACTTTATGATGGAAGTCCAGGGCAGCGGCTACGTGGACTACGGCAACGGTCAGCCGTTGGTGTTCTTCGGCTACGGCGGCAAGAACGGCCACGCTTACCGCAGCATCGGCAAGGTGTTGATCGACCGCGGCGAAGTGGCCAAGGCGGATATGTCGATGCAGGCGATCCGCCAGTGGGCCGATAGCCACAGCGCGGCGGAAGTGCGCGAGCTGCTGGAGCAGAATCCGTCCTTCGTGTTCTTCAGGCCGGAATCTTTCGCGCCGGTGAAAGGCGCCAGCGCGGTGCCATTGATCGCCAAGGCCTCGGTGGCCTCCGACCGTTCGCTGATCCCGGCGGGCACCACGCTGCTGGCCGAAGTGCCGCTGCTGGACAACAAGGGCAAATTCACGGGAAAATATGAAATGCGCCTGATGGTCGCGCTGGACGTCGGCGGCGCCATCAAGGGCCAGCACTTTGACATGTACCAGGGCATCGGGCCGGACGCCGGCCACTCGGCGGGTTACTATAACCACTATGGCCGCGTCTGGGTGCTGAAAGGCTCCGGTGGCGCGCAGCTGTTCAGCGCCAAGCCGCAGAACAACGGCGGTTCGTTGCTGGTTACCCGCTAACGGTGAAGTCGCCGCAACGATATTGACCCGCAAGGGCCGGATCTTCCGGCCCTTATCATTTGCACTACGAAGGTAATTAACGCGTTATGAGCACAGCTTATTCAGAAGCCTATCTGCAGCGGTTTGGCGGCACGGCACGGTTGTACGGTCAGCAGGCGTTGGCGCTGTTCGCCCAGGCTCACGTCTGCGTGATCGGCATCGGCGGCGTGGGCTCCTGGGCGGCCGAGGCGTTGGCGCGCACCGGCATCGGCGCCATTACCCTGATCGACATGGATGACGTCTGCGTCACCAACACCAACCGCCAGATCCATGCGCTGCGCCAGCACGTCGGCCAGTCGAAAACCGAGGTGATGGCCGAGCGCATTCTGACGATAAATCCGGAATGCCGCGTGACCTGCGTCGACGATTTCATCACCCCGGACAACGTCGCCGAGCTGCTGGACCATAACTTCAGCTATGTCATCGACGCGATCGACAGCGTACGGCCGAAGGCGGCGCTGCTGTCTTATTGCCGGCGCTACAAGATACCGGTGGTGACCACCGGCGGCGCCGGCGGGCAGATTGACCCGACCAAAATCGAGGTGGCCGATCTGGCGAAAACCGTCCAGGATCCGCTGGCGGCCAAGCTGCGCGAGCGGTTGAAGCATGACTTCAACGTGGTGAAAAACGGCAAGGGCAAACTGGGCATCGACTGCGTATTTTCCAGCGAACCGCTGGTTTATCCGCAGCCGGACGGTTCGGTGTGCGCCTCGCGCAGCACGGCGGAGGGGCCGAAACGCATGGACTGCAGCGCGGGATTTGGCGCGGCGACCATGGTCACCGCCACCTTTGGCTTTGTCGCGGTGTCCCATGCGTTGAAGAAGATGGTGGCCAAGGCGGCGCGTCAGGCGTAGCGGGCGGCGATCGTCTGCACGCCGGCGGCCAGCGCCGCCAGCCCGCTGGCGCGGGTGGCGCTGAGCTGGTTGCGCAAGTTCAATTGCTCGAACAGCGCCAGCGGATCCAGCGCCGTAATCTGCTGCGGCGTTTTGCCTTCCACCGCGGTCAGCAATACCGCCAGCAGGCCGCGCACGATGCGGCCTTCGCTGTCGCCGTAGAAGTGCAGCGTGCCGTCGGCCAGCCGCTGATGCCCCAGCCACACCCGGTTCTCACAGCCGCTCAGCTCTATTTCCGTATCCCGCAGCGCCTCCGGCAGCGGCGGCAGCCGCTTCGCCAGCATAATCAGTTGGCGATAGCGATCTTCCCACTGCTTTTGCGCGGTAAAGGCGGCGATCAGCGCCTCGGCGGTGATTTCACGGCCAAAGGGGTGGGGGGCTATCATGGCGTCTCCGGTCATCGGTTCAGTCGGCCAGCAGGTCGATGGCGTTGACCAGTGCGGCCACCAGCGCGTCGACGTCCTGCCGAGAATTATAGGGCGCAAAGGAGGCGCGCAGGGTGCCGCTGACGCCCAACGCGGTCATCAGCGGCTGGGCGCAGTGCTGGCCCGCGCGCAGCGCGATGCCCTGTTCCGCCAGCAGCGTGACGATATCGCTGTGGTGGACGCCGGCGATATCGAACGCCAGCAGGCTGGAGCCTGAACAGCGGAAGCTGCGAAAGCCAGGCAGCCGCGCCAGCCGCTGTTCGGCCTGGTCCGCCAGGCCGCGGCTGTAGGCCTCGGCAGCCGCCAGATCCTGGCCGCCCAACCAGCTCAGCGCGGCGGCCAACCCCAGCACGCCGGCGATGTTCGGCGTGCCGGCTTCGAAGCGGTGCGGGGGTTTTTGCGGCGTAAAGCCGTCAAACGACGCCTGGAGCAGCATTTTGCCGCCGCCCTGCCAGGGCGCCATCTGCGCCAGCAGGTCACTTTTGCCATACAGCGCGCCGATGCCGGTCGGGCCATAGAGTTTGTGGCCGGAGAAGGCGTAGAAATCGATATCGAGCCGCTGAACGTCGGCCGGGCAGTGCACGATGCCCTGGGCGCCGTCGATCATCACGCGCGCGCCTGCGTCGTGGGCCAGAGAGATGGCCTGCGCCAGCGCCGGGCAGCCGCCGGTGACGTTGGACATCTGCCCCAGCGCCAGCAGGCGCGTGTTGTCGGTGAGCAAGGCGGGCAGCAGGCTCAGGTCCGGCAGGCGATCGGCGCCGATCGGCAGCTTCACCACCCGGGCGCCGGTTTGTTCCGCCACCATCAGCCAGGGGATCAGGTTGGCGTGGTGCTCGGCTTCGCTCACCAGAATTTCGTCGCCCGGCTGCAGACGCGGGCGCGCATAGCTCTGCGCCACCAGGTTGATCGCCTCGGTGGTGCCGCGCGTCCAGACAATGTCATCGGCCGAAGGCGCATTGATCAGTGCGGCCACCTGGCTGCGCGCGTGCTCAAAACGGGCGGTCAGATCTTGCGCCGCCCGGTGCTGGCTGCGGTGCACGGTCGCGGCGTCGTCGCGGTAAAATTGCTGCGTGGCGTCGATCACCGCCTGCGGTTTTAACGCGGTGGCGGCGCTGTCCAGGTAGATCCCGTCCTGCGCGAGGGCGGGAAACTGCTGGCGAAAAATGCTGGGGTTAAAAGGCGTCATACCCTGATTGTCACTGGCTTGAGTCGATGGCTGATCCTGTCCTATTTTGCCGCCGGAGACAAGTTATCCCGCTCATTAGGACTTATCGCCTGGCAATCTCCGTAAGGTTTGTTATGCTGTTGATTGCGCGCTAAATGATAGCGTTGAATAACATAAAGGGTTTTTCACAGCATTTAAAACTACAAGGAGTCCACAATGAAGAAAACAGCCGCAGTTATCTCTGCCCTGATGCTTACGTTCACTCTGGCAGCCTGCTCCAGCAACTACGTGATGCATACCAATGACGGCCGCACCATTGTCGCTGACGGCAAACCTAAAGTGGACAACGACACCGGCATGATCAGCTATCAGGACGCCAACGGCGTTGAGCAGCAGATCAACCGTGCCGACGTGAAAGAAATGGTCGAAAGCGACCAGTAAACGTCAGGCAAAAAAAAGCACCGCAAATCTTGCGGTGCTGCATAAAATCACTATGGACAGACAGGGTAAATGTACAGGAAGTGAAAAAACAGTAGCTTAGCTACCACGTCCGGATTGCCGGACAATTTGCAAACACAACATCACAACCACAAGCCAAAAGTTCATCGGCGTCCTCGACACCCAATCCCTTTTCGTTCCGGCCCGGGAAGTGCCGCCACTATAGGTATTTGCTGGCGCATCCTCAACGGACAAATTATAATGGCTCGGATTAAAAAAACTAATGGCAATAGTTTGTTATACTCAACCCATGGCGTGCCACACAACGCCGCCTGATTTTTGACGCCGAATCATTCGGATTATTGTTACACAAAAGTAGCTAATTAATGTCTAAACGCTTACCCCCCCTTAATGCGCTGCGCGTTTTCGATGCGGCCGCCCGTCATCTGAGCTTTACCAAAGCGGCTGAGGAGCTGTTTGTGACCCAGGCCGCGGTGAGCCACCAGATCAAGTCGCTGGAGGATTTTCTCGGCCTGAAGCTGTTCCGGCGCCGCAACCGTTCGCTGTTGCTGACGGAGGAAGGGCAAAGCTACTACCTCGACATCAAGGAAATCTTTTCCTCGATCAACGAGGCGACGCGCAAGCTGCAGGCGCGCAGCGCCAAAGGGGCGCTGACCGTCAGTTTGCCGCCCAGTTTCGCCATTCAGTGGCTGGTGCCGAGACTCTCCGGCTTTAACTCAGCTTATCCGGGCATCGACGTGCGCATCCAGGCGGTGGACCGCGAAGAAGACAAGCTGGCGGACGACGTCGACGTGGCGATTTTCTATGGCCGCGGCAACTGGCCGGGGTTGCGCGCCGAGCGTCTGTATGCGGAATATCTGCTGCCGGTGTGTTCGCCGAGCCTGTTGGCCGGCGATCATCCGTTAAAAGTGACGGACGATCTGGCTTATCATACGCTGCTGCATGATACTTCCCGCCGCGACTGGCTGGCCTATACCCGCCAACTGGGGCTGCAGCACATCAACGTGCAGCAGGGGCCGATCTTCAGCCACAGCGCCATGGTGGTGCAGGCGGCGGTGCATGGCCAGGGCGTGGCGCTGGTGAATAACGTGATGGCGCAAACCGAAATCGAGGCCGGGCGCCTGGTGTGTCCCTTCAATGATGTGCTGGTCAGTAAAAATGCTTTTTATCTGGTATGTCATGACAGCCAGGCAGAACTGGGTAAAATAGCCGCCTTCCGCCAGTGGATCCTGGCGCGGGCAGCCAGCGAGCAGGAGAAATTCCGCTTTCGCTACGAACAATAAGGCAGGTTGCCGGCAGGCAGCCGCCGATTTTCTTTTATAGGGTAAATAACGATGAGCAGCCGTTCCATGCTGATTTTTGCCGCCATCAGCGGCTTTGTGTTTGTCGCGCTGGGCGCGTTCGGCGCGCACGTATTAAGCGGTACGCTCGGCGCCAATGAAATGGCCTGGATCCGCACCGGCCTGGAATATCAGGGCTTTCATACCCTGACCATCCTGGCGTTGGCGGTGGCGATGCAGCGCCGCGTGAGCCTGTGGTTCTACTGGAGCGGGGCGCTGTTGGCGCTCGGCACCGTTTTGTTCAGCGGCAGTCTGTACTGTCTGGCGCTGTCGCACCTGAAGGTCTGGGTCTATATCACGCCGGTTGGCGGCGTATGTTTCCTGATTGGCTGGGTATTGATGTTGATTGGCGCTTTGCGTCTGAGGAAAAAGGCCGAGCGCCATGAATAAGATTGCGTTGTACTGCCGCCCCGGCTTTGAGAAAGAGTGCGCGGCGGAAATTACCGACAAGGCAGCCCAGCTGGAAGTTTTCGGCTTTGCCCGAGTGAAAGACAACAGCGGCTACGTGCTGTTTGAATGTTATCAGCCGGATGACGCCGACCGTCTGGCGCGGGAAATCCCGTTCCGCGAGCTGATTTTCGCCCGCCAGATGCTGGTGGTGGGGGAGCTGCTGCGTGACCTGCCGCCGGAAGATCGGGTATCGCCGATCGTCGGCATGCTGATCGGCGTGGTCGATCGCGGCGGCGAGCTGCGGGTGGAAGTGCCGGACACCAACGAAAGCAAAGAGCTGATGAAGTTCTGCCGCAAGCTGACGGTGCCGCTGCGCGCCGCGATGCGCGAACAGAAAGTGCTGATGGCGCGTGAGAACCCGACGCGCCCGGTGGTGCACGTGTTCTTTATCGCCCCGGGGTGCTGCTACGTCGGCTATTCCTTCAGCAACAACAACTCGCCGTTCTATATGGGCATTCCGCGCCTGCGCTTCCCGTCGGATGCGCCGAGCCGCTCCACCCTGAAGCTGGAAGAGGCGTTTCACGTCTTCATTCCCGCCGACGAGTGGGACGAACGCCTGGCCAGCGGCATGCACGCGGTCGATCTGGGCGCCTGCCCGGGCGGCTGGACCTATCAGCTGGTGAAGCGCAGCATGATGGTGCACTCGGTGGATAACGGCCCGATGGCGCCGAGCCTGATGGAGACCGGACAGGTCACCCACCACCGCGCCGACGGTTTTAAATTCGAACCGACCAGCAGCAAAATTTACTGGCTGGTGTGCGACATGGTGGAAAAACCGGCCAAGGTGACCAGCCTGATGATCCAGTGGCTGGTGAAAGGCTGGTGCCGTGAAGCCATCTTCAACCTGAAGCTGCCGATGAAAAAGCGTTACGAGGAAGTGTCGCAGAACCTGCAGAGCATCCGCGAAGCGCTGGCGGCGGCGGGCATCAGCGCCGAGGTGCATGCCAAGCAGCTGTATCACGATCGCGAAGAGATCACCGTGCACGTGCGCCGCATGTGGTCGGCCGTTCCCGGCCGGCGCGACGAGCGCGACTGATTTATCGCCAAGGGGCGCTGCGTGCAGCGCCCTTAGTTTATCGGCAAACGCAGCTGCTGCAGGTTGCCGTCCAGCGTCAGGTCGGTACGCAACGTGGCGACCCGTTTGCTGATATAAGCCAGCTCGCGGTGTTTTTGCAGTTTGCCGCGCCACTTCTCCGGCACCTGCTCCAGTTCCTGGTACAGCCCATCCAGACTTCCCCGCTGTTGCAACAACAACACCGCCGTTTTGGGGCCGATGCCGGCTACGCCGGGGATCTTGCTGCTGCCGATACCCGCCAGCCCCCAATAATCCGGCAGCTGCTGCGGTGAAACGCCGAATTCCTGTTGGACAAACGGCAGGTCCAGCCAGCGTTTCTGAAAGTAATCGCGGATCTGCACCTGCGGCGCCAGCAGTTGGCAGTAGCCTTTGTCGGTGGAAACGATGGTGACCTGATGGCCGCCGCCGGCGATTTTCGCCGTCAGCGTGGCCGCCAGATCGTCCGCTTCGTTGCCCGGCGAATGCCAGCTGGCGACGCCCAGTTCGGCGAACGCCCGGCGCAGCTGCGGCATTTCCTGCTGCAGGTTCTCCGGCATCGGCGAGCGGCCGGCCTTGTAGTCGGGCAGGATTTGGTGGCGCCAGCTCTCGCTGCGGTCGTCTTCGTCGAACACCGCCACCGCGTGCGTCGGCCGGCTGTGCTGAATCAGCTGCGCGAGCGCATGCCGGCAGGCGTTCACGCAGGGGGAACCCTGCACCGCGTGGATGCGGCGGATGAGGTTCAGGGCGTCGACAATCAGTAGATGTATCATCATGGGCTGCAAGGTCAGAAAAAAGAAGGGCGGCCGTCGCGCCGCCCGGGATTGAGAGTCAGGCTACGATTTCATAGCAGGGCACGTAGGCGCTGCCCGGCAGCTTCATGCGGTGCTGGGCGACGAAGCCCTGCAGCAGGCTGTCCATTTGCTTCATCATCTGCGGTTCGCCGTGCAGCTTGTAAGGGCCGAACTGCTCGATGGCGTGAATGCCGTTTTCCTTCACGTTGCCGGCCACGATGCCGGAGAACGCGCGCCGCAGCGCAGCGGCCAGCTGCTCCGCCGGTTGATCCGGGTACAGGTTGAGATTGGCCATGTTTTCATGGGTCGGCTCGAATGGCAGCTGCAGATCCGGCGCGATGCGGATCGACCAGTTGAAGCTGTAGGCGTCGCCGGTGTTGCGGCGGTTTTCCTTCACCAACGGCATGGCTTTTTTCATCTGACGCGCCACCTCCGCCGGGTCATCGATGATGATGCTGTAGTGGCGGCGTGCCTCGTCGCCCAGCGTATTCATGATGAACTCATCCAGCACGCGGAAGTAATCGGCGCTCTCTTTCGGCCCGGTCAGGATCAGCGGCAGCACCTGCTCGCTGTTCTCCGGATTCATCAGGATGCCCAGCAGGTACAGCAACTCTTCCGCCGTGCCGACGCCGCCCGGGAAGATGATGATGCCGTGGGCGATGCGCACGAAGGCCTCCAGGCGCTTTTCGATGTCCGGCATGATCACCAGCTCGTTGACCAGCGGGTTAGGCGGCTCGGCGGCGATGATCGAAGGTTCGGTCATGCCGATAAAGCGGCTGTTGTGGTAGCGCTGCTGCGCATGGCCGACCGCCGCGCCCTTCATCGGCGCTTCCATCGCGCCCGGCCCGCAGCCGGTGCAGATGTTCAGCTCGCGCAGGCCCAGCTGGCTGCCGACCTTGCGCGCATAGAGGTATTCGTTTTCGTTGATCGAGTGGCCGCCCCAGCACACCACCATGTTGGGATCTTCGTCCAGATGCAGCGCGCGGGCATTGCGCAGGATGGAGAACACCAGGTTGGTGATATGGGCCGAGTTTTCCAGGTTCAGGTGCTGGAAACTGCCGGCGCTGTCGATCTGGCCGTGCACGAACAGGATGTCGCGCAGCACGGCGAACAGGTTGGCCTGCAGCGAGCGGATAATGCGGCCGTCGACGAAAGCGTCTTCCGGCGGGTTGACCAGCTCCAGCTTCACCCCGCGCTCGCGGCGCAGCACGTTGATATCAAAGGTTTCATAGCGGGACAACAGCTGTTTGCTGTTGTCGGTCTGGCTGCCGGAGTTCAACACGGCCAGCGAACAGTTGCGGAACAGGCGGTACAGGTCGCTGCTGGCGGTGCGCTTCAGCATGTCTACTTCCAGCTGCGACAACAAATCCATAGAGCCAAGCGGGCTGATGTGTGTAATCAAGGTAACTCCTTCGCTCCCGATGCGGGGCAGTAGTAATCCATACGCAGCAAAACAGCATCTCGTTATGGGCGGCGCGCGGCGGCAAGCGCCTGATGGCGCACCTGATTTAACCTTACCGCCGTCACCTGACTTTTACCAATACAAACCGCTCGTTAGCTCAGTTGTTGAGCAGCGTTGCGCACTTATTGGCGCGCCAGGCGGCCGTGCGCGGGCGAGAAGTCGACGTTGCTGCGCCACGGATTGATGTCCAGCCCGCCGCGGCGGGTGTAGCGGGCGTACACCGTCAGGCTCTGCGGGCGGCAATAGCGCATCAGATCGTTGAAGATGCGTTCGACGCACTGTTCGTGGAATTCATTGTGATGGCGGAAGGACACCAGATAGCGCAGCAGCGCCTCGCGGTCGAGTTTCCCGCCGCGATAATGGATTTGCACCGAACCCCAGTCCGGCTGATGGGTGATCAGGCAGTTGGATTTCAGCAGATGGCTGACCAGCCGTTCTTCCACCACCTCGGCGCCCGCGGCGTTCTGCAGGTAGTCGGCGTTGAACTCATAGTTATCGATGCGAATGTCCTGGTGGTCGATGCATTCTCCCTCCAGGCGGGCGATAGCGCTGCCTTCGAGCTGTTCGACGCTGAACAGGGTGACGCTCACCTCTCCCTGGGCGCAGGCGGACAAATCGCGCTGCAGCGTGGCGCGCACGCTTTCCCGGTCGGCAAACGGCGTTTGGTTGAAGCTGTTGAGATACAGCTTGAAGCTCTTGGATTCGATCAGGTTGAGGCTGTCGGCGTTGAGGCTGATTTCGCCCACCGCCACCTGCGGCAGCCCGTTGGCGTTCAGCCAGGAGAGCTCATACAGCGTCCAGATGTCCGCGCCGTGGAACGGCAGGCTGTCGGCGGACAAACCCAGCGGCTCGCGGTTCATGCTGCGCGGCACCGCCTGCAGCAGAGCGGCGTCGTAGCTGTCGCGATAGGCGGTGGGTTTGCCCAGCGTCAGTTCCGACAGGGCCTGGTGGTCTTGATATGAGGACATCTGCTGTCACCTTGGTAATAGATAGGTACAATGGCCCCCAGTTTAACGTATGCGAGAATAAATATGGATCACGATGTCACCCACGCCCTGCGTGAATTCACCCAGCGCTATGTCGAGCTGTGGCGGCAGGAACGCGGCCATGCGCCGGCCAGCCAGGCGCTGTATGGCGTGCCGTCGCCCTGCATCGTGGAAAATCGCGCTGACGAGGTGTGGTGGCTGCCGCAGCCTTTCACCCCCGCCGCGACGCTGGAAAAGGTGGAGACCGCGCTGGAACTGAGGCTGCAGCCGGATGCGCACCTTTTTTACACCCAGCAGTATGCGGGCGACATGGACGCCCGGTTCGGCGAGCACCGCCTGAGCCTGCTGCAGGTTTGGAGCGAGGACGACTTCATTCGCCTGCAGGAAAACCTGATCGGCCATCTGGTGACCCAGAAACGCCTGAAGCTGTCGCCGACCCTGTTCCTGGCCACCACCGAATCCGAAATGACCATGGTGTCGCTGTGCAACGTCAGCGGCAACGTGGTGCTGGAGCAGTTCGGCAGCGATAAGCGCACGCTGCTGGCGGCGACGCTGGGGAATTTCCTCGACGCATTGCGCCCGACGCTGGCGGCCTGAGGCCGAAATCGGTCGTTTCCTTGTGAGAGATCTCTCACACGGGCTGTGAGAGATCGCTTTTAATTTTCCCTGCCCGCCGCGGCCGGTTGGGCTTATTGTTATCCAGATCAATTGGTTAGAAATTCTTTAGGATAACTCTTAGGGGAAAATTAACCTGCGCTACCGGCCAAGCCCTTGTGATCGCGGGGGAATTGGGCGATCTTATGCCTACCGGAAGGGAACCGGCGGAGCGGGAAAGCATCAGGACGATGCAGCTTCAGGATGAAGAAAGGGATGCGCTCAACGAAGAGCGAAGGATGGCGTCAGGAGATGCCCAGGATGTTTCAGGATTGAAACCAGGGACACCTCCAGGACGGAGATTGAGAGCCGACACAGGACCGTCGGCGGGTCAGGAAGACTGAGGAACCGCGTCAGGACGGCGCTGCAGGATGATGCATGGAGCTTTTGGTCCGGATGACCGCAGGAAAAGTTTTCAAGGATTGAGCAGGGAGCACACTGTGTAGCGGGACAGCTATAAAACGAACCGGGGGCACTGTTAACGCAGTGCCCCCAACTTTTTTGTCGCCGGCCGTTCCCGTCCGACCTATCGCCATCGTTAACCAATCGCGCCCAGCGTATCGCCGGAGACCTGCTTTTTCGGCAGCAGGAACAGCGTGGCGTAAATATCCAGCAGATAGATAGCCGCCAGCAGGCTGATTGCCGCCGTGAAAGAAACCTGCGTCACCAGCGCGCCGATCACCAATGGCCCCAAGCCGCCAACGCCGCGCCCCAGGTTGAACAGGATGTTTTGCGCGGTGGCGCGGGCCTGTACCGGGTAGGTATCGGAAATCAGCGCGCCATAGCCGCCGATCATGCCGTTGACGAACATCCCCATCAGCGCGCCGGCGAACAGCATCAGCGTCGGATCACTCAGCTGCGCATAGCCGATCACCATCACCACGGCGCCAACCTGATAAACGATAAAAATCTTCCAGCGGGCGAAGCGATCGGCCAACAGGCCGAACAGCCAGATGCCGAAGGTCATGCCAATCACCGTCACCGCCGTCCACAGGCCGGATTTAGTCAGCGAGAAACCGAAGTTTTTCGCCAGGTAGGTCGGCATCCAGATCATCAATCCGTAATAACCGAAGTTCTGCACCGAGCACAAAATGAAGATGCCGACGCTGGCCTTGCTGGTGGCGCGATCCTTAAACAGCAGGCGCAGGCGTTGGCCGAACGACAGCGACGACCCGAGATCTTTCTGCCGCGTGAAGGCTTCCGGCTCCCCCATGGTGCGGCGGATCAGGAACGACACCAGCGCCGGCAGCAGCCCGACCAGGAACATGCCGCGCCAGCCGATATGGGGCAGCAGCAGCGGCGTGAGGAAGGCGGCGGCCAGCACGCCCAGCTGCCAGCCCATGCCGACGTAGGCCGAGGCGCGGTTGCGCTTCTCCGCCGGCCAGGCTTCGGCGATCAGGGCCATGCCGATGCCGAATTCGCCGCCCAGCCCGATGCCGGCCAGCGTGCGGTAAGCCAGCAGATCCCAGTAGCCCTGCGCCACGGCGCACAAGCCGGTAAACAGCGAGAACATCAGGATGGTGATGGTGAGCACCCGGATGCGGCCGAAACGGTCGCTGAGGTGGCCGAAAATCACGCCGCCCAGCACCGCGCCGATCAGCGTCCAGGTGACCAGCGAACCGGCGGCCGATGAGGTTAACCCCAGTTCAATGCTGATGGCCGGCAGCATAAAGCCGAGGATCAGCAGGTCGAAACCGTCCATGGCGTAGCCGGTGACCGAGGCCAGCATGGCCTTGCCGGGCGTGGCGTGATTTGTTGTCTGTGTGGTGGCTGACATCTGTCTAATCTGTATGGAGTATTCGGTGGGCTTATTGTGCCGTGGGTCGGCGGGCGCCACCAGATAAAAACCGCCGCGAGCGTCACGTCAGCCGAATTTAGGCTATAAAAATGCTATGCTTTGCCGCCTTTCAGCCATGCGGCTGAACATCATGATGAAAATAGATCGGGAATGCAGATGAGTATACATAATCAGGTTCGCCACAGTTTGCAGGCGATTGAACAATCCATGCGTGATTTGGGCCTGTGGCAGGCCGCGTCGCCTGAGCCTGAGGCGCTCGCCAGCCCCGAACCCTTCTGCGTCGACACCATGCCGGCCGAAGCCTGGCTGCAGTGGGTGTTTTTGCCGCGCATGCACGCGCTGCTGGATGCCGAGGCGCCGTTGCCGACGCGTTTCGCCCTCACGCCGTATTTTGAACTGGCGCTGAAGGACAACGATCCGAACTGCCTGCCGCTGTTGGTGCTGCTGCAGCGGCTGGACCTGATGTTGAATAAAGACGCCTGATCCGGCGGGCAGTCGCGTTTTTTCACCAGCCGGCATAGTAATGTAGTACGCAGACGCCAGGACAGGCATTCGGCGGCGTCTTTCGGACCCGATGGCTCGGGGATCTGTAAAGGATGATAAGGTGCTGCAATAATGGATTTATTAAGGTTTGTCCTTCGTCTGCCTTTTACTCTGGTAAAAGCCGCGTTTCGCCTGTTGGCGCTGGCGTTGGCGCTGCTGGGGCGGCTGTTGCGGCCCTTGGTCGGCAATATCGACTGGCGCGCGCCGGCCTGGTGGGGGGCGCTGCCGCGGGCCTTTGCGCGGCTGGAAAGCGGGGTGGACCAACACCCGAAGGCCATCAGCCTGGCGTTGCTGCTGTTGCTGTGCGCCGCGGGCGGCGCCTTTTACGGCTGGCACTGGTGGCAGAATCGGCCGCAGCCGATCGAGCCGGCGCCGCTGGCGTATCAGCAAACCAGCGTGCAGGTTGCCAATCCCGAGCCGGTTGATTACGCCGCGCAGACGCTGTCGCCGCAGGCGATGAGCCTGGCGTTCAGCAACTCGGCGGCGCCGCTGACCGGGGTGGGCAAGGCGGTCAGCCAGGGGATCCGGCTCAAGCCGGCCGCTGAAGGCCAGTGGCGCTGGAGCAACGGCTGGACCCTGGTCTTCACGCCGAAAAAACCGTTGCCGATGGGCGCGCAATACGAAGTCAACCTCGATCCCGCCACGTTGCTGGCGCCGCAGATCAAACTCGCCACGACCCGTTATACCTTCAAGGTGCCGGCCTTCGACTACCGCCTGGGGCAGGCCGAGTATTACCGTGATCCGCAGGATCCGCAAAAGCGCAGCGCCATCTTCAACCTGAAGTTCAATGCGCCGGTGGATGTCGCCAGCTTTGAAAAACAGGTCTCGCTGGGGCTGAAAGAAGGCAACGCCGCGTCGGAGAAAAAGCTCAATTTCTCGCTGGTTTACGATGAGAAAAAATTGAATGCCTGGGTCCACTCCGAACCGCTGCAGGCGCTGGATCAGGGCGGGGCGGTGCATCTGACCGTCGGCCAGGGCGTCAAAGCGACGGTGCCCGCCAACGCCGTCGGCGAAGCGAAGAGCAACTGGGTGGCGGTGCCGAACCTGTACAGCCTGGCGCTGAACGACGTCAGCGCTCAGGTGGTGGATGCCGATGGCGCCAAAGGGCAACGCGCCCTGATCCTCGTTTTCAGCGATGCGGTGAAGGATAAGGCGCTGGCGCGCGGCGTCAAAGCCTGGCTGCTGCCGCAGCACGATCCCAACGATCCCGCGGCGGCCGGGGATGCGGATGATTTCCATCAGTGGGATACCGACAGCGTCGCCAAAAACGTGCTGGCGCAGTCGACGCCGCTGCCCCTGACGCTTAACGAGGCGGAAGAGGCCTATCAGCCGCAGTTCAGCTTCAGGTTCGACGCGCCGGCGCACCGCTTTATGCTGATCGAGATCGACAATCAGCTGGTCTCTTCGGGCGGCTACAAAATGCCGAAAAAGGCCTATCGCGTGGTCGAGGTGCCGGAATTCCCGAAATCGCTGCGGTTCATGTCGCAGGGCTCGCTGCTGTCGGTTAACGGCGACAAGCAAATCAGCGTGGCGGCGCGCAACGTGGCCGGGCTGCGGCTGGACATCAAGCGGGTGATCCCGAGCCAGCTGCAGCACATCGTTTCCTTGAAAAGCCGCGAATACTCCTCCGCGGAATTTAACCGGCTCAATGACCAATACTTCACCGAGCATTTCAAATACCAGACGGCGCTCAATAACGATCGCCCGGGCGAGGCGAATTACCGGGGCATCGACCTCTCGCGCTATCTGTCCACCAACCCGGATTCCCACCGCGGCGTGTTCCTGCTGACGCTGTCCGAATGGCAGCCGAACCAGAAGCCGGAGGCGGAAGAAGACGCCGAACGGCAGGAAGAGGGCGACGACGCGGCCCCGGTGGGCGATTCGCGTTTTGTGGTGGTGACCGATTTGGGCATCGTCGCCAAACGTTCGCAGGATAAAACGCACGATGTATTCGTACAGTCGATCCACAGCGGCGCGCCGGTCGGCAACGCGAAGGTGTCGGTGATCGCCAAAAACGGCGTCGCTTTGCTCAACCGGACGACCGACGCCAATGGCCACGTGCGTTTCCCGGCGCTGGATGTCTATACCCATGAGCGCCAGCCGGTGATGTTCCTGGTGGAGAAAGAGGGGGATGTCTCCTTCCTGCCGACCGGCGGTTATCACGATCGCGGGCTGGACTTCTCGCGTTTCGACGTTGCCGGCGAAGAAACGCCGACCGATCCGCGCGCGCTCGGCAGCTACCTGTTCTCCGATCGGGGCGTTTACCGCCCGGGCGATACCTTCAATATCGGTTTGATCACCCGCGCCGCCGACTGGAGCCTGGGGCTGGCCGGCGTGCCGGTGCGCGCCGAGGTGCGCGATCCGCGCGACAAGCTGATGGCCACGCTGCCGTTGACCCTCGGCGCCAGCGGGTTCAATGAGCTGAGCTATGCCACCGATGAAAATTCGCCGACCGGCGAGTGGAACGTCTATCTGTACCTGATCGGCAAGAACAACGACACCTCGACGCTGCTGGGCCATACCTCAGTCAACGTGAAAGAGTTCGAACCGGATCAACTGAAGGTGAAGCTGGAACTGACGCCGGATCGCCGGCAGGGCTGGGTGAAACCTTCGGAGCTGCAGGCCGGCATCGACGTGCAGAACCTGTTCGGCACCCCGGCGCAGGATCGTCGGGTGACCTCGAAGCTGACGCTGCGGCCGACGTACCCGAGCTTCGATCGCTACCCTGATTACGCCTTCTACGAAAACCGCCGCAACAACGACGGCTTCGAAACCGAGCTGGAAGACCGCACCACCGATGAGCGGGGAACGGCCAATATTCCGCTGGACCTGAAGTCCTATGGCGACGCCACTTACCAGCTGCAGCTGCTGTCGGAAGCCTTTGTCGCCGGCGGCGGGCGCTCGGTGGCGGCCACCGCCCGGACGCTGGTCTCCCCTTATGATTATCTGGTGGGCGTGAAGGCCGACGGCGATTTGGGCTACATCAACCGCGATGCGGTGCGCCACCTGAACGTGATCGCCATAGATCCGACGCTGAAACAGATCGCCTTGCCGGGCCTGAAGCGGGTGCTGATCGAACAGAAGTACATTTCCGTGCTGACCAGGCAGGATTCGGGCGTTTACAAATACCAGTCGAAGATGAAGGAAATTCCGCTGTCGGAGCAGCCGCTGGCGCTGAGCGAACGGGGCAACGACCTGCGGCTCGCCACCGATAAGCCGGGCGATTTCGTGTTGGCGGTCGAGGATGCGCAGGGCAAGACGCTGAACCGCGTCGCCTACAGCGTGGCCGGCAACGCCAACCTCAGCCGCTCGCTGGACCGCAACGCCGAACTGAAGCTGAAGCTGAACCGGGCGGAATACCAGCCCGGTGACGAGATAGAGGTGGCGATCACCGCCCCTTATACCGGCAGCGGCCTGATCACCATCGAAAAGGATCGGGTTTACGCCTGGCAGTGGTTCCACACCGACACCACCAGCTCGGTGCAGAAAATTCGCCTGCCGGCCGGCATGGAGGGCAACGGTTACGTTAACGTGCAGTTCGTGCGCGACGTCAACTCCAGAGAGATCTTCATGAGCCCGCTGAGCTACGGCGTCATGCCGTTCAAAATCAGCACCCGCGCGCGGCAGAACGGGCTGGAGATAACGGCGCCGGCGGTGATCAAACCGGGTGAAAACCTGACGATGACGGTGAAAACCGACGGCCCGCAGCAGGTGGCGCTGTTCGCCGTCGACGAGGGCATCCTGCAGGTTGCCCGCTACCGGCTGAAAGATCCGCTGGAGTTCTTCTTCAGCAAACGCGAACTGAGCGTGAGCAGCTCGCAGATCCTCGACCTGATCCTGCCGGAGTTCAGCAAGCTGATGGCGCTGACGGCGGCGCCGGGCGGCGATGGCGGCGAAGGGCTGGATCTCAACCTGAACCCGTTCAAACGCAAGCGCGACAAGCCGGTGGCCTACTGGTCCGGCATCGGCGAAGTGAACGGCGAGAAACAGTTCGTGTATCCGGTGCCGGATTACTTCAACGGTAAAATCCGCGTGATGGCGATCTCGGCGACGCCGGACAAAATCGGCAAGGCGCAAACCGCGGCGACGGTGCGCGATAATTTCATCATGACGCCAAACGTGCCGGCGATGGTCGCGCCCGGCGATGAGTTCGACGTCAGCGTGGGCGTCAGCAACAACCTTGAAGGGCTGAATGGCCAATCGGTCGCGGTGAACCTTCAGCTGACGCCGCCGCCGCAGCTGGAGGTGGTGGGCAACGCCGCGCAAAGCCTGACGCTGGCGGAAAAACGCGAGGGGGTGGTCAACTTCCGCCTGCGCGCCAGGGCCGCACTGGGGGACGCGCCCCTGGTGTTCGACGCGCGCTACGGCGACAAAGCCAGCCGCCGCACCATCAGCACCTCGGTGCGCCCGGCGATGCCGTATCGCACCCAGTCGGTGATGGGACGGATGAGCGGCGCCAGCCAGAAGGTCGACGGCCTGCGCCAGATGTTCGACGCCTATGCGCAGCGCCGGGCGGCGGTATCCCATTCGCCGCTGGTGCTGACCCGCGGGCTGGCGCAGTACCTGGCGGATTACCCCTATTATTGCTCGGAACAGATCGTCAGCCGCGCCATCCCGCTGATGCTGCAGAGCCGCCATCCGGAAATGCAGAGCGGGCTGAGCCAGGCGGAGGTCGGCAAACAGCTGAATACTCTGCTTGGCGTGCTGCGCTCGCGCCAGAATGACAGCGGGGCGATCGGCGCCTGGCGGTCATCGCCGGACGCCGATCCTTTCGTCACGCCTTATGTGGTGCAGTACCTGCTGGAGGCGAAAGAGGCCGGCTATGCGCTGCCGGAGGGCATGCTCGACGAAGCCAACGGCGCGCTGCGCGAGCTGGCGGCCAGCGGCTTTGACGATCTGTACCTGCTGCGTCTGCGCAGCTGGGCTGTCTATCTGCTGACGCGCCAGGGGGAAGTGACCACCAACTCGCTGGCCGCGGTGCAGGATACGCTGCAAAAACGCTATCCGGACCACTGGAAAACCGACCTGAGCGCGCTGTATCTGGCGTCATCCTATCGGTTGCTGAAGATGGATGACGAGGCGGCCGCGTTGCTGCAGCCGAGCTGGCAGCAGCTGAGCAAGGCCTATGACCAGGCCTGGTGGACGCAGAACTATTTCGATCCGCTGGTGCAGGATGCGACGCGGCTCTATTTGATTACCCGCCACTTCCCGGAGAAGGTGGCGTCGATCCCGCCGCAGGTGTTGGAGAACATGGTGCGGGCGTTGAAAGAAGAGCGCTACACCACCTATTCCTCGGCGATGAGCATCCTGGCGCTGGAGAGCTATTCGGCCCAGGTGACGGCGCAGCCTGCCGCCGGAGGCGCGCTGGGCATCGCCCAACTCGATCGGGGCGGCCAGCCGCGGGGCATTGCGGCGCTGCAGGGGCTGTTCGCTCAGGGGCGGTTTACCGCTGACGCCGCCGCGCTGCGCTTCAGCAACGAGGGCGATGCGCCGGCCTGGTACGTGGTGACGCAGTCGGGTTATGACCTGGCGGCACCGCAGAAGGCGCTGTCGCGCGGCCTGGAGATCACCCGAGATTACACCGATGAGCAGGGCAAACCCTTGGCGCAGGTCCGGCTGGGGCAGAAGGTCAACGTGCATCTGAAAATCCGCGCCAATGCCAAAGAGGGGCAGAGCAATCTGGCGATCGTGGATCTGCTGCCGGGCGGGTTCGAAGTGGTGCAGCAAACGCCGCCGGAGGCGGGCGGCGAAGAGGGCGAAGGCGACGCGGCCGGCGGCTGGCGGTCGCCGTTGGCCGCCGCGGGCTCCAGCTGGGCGCCGGACTACAGCGATATCCGCGAAGACCGGGTGATCATTTACGGCAGCGCCGGCACCGAGGTGCAGGAGTTCGTTTATCAGATCAAGGCCACCAATACCGGCAGCTTTGTTATTCCGCCGGCCTACGGCGAAGCCATGTACGATCGTGAAGTGCAGGCCATGTCGGTCGGCAGCGGTAAGCTGGTGGTGGTGCCGGCTGACAACCCCTAGGCGGCGATCGGCGCCAGGCAAGCGTCTGGCGCCGGGGCAGTGAGAACGCATGAAAATCCTGAAAACACCCTGGCTGCAAAACGGCCTGATGGCGGTATTTTTGTTGGCGCTGACGCTGGCCGCCATTCGGCTATGGCCGCATCCGCCGCTGTCTCGGGGCCTGCCCCTGTCATCCGTTTATTACGATCGTCACGGCGCCCTGCTGCGCATCACCCTGGCCAACGACGAACGCTATCGTCTGTGGACGCCGCTCGACGCGGTGTCACCGCTGGCGGTGCGCGGGCTGTTGCTGCACGAAGACCGCTGGTTCTACTACAACCCCGGATTCAACCCGATCGGCCTGATGCGCGGCTTTTGGCGCAGCTACGTCGCCGGCGGCAAGATGCAGGGCGGTTCGACCATCAGCATGCAGCTGGCGCGCATGCGCTGGCATCTCAACACCCGCACGCCGGGGGGCAAACTGCTGCAGGTGCTGCGCGCCATACAGCTGGAGCTGAGCTATTCCAAACGCGACATTCTGGAAGCCTATCTGAATTACGCCCCCTACGGCCGCAATATCGAAAGCATCGGCGCCGCCAGCCTGATCTATTTCGGCAAGGCGCCGCGGGATCTGACCCTGCCCGAGGCGCTGACGCTGGCCGTCCTGCCGCAGTCGCCAAGCTACCGCCTGGCGCCGAAAACCGGCGTGCTGGGGATTGCGCTGACGCAGGCGCGCAGCCGCCTGTTCCAGCGCTGGCAGAACGTCTACGCCACCGACGGCAGCCAGCGGGCGCTGTTTCGGCTGCCGTTGGCGCTGCGCCAGCCCGAGCAGATGCCTTATATCGCGCCGCATTTTATCGAACAGCTGCGGCGGCAGACCCAGCAGCTGGTCCGGCGGGATACCCGCGTCGACACCCAGCTGGATGCGCGGCTTCAACGCTTGGTCGAACGGCAGGTGGACGCCTTCATCGCCCGCAACCAAAGCCGGGGGATTCACAACGCCGCGGTGTTGCTGGTAGACAGCCGCGACATGGGGGTGAGGGCGCTGGTGGGATCGGCCGATTATTACAACCGCCCGATCCAGGGGCAGGTGAACGGCACCAACGCCAAGCGGTCTCCCGGTTCGACGCTGAAGCCCTTTATCTATGCGCTGGGCATGGAGCAGGGCGTGCTGCATCCGATGACCATCCTGAAAGACGTGCCCTCGTCATTCGGCGCCTACGCGCCGGAAAATTTTGACCGGCGCTTCCTCGGGCCGGTAACCGCCACCGACGCGTTGAACTTCAGCCGCAATATTCCCGCGGTTTACGTGGCGTCGCAGCTGCGGCAGCCGACCTTTTATCAGTTTCTGCGCCTGGCCGGCGTCGCCAATATGGCCAGCGAGAATCACTATGGGCTCTCGCTGGTGCTGGGCGGCGGCGAGGTGACGGCGCAGGAGCTGGCGAAGCTGTACGCGCTGCTGGCCAACCGCGGCGAGCTGCGCCCGTTACGCATGCTGCGCGGCGAGGCGCAGACGCCGCCGGTGCGCCTGCTCAGCGAAGAGGCCAGCTTCATTACGCTGGACATGCTGCGTCAGCATCGGCGGCCGGGCGATACCCTGGCGCAGCGCTCGTCGTCGCTGCCGGTGTATTGGAAAACCGGCACCTCCTGGGGATTTCGCGATGCCTGGAGCGTGGGGATTTTCGGACCCTATGTGCTGGTGGTGTGGGAGGGCAACTTCGATAGCCGGGGCAACAACGCGCTGGTCGGCGCCGAGGCGGCCGCTCCGCTGTTTTTCAACATCGTCGACAGCGTGAACGCCAGCGATCCGGCCCTGCAGGAGCCGAAGCACGCCTGGCCGAAGCGGCTGCGGCGGGTGGATATCTGCCTGGCCAGCGGCGATCTGCCTACCCCCTGGTGCCGGCAGAAGGGCAAAACCTGGTTCATTCCCGGCAAGTCGCCGATCAAGGTCGACAGCGTTTATCGCCCGGTGGTGCTGGATATTCACAGCGGCGAAGTCGCCTGCCCGCCCTATGATCCGGCCGAAACTCGCACCGAGGTGTTTGAGTTCTGGCCTTCCGATCTGGCCAACGTTTTCGCCCAGGCCGGCTTGCCGAAGCGCGCGCCGCCGCTCAATCGCTGCAGGGATAACGGCATCGCCGTCGGCGGCAACCCGCCGCGCATCACCTCGCCGCTCAAGAACACCACCTATACCCTGCGCCAGTCGCAGCAGGGGCGCGACAAGATCGCCTTCAATGCGGTGACCGACGCCGACAGCAAAACGCTGTACTGGTTTGTCGACGATATCTATCTCGGCAGCAGCGCCAGCAAAAAGGCCATCGACTGGCGGCCGGTCAACAACGGGCGGTACCGCATCCGGGCGGTGGACGATCGCGGCCGGGCCGACAGCCGGCTGGTGACCATCGAGTGGGTTAACTAGCGCCGCGCCGCACGCCTGTTATACTCGCGCCGGAATTTGGGCTTTTACGTAGGAACAGAGATGGTGATTGAGGTTTTGTACCGGGATGAGCACCTGGTGGCGGTGAACAAACCGTCCGGCTGGCTGGTGCACCGCAGCTGGCTGGATCGCCACGAAACGCGGTTTATGATGCAGACGGTGCGTGACCAGATCGGTCAACACGTGTTCACCGTGCATCGCCTCGACCGCCCGACCTCCGGCGTGCTGTTGATGGCGCTGTCCAGCGAGGTGGCGCGCCTGCTGTCGCAGCAGTTCGAGCAACACCGGGTGCAGAAAACCTATCATGCGGTGGTGCGCGGCTACGTGCAGGAAGGGGCCACCCTCGATTACCCGCTGACGGAAGAGCGGGACAAGATCGCCGATAAACATGCGACGGCCGACAAAGGCCCGCAGCCGGCGGTGACCCACTACCGGCCGTTGGCGCAGGTGGAGATGCCGGTCGCCATCGGCCGCTACGACAGCGCGCGCTACAGCCTGCTGGAGCTGAAGCCGGAAAACGGCCGCAAGCACCAGCTGCGCCGCCATATGGTGCATCTTCGCCATCCGATCATCGGCGACAGCAAGCACGGCGATCTGCGCCAGAACCGCGGCATGGCGCAGCACTTCGGCTGCGCGCGGCTGATGCTGCACGCCAGCCATCTGCAGCTGAACCACCCGGTGACCGGCGAACCGCTGCAGATTTCCGCCCGTTGGGATGAACCCTGGCAGGGCGTAATGGCGCAGTTCGGCTGGGCGGGGGTTTTCCCCGAGCTTGCCGGGGTTGAGTTTAGTGCGGCTAACGGTCAGGATAGCTGACAATTTTCAAAGGTAATGAAGGGAGTTGGAGCCATGGCTCAGGTTGGTATCTTCGTGGGAACCGTCTACGGCAATTCGCTGCTGGTGGCGGAAGAGGCGGAAAACATTCTCAGCGAACAGGGCCATGAGGTCAAACTGTTCGAAGAGGGCACGCTGGAGGCCTGGCAGTTTTATCGCCAGCACTACGCGCTGGTGGTCACCTCGACCACCGGGCAGGGCGATCTGCCGGACAGCATCGCGCCGTTGTTCCACGCCATCCGCGATCAGGTCGGCTATCAGCCGGAGTTGCGCTATGGTCTGATCGCGTTGGGTGACAGCAGCTATGACGATTTCTGCGGCGCCGGGCGCGCGTTCGACGCGCTGCTGCAGGAGCAGGGCGCGACCCGTATCGGTGAAGTGCTGGAGATAGACGCGATGGAGCAGCCGGAGCCGGAGGTGGCGTCTTGCCCCTGGGTGGAGCGGTGGGGCAGCTTGCTGAAATAAAAAAGGGCCGGGCGAACCGGCCCTGAATTATTTGCCGCGGGTCAGTTTTTCCAGATCGGATTCGATCTCGGCGATTTTGTGTGACACCACGCCTTCGAGATGGCGCAGGTCGTCGAGAATTTTACGCTTCAGATCCACTTCCACCTGGTCGCGCTGGCACAGCTGATCCAGTTCGTCGATCACGTAGCGCAGGTTCGGGTTGATCTCGTGGATTTCCTTGTACCCCTGCCCGGCGTTATCCGCCACCACGGTTTTGCGCTGGCGCGGATACTTGAACTTCACGCTTTTGGCGAAAAACTCGCCCTTGTCCTTGCGGAAATAAATCTTGAGGATGTCGTTATTGGCCTCTTGACGCAGGCTATAGCGATCGACGTCTTCCGGTTGATTGATGCCCAAGCTTTTCAGGTTATCGTACATACTGCGCCCTCTGTTATGTGATCGTTATATCCCGTCATACCTCGAACCGCCTCGCATTATTCAGGGGTCCACGACTGCGATTATGGCGGAAAGCGGGGTCTGCGACTGTGACTGCCGACGAAACGCAGACAAAAAAATAGCGGGTGAATCACCCGCTATCTTAATTTAGTCGATGGTGCGCAATAACTCGTTAATGCCGACTTTACCGCGGGTCTTGGCGTCGACCTTCTTGACGATCACCGCGCAGTACAGGCTGTAAGAACCGTCTTTGGACGGCAGGTTGCCGGACACCACCACCGAGCCGGCCGGTACGCGGCCGTAGTGCACTTCGCCGGTTTCGCGGTCGTAGATGCGGGTGCTTTGGCCCAGGTAAACGCCCATGGAAATCACCGAGCCTTCTTCCACGATCACCCCTTCAACCACTTCGGAGCGCGCGCCGATGAAGCAGTTGTCTTCGATGATGGTCGGGTTGGCCTGCAGCGGCTCCAGCACGCCGCCGATGCCGACGCCGCCGGACAGGTGGACGTTCTTGCCGATCTGCGCGCAGGAGCCGACGGTGGCCCAGGTATCGACCATGGTGCCTTCGTCGACGTAGGCGCCGATGTTGACGTAAGACGGCATCAGCACGGTGTTGCGCGCGATAAATGCGCCCTGGCGCACGGTCGCCGGCGGCACCACGCGGAAGCCCTCTTTCTGGAAGCGCGCTTCGTCGTAGTCGGCGAACTTCATCGGCACCTTGTCGTAATAGCGCGTTTCCGCGCCGTCCATCACCTTGTTGTCGTTGATGCGGAAAGAGAGCAGTACGGCTTTTTTCAGCCACTGATGCGTTACCCACTGACCGTCGATCTTCTCGGCAACGCGCAGGGCGCCGCTGTCCAACAGGCCGATCACCTGGTTTACCGCTTCGCGCGTTACGCGGTCCACGTTCGCCGGAGTGATGTCCGCACGGCGTTCGAAGGCGCTTTCAATAACGTTCTGTAATTGCTGCATTCTGTTCTCTGTCCTGATGTTGTCGGTAAAAAGTTACTTGTATCACATTTTATCGTTTGGATTGAGGGCCTCTGTCAACCGTTGTTCCAACTTTCTGCGCGTTTCCTGGTCGAGGGCGCGGCGATCGCCGTCGGCGAGAATAAACAAATCCTCGACCCGCTCGCCGATGGTGGAAATGCGCGCGCCGTGCAGCGACAGGCCGAGATCGGCGAAGACTTCGCCCACTCTGGCCAGCAGGCCCGGCTGATCGAGCGCGGTCAGCTCCAGATAGCTGCGGCGGTCGGTGTGGGTCGGCAGGAAGTTGACCTCGGTCGGCACGCTGAAATGACGCAGCTTGGACGACGGCCGGCGCACCCGCGGCGGCTGGTATTCGCGCTGGGTGATGGCCTGCAGCAGCGCGTGGCGGATCGCCGCGTGGCGATCCTGCGCCAGCGGGCTGCCGTCCGGCTCCAGCACGATAAAGGTGTCCATCGCCATGCCGTCGCGGTTGGTGAAAATCTGGGCGTCATGCACGCTGAGGTTGCGGCGGTCCATTTCGCCGGCCACGGCGGCGAACAGATAAGGGCGGTCCGGGCTCCAGATGAAAATCTCGGTGCCGCCGCGCGTCGCCTGCCGGCTGACCAGCACCAGCGGCTGGGTCGAGTCGTGGGCCAGCAGGTGGCGCGCGTGCCAGGCCAGCTGGTTCGGCGAGTGGCGCAGGAAGTAGTCGGCGCGGCAGCGGCTCCAGATGCGGTGCAGCGCCTCTTCGTCGATATTGTCCATGCGCAGCAGCGCCAGCGCCTGCAGCCGGTGATGCCGCACGCGCTCGCGCAGGTCCGGGCTGTTTTGCATGCCGCGGCGCAGCTGTTTTTCGGTGGCGAAGTACAGCTCGCGCAACAGGCTCTGCTTCCAGCTGTTCCACAGGGTTTCGTTGGTGGCGCAGATGTCCGCCACCGTCAGGCACACCAGATAGCGCAGGCGGGTTTCGCTCTGCACTTCGGCGCTGAACTGCTGGATCACCGTGGGGTCCTGGATGTCGCGGCGCTGGGCGGTCACCGACATCAGCAGGTGGCAGCGCACCAGCCAGGCCACCAGCTGCGTCTCGCGTGAATTGAGGCCGTGCAGCTCGGCGAACTCCTGCACGTCTTCCGCGCCGAGGATCGAGTGATCGCCGCCGCGGCCTTTGGCGATGTCGTGGAACAGCGCCGCCAGCAGCAGCAGCTCCGGGTGCGGCAGGCGCGGATACAGCTCGACGCACAGCGGGTGGCGCGGGCGGGTTTCCGCATCGGCGAAGCTTTCCAGCTTCTGCAGCACCCGGATGGTGTGTTCGTCCACGGTATAGGCGTGGAACAGGTCGAACTGCATCTGGCCGACAATCTTGCCCCACTGCGGCATATAGGCCCACAGCACGCTGTGGCGGTGCATCGGCACCAGCGCGCGCGACACCGCGCCCGGATGGCGCAGGATCGCCATGAACAGATCGCGCGCCTCGGGAATGGTGCACAGCGGCTGTTTCAGATGGCGGCGCGCATGGCGCAGCTGGCGCACCGTCGTGGAGTAGATGCCCTTGATCTCGCGGTTGCGCACCATCAGATAGAACATCCGCATGATGGCCTCCGGCTGACGAATAAACAGCGTTTCGTCGCGCAGGTCGATCAGATTGCCGCGCAGCTGGAAGTCGTCGTTCAGCGGCCGCGGTTTTTCGGTGGCGTCCAGCGCCAGGATCGCTTCGTCGAACAGCTGCAGCAGCATGTGGTTCAGTTCGCTGACGCGGCGCGTCATGCGGTAGAAGTCTTTCATCATACGCTCGACCGGCTCGTTGCCTTCGCCCTGGTAACGCAGCAGCTGCGCGACGTTGAGTTGGCGGTCGAACAGCAGGCGGTTGTCATAGCGCGACAGCACCAGGTGCAGCGCAAAACGGATGCGCCACAGGAAGCTCTGGCACTCGTTCAGTTCGTTGCGCTCCGCCTGGGTGAGGAAGCCGAAGCCGACCATTTCGTCCAGCGAGGTGGCGCCGAAGTGGCGGCGCGCCACCCACAGCAGGGTGTGGATATCGCGCAGGCCGCCCGGGCTGCTCTTGATGTCCGGCTCCAGGTTGTAGCTGGTGCCGTGATAGCGCTGATGGCGCTCCTGCTGCTCGTCCAGCTTGGCGTGGAAAAACTGCGGCGAAGGCCAGAAGCCGTCGCTGAAGATGTGCTTTTGCATCTGCAGGAACAGCGCCACGTCGCCGCAGATCATCCGCGATTCGATCAGGTTGGTGGCGACGGTCAGATCCGCCAACCCCTCCAGCAGGCACTCTTCGAGCGTGCGCACGCTGTGGCCGACTTCCAGCTTCAGGTCCCACAGCAGCGTGATGAATTCGCCGACCCGCTGGGATTGTTGTTCGTTGAGCCGGCGCTGGCTGAGCACCAGCACGTCGATGTCCGACAGCGGATGCAGCTCGCCGCGGCCATAGCCGCCGACCGCCACCAGCGCGGTTTCCGGAATATCCTCAAAGCCGTAGAAGGTCCACAGGCGGCGCAGCAGCCGGTCGATGAAATCGCTGCGCGCCGCCACTAGGCTCTCGGCGCTGGATCCGGCGTCGAACGCCGCCGCCAGCCACAGCTGGAACTGCTCCAGCCGCTGCTTCAGCGCCAGGCAGTTGATCTCCTCGTCGCCGTAAGCGTTGGGATACTCAGGCTGCCGCGGCGCGACGGCCGGAGTGTCCTGTTGACGAAAGTTTTCAGACATAAATACGCAGCCCATAAAAAAGGCCGGCAAAAGCCGGCCTGTGACATCATGCAGCGCGGCCATGGGCCGCGGCGCTTACATCTCGTGCGTAATGATGTTGGGGATGGTGTCATCCTTGCGCAACGTCATTATCTCGCAGCCGTTATCAGTGACCACAATAGTATGCTCATACTGCGCCGACAAGCTGCGATCCTTGGTTTTTACCGTCCAGCCGTCTTTCATGGTGCGGATGCGGTAATCGCCGGCGTTGACCATCGGCTCGATGGTGAACGCCATGCCGGCCTGCAGCACCACGCCGCCGTCGTCGGCGTCATAGTGCAGCACCTGCGGCTCTTCGTGGAACACCTCGCCGATGCCGTGGCCGCAGTACTCGCGCACCACGGAGAAGCGCTCGGCTTCGACGAATTTCTGGATCTCTTTGCCCAGGGTGCGCAGGCGAATGCCCGGCTTCACCATTTTCAGCGCCAGATACAGACTTTCCTGAGTGACGCGGCACAGGCGCTCGCCCAGAATGGTCGGCTTGCCGACGATGAACATTTTGGAGGTGTCGCCGTGGAAGCCGTCTTTAATCACGGTCACGTCGATATTGACGATGTCGCCGTCCTTCAGCACTTTGTCATCGCTCGGGATGCCGTGGCACACCACTTCGTTCACCGAGATGCACACGGACTTCGGGAAGCCGTGATAACCGAGGCAGGCGGAGATGGCCTGCTGCTCGTTGGTGATGTACTCGTGACAGATACGGTCCAGTTCGCCGGTGGTCACGCCAGGTTTGACGTGCGGCTCGATGATCTCCAGCACTTCGGCGGCCAGGCGGCCGGCCACGCGCATTTTTTGGATGTCATCAGGTGTTTTAATTGAGATTGCCATGAAATTCGTCCGCAGGTGTCGTTATCGTCGACAAATAAGAAGCAGTGACTCATGGTATCAGCCCGGCCGGGGGGCTGCCAAATTTCATTTCCCGGCGGCCGGCCAAACGCAACAAAAGTTGGTGTCGGTGGCGGGTTTATGGTATAAAGCGCGCCGGCGATCCGCTCTGCGTCCTTGTGGCAACGACGGAAATGGCCGAAAATACTTTAACTGCACTCACATTGTGTAAATAACACACACGTATCGGCACATCCGCCGGGGTGCCTCGAGGTGATTTATCACCGCCGGGGTCGGCGTTATGGGATACGTGGAGGCATAACCCCAACTAATTCTATAGAGGTTTAATCATGGCAACTGTTTCCATGCGCGACATGCTCAAGGCCGGTGTTCACTTCGGTCACCAGACCCGTTACTGGAACCCGAAAATGAAGCCTTTCATCTTCGGCGCTCGTAACAAGGTTCACATCATCAACCTTGAGCAGACCGTACCAATGTTCAACGCCGCTCTGGCTGAACTGACCAAGATCTCTTCCCGTAAAGGCAAGATCCTGTTCGTTGGTACCAAGCGCGCAGCAAGCGAAGCGGTAAAAGAAGCTGCACACAACTGCGACCAGTTCTTCGTGAACCATCGCTGGTTGGGCGGCATGCTGACTAACTGGAAAACCGTTCGTCAGTCCATCAAGCGTTTGAAAGATCTGGAAATCCAGTCCCAAGACGGCACCTTCGACAAGCTGACCAAGAAAGAGGCGCTGATGCGTACTCGCGAACTGGCCAAGCTGGAAAACTCCCTGGGTGGTATCAAGGACATGGGTGGTCTGCCTGACGCTCTGTTCGTAATCGATGCAGATCACGAGCACATCGCGATTAAAGAAGCCAACAACCTGGGTATCCCGGTATTCTCTATCGTTGATACCAACTCCGATCCAGACGGCGTTGACTTCATTATCCCTGGTAACGACGATGCAATCCGTGCAGTAAACCTGTACCTGACTGCCGTTGCTACCGCCGTCCGTGAAGGTCGTTCTCAAGATCTGGCCGTTCAGGCGGAAGAAAGCTTCGTAGAAGCTGAATAATAAGGCAAGCTCGTCACTGAGCCCTTATTAACCAGGTATTGACATATGTTGGTTAGGGGGGCCTTAAAGGCCCCCTTTGCTTATCTGAATGAGAACTGTCTCCGTGCGAGATAACCGAGGAAAAAGAAATGGCTGATATTACCGCTGCTCTGGTAAAAGAACTGCGTGAGCGTACCGGCGCTGGCATGATGGATTGTAAGAAAGCACTGGTCGAAGCCAACGGCGACATCGAGCTGGCAATCGAAAACATGCGTAAATCTGGCGCGATCAAAGCGGCGAAAAAAGCAGGCAACGTAGCTGCTGACGGCGTGATCAAAACCAAGATCGCAGGCAACTACGGCATGATCCTGGAAGTTAACTGCCAGACTGACTTCGTTGCTAAAGACGCGGGCTTCCAGGCATTCGCCGACAAAGTGCTGGACGCCGCCGTTGCCGGCAAAATCACCGACGTTGACGTGCTGAAAGCGCAATTCGAAGAAGAGCGTGTTGCTCTGGTGGCAAAAATCGGTGAGAACATCAACATTCGCCGCATCGCAGCCCTGGAAGGCGACGTGCTGGGCAGCTACCTGCACGGCGCGCGCATCGGCGTTCTGATCGCGGCTAAAGGCGCTGACGAAGAGCTGGTTAAGCAAATCGCCATGCACGTTGCGGCGAGCAAGCCAGAATTCGTTAAGCCTGAAGATGTGTCTGCAGAAGTGGTTGAGAAAGAGTACCAGGTTCAGCTGGACATCGCCATGCAGTCTGGCAAGCCGAAAGAAATCGCAGAGAAAATGGTTGAAGGCCGCATGAAGAAATTCACCGGCGAAGTTTCTCTGACCGGTCAGCCTTTCGTTATCGAACCGAGCAAGTCCGTTGGCCAGGTGCTGAAAGAGCACAACGCTGACGTGATCAACTTCATCCGCTTCGAAGTGGGCGAAGGCATCGTTAAAGTCGAAACCGACTTTGCTGCCGAAGTTGCGGCAATGAGCAAACAGTCTTAATGACTGCCAATGGAACCGCCGTTTGGCGGTTCCATACTATCCAGCCAGAATTACACCGGTGGCAGGCTCTGTGGCGTTATACTCACCTCAGACGCGTTTCATCGGCTGAAATCCCCAACACTAATACTGCTTCTTAGGACAGAACACCATGGCAACCAATGCAAAACCCGTATATCAGCGTATCTTGCTCAAACTGAGTGGCGAAGCCCTGCAAGGTGCAGAAGGTTTTGGTATCGACGCAAGCGTTTTGGATCGCATGGCTCAGGAAGTGAAAGAGCTGGTCGAACTGGGAATTCAGGTCGGTGTAGTTATTGGCGGCGGGAACTTGTTCCGCGGCGCGGGGCTGGCTCAGGCCGGCATGAACCGCGTAGTGGGCGACCACATGGGAATGCTGGCTACCGTGATGAACGGCCTGGCTATGCGTGATGCACTGCACCGTGCCTATGTGAACGCCCGCCTGATGTCGGCAATCCCGTTGAACGGCGTGTGCGACAACTACAGCTGGGCCGAGGCGATCAGCCTGCTGCGCAACAACCGCGTGGTGATCTTCTCCGCCGGTACCGGCAACCCGTTCTTCACCACCGACTCCGCCGCCTGCCTGCGCGGCATCGAGATCGAAGCGGACGTGGTGTTGAAAGCCACCAAAGTGGATGGCGTATACTCCGCCGATCCGGTTAAAAACCCGGATGCGACGCTGTACGAACAGTTAACCTATCAGGACGTGCTGGAGCGCGAGCTGAAAGTGATGGACCTGGCGGCGTTTACGCTGGCGCGCGATCACGGTCTGCCGATCCGCGTGTTCAACATGAACAAGCCTGGCGCGCTGCGCCGCGTGGTGATGGGTGAGAACGAAGGTACGCTGATCAGCAAATAAGGATTTAGCGGAGCGGATGACGCCTGGCGCCGTGCGCTCTCCGAGTACAATTCACGGGCTATACTTGAGGTATCGCCTGCCAAGTAACCAGCTTCCAAGGGTTCGCAACGTGATTAATGAAATCAGAAAAGATGCCGATGCACGCATGGAAAAAAGCGTCGAAGCATTCAAAAACCAAATCAGCAAAGTTCGTACCGGCCGTGCTTCCCCAAGCATTCTGGACGGCATCATGGTGGAATATTACGGCGCCGCTACCCCGCTGCGCCAGCTGGCCAACGTGACCGTTGAAGATTCCCGCACCCTGGCGATCAACCTGTTTGACCGCTCGTTGGGGTCGGCGGTTGAGAAGGCCATCATGTCTTCCGATCTCGGTCTGAACCCGAGCTCCGCCGGCAGCGTGATCCGCGTTCCGCTTCCTCCGCTGACCGAAGAGCGCCGCAAGGATCTGATCAAAGTGGTGCGCGGCGAAGCCGAGCAGGGCCGCGTAGCCGTGCGTAACGTGCGCCGCGACGCCAACGACAAGGTGAAAGCGCTGCTGAAAGACAAAGAAATCAGCGAAGACGAAGATCGTCGTTCTCAGGACGATATTCAGAAAATGACCGACGCCTACATCAAGCTGCTTGATGCCGCGCTGGCGGACAAAGAAAAAGAGCTGATGGACTTCTAATCAGCATCGCGCATAAAAAAGCGTCGCCTGGGCGGCGCTTTGTTTTTTGTGGCGCAGATCCCGTTTCAACGTACTGAAAGATCATGGACAAGCGGTGTCCAAGGTTAGACACTGGATCCCCTTCGATCTCATCAGACAGTTATTCAGAGTGAACTCATGAAGCAACTGACTATTCTAGGCTCGACCGGCTCGGTAGGGACCAGCACCCTGGCCGTGGTCAGGGAAAATCCCGCGCGTTTCGCGATTAAAGCGCTGGTTGCCGGCCGCAACGTGGCGGTGATGGCGCAGCAGTGCATGGAGTTCCGCCCGGCCTATGCGGCGATGGCGGATGAAAACGCGGCGCGCGAGCTGCGCGCTATCCTGGCGGAAAACGGCGTCGCCACCGAAGTCATGGCGGGTGAACAAGCTGCCTGCGAGCTGGCCGCGCTGAGCGACGTCGACCAGGTGACGGCGGCGATCGTCGGCGCCGCCGGCCTGCTGCCGACGCTGGCGGCGATCCGCGCCGGCAAGCAGGTGCTGCTGGCGAACAAAGAGTCGCTGGTGACCTGCGGGCGCCTGTTTATGGACGCGGTGCAAAAGAGCCAGGCGCAGTTGCTGCCGCTGGATAGCGAGCATAACGCGATTTTTCAGAGTTTGCCTGAGAGCATTCAGCGTCAGTTGGGATACTCTTCACTGGACGATCATGGTGTTTCGCGCATCGTGCTTACCGGTTCCGGCGGCCCGTTCCGCACCACGCCGCTGGAACAGTTCGCCGCGATGACGCCGGATCAGGCCTGCGCCCACCCTAACTGGTCGATGGGCCGCAAGATCTCGGTGGACTCGGCCACCATGATGAACAAAGGTCTGGAATATATTGAGGCCCGCTGGCTGTTTAACGCCTCGGCCGAACAAATGGAAGTGATCCTGCATCCGCAGTCGGTGATCCACTCGATGGTGCGCTATGCCGACGGCAGCGTGCTGGCCCAACTGGGCACGCCGGACATGCGCACGCCGATCGCCCACGCCATGGCTTACCCGCAGCGGGTCAGTTCCGGCGTGGCCGCGCTGGATTTCTGCCGCATCGGGTCGTTGACCTTTGCCGAGCCGGAACGCGAGCGTTACCCCTGCCTGTATCTGGCGATAGAAGCCTTTGACGCAGGCCAGGCGGCGACCACCGCGCTCAACGCGGCCAACGAAGTGGCGGTGGCGGCGTTCCTGCAGGCGCAGATTCGCTTCACCGACATCGCCGACGTCAACCGCCGGGTGGTGGAGCGTCTGTCGCTGCAGGAACCGTCCTGCATCGATGCGGTCTTAGAAATAGATCGTCAGGCGCGCGCGGCGGCCAACGAGGCTGTCAGCTCGCTGCGCGGTTGATAACGGTTATTATCCGATTTTGTTCGTAATTCGCGCGTGCCGCAGTGGGGCCGTTTGTTCATGCCCTGCTGAGGTGGTATAGTCTGCGCCACTTGTCAGCGGTTATACCGTTGAATAATGGCCTGATTGGCATCCTGAATGCCGATGGCGAGCCGGCGTTGGCCGGCTATCGCTGGGGCAGACTGCAAAGCCGTGTCGGGCACACGGCTTTTTTTGCGCGTAAGGGCCTGATGTTCCGGAAAGGCAGTTATATTTCTATTGAGGAAATAAGTACGAGTTATGTCGTCCGCAAATCAACAAGAGGCTAATCCATCCCTTTCTGGGCCACGCCACGTCGCCATCATCATGGACGGCAACGGACGCTGGGCCAAACGTCAGGGCAAGTTACGTGTCTTCGGTCATAAAGCAGGGGTGAAATCGGTGCGCCGCGCGGTCAGCTTTGCCGCCAGCAACCATTTGGATGCACTCACGCTTTATGCCTTCAGCAGCGAAAACTGGAACCGCCCGGTACAGGAAGTCTCCGCGTTGATGGAGCTTTTTGTCCGCGCCCTGGATAGCGAAGTAAAAAGCCTGCATAAACATAACGTCAGGCTGCGCGTGATCGGTGATATCAGCCGTTTCAGCGCGCGTTTGCAAGAGCGCATCCATCGCTCGGAGCAGCTGACGGAAAATAACGATGGCCTGACGCTCAACATCGCCGCCAACTACGGTGGCCGTTGGGATATCATTCAGGGAGTAAGGGAACTGGCTGAGCAGGTGCAGGACGGCGTGCTGCGTCCGGACCAGATCAGCGAAGAGTTATTGAGCGAGCGGGTTTGCATGAGCGATTTAGCGCCGGTGGACCTGGTTATTCGCACCGGCGGCGAACACCGCATCAGTAACTTCCTGCTGTGGCAAATTGCCTATGCCGAACTTTACTTCACTGATGTACTCTGGCCTGATTTTGATGAACTTGTCTTTGAAGGTGCGCTGAATGCATTTGCACAACGTGAGCGTCGCTTCGGGGGAACAACACCTATCGGCGCCAATGCGTCCTAGGGGGAACTTTTGCTGAAGTATCGCCTCATAACTGCTCTGATTTTAATTCCGATCGTTATCGCAGCGCTGTTTTTGCTGCCGCCGGTGGCTTTTGCCCTGGTAACGCTCGTGGTGTGCATGTTAGCTGCCTGGGAGTGGGGCCAACTGGCCGGTTTTACCTCCCGCCCGCAGCGCATCTGGTTGGCGATACTGTGCGGTTTTCTGCTGGCGCTGATGATGCTCAGCGTCCCCGCCTACCATCATTCCGTCGATCTGCCTCAGGTAGGCGGCCCGCTGTGGCTGTCGCTGGCCTGGTGGCTGGCCGCGCTGCTGCTGGTGCTGTTTTATCCCGGTTCGGCGGCCATCTGGCGTAATTCGCGCCCGCTGCGCCTGCTGTTCGGCCTGCTGACCATAGTGCCGTTCTTCTGGGGCATGTTGGCGCTGCGCCAGTTCGGCTACGAAGAAAATCATTTTACCGGCGCCTGGTGGCTGCTGTACGTGATGCTGCTGGTGTGGGGCGCGGATTCCGGCGCCTACATGTTCGGCAAACTGTTCGGCAAGCATAAGCTGGCGCCGAAGGTCTCGCCGGGCAAGACCTGGGAAGGGCTGATTGGCGGGCTGGTGACGTCGGCGGTGATCTCCTGGCTGTTCGGCCGCTACGCACCGCTGAACGTGGTGCCGGCCACCCTGTTGGCCTGTTCGGTGATCGCCGCGCTGGCTTCGGTGCTGGGCGATCTGACCGAGAGCATGTTCAAACGCGAAGCGGGCATCAAGGACAGCGGTCATCTGATACCGGGTCATGGCGGCATACTGGATCGTATCGACAGCCTGACCGCGGCAGTTCCGGTATTTGCCTGCCTGATGCTGTTAGTGTTTTAATCCGTCAATGGCGGGGAGTGAAGGGATAATGTTCAGCGTGCTCTGGAACCTGGTGGCGTTTTTGGTGGCGCTCGGTGTGTTAATCACCGTGCACGAGTTCGGGCACTTTTGGGTCGCTCGCCGCTGCGGCGTGCGCGTTGAACGTTTTTCTATCGGCTTCGGCCGCGCCCTGTGGCGCCGCACCGACCGCCAGGGCACCGAGTACGTCATCGCGCTCATCCCGCTGGGCGGCTACGTGAAGATGCTGGATGAGCGGGTCGACGCCGTCGCGCCGGAATTCCGTCATCAGGCCTTCAACAACAAAAGCGTCTGGCAGCGCGCGGCGATCGTCAGCGCCGGCCCCATCGCCAACTTCCTGTTTGCTATCCTTGCGTACTGGCTGGTGTTCATCATCGGCGTTCCCAGCTTCCGTCCGGTCATCGGTGAAATCTCGCCGCAGTCCATCGCCGCACAGGCCGAAATTTCGCCGGGAATGGAACTAAAGTCGGTTGACGGTATCGAAACGCCTGATTGGGAATCAGTTCGTCTGGCGCTGGTGGCGAAGATTGGCGACGCGCAAACCGAAGTGGGCGTTGCGCCGTTCGGCTCTTCGCAGCAGGTGACCAAAACCCTGGATTTACGCCAGTGGAACTTTGAGCCGGACAAACAGGATCCCGTGGTCGCGCTGGGTATTATTCCGCGCGGTCCGCAGATAGAATCAGTGCTGGCCGAAGTGCAGCCGAATTCGGCGGCGCAAAAGGCGGGTTTGCAAGCGGGGGACAGGATCGTTAAAGTCGATGGTCAACTGCTGGGTCGTTGGCAAACGCTGGTCAAGCGTATTCACGACGGCCCGGGTCAGCCGCTGGCTTTGGAGATCGAAAGAAACGGCGCCCCCTTGTCTTTGACGCTGATACCGGATACAAAGCCGGTGGGAAAAGACAAATCGGTGGGGTTTGCGGGCATCATTCCGAAAGTGCTGCCGCTGCCGGACGAGTATAAGACGATTCGTCAGTATGGACCGTTCCCGGCGCTGTATCAGGCCGGAGACAAGACCTGGCAGCTGATGCGGCTGACGGTCAGCATGCTGGGTAAATTAATAACCGGTGATGTAAAGCTGAACAACCTGAGTGGCCCGATTTCGATTGCACAGGGAGCAGGGGCGTCAGCCGGGGTCGGGTTCGTGTATTATCTGATGTTCCTGGCGTTGATTAGCGTCAACCTGGGGATCATCAACCTGTTCCCATTACCGGTGTTAGATGGTGGGCATCTCCTCTTCCTGGCGATAGAAAAGCTGAAGGGTGGGCCGGTTTCCGAGCGAGTACAGGACTACAGCTACCGCATAGGTTCGATCGTGCTGGTACTGCTGATGGGTCTTGCACTTTTCAATGATTTTTCTCGCCTTTAGGGGCGGGGATAGGTTAGGAAGAACGCATAACAACGATGGCGATGAAAAAGTTGCTCATAGCGTCGCTGCTGTTTGGCAGCGCCACCGTATACGGTGCAGACGGGTTCGTAGTGAAAGACATTCATTTCGAAGGCCTGCAGCGGGTCGCCGTCGGTGCGGCGTTACTCAACATGCCGGTTCGCGTAGGCGATACCGTCACTGACGATGATATCAGTAATACCATCCGTGCCTTGTTTGCCACCGGCAACTTCGAGGACGTTCGCGTGCTGCGCGATGGTAATACGCTGATTGTTCAGGTTAAGGAACGTCCCACCATCGCCAGCATCACTTTCTCCGGCAACAAGTCGGTGAAGGATGACATGCTCAAGCAGAACCTGGAAGCCTCCGGCGTCCGGGTTGGCGAGGCGCTCGACCGCACCACCATTTCCAGCATCGAAAAAGGGTTGGAAGACTTCTACTACAGCGTCGGCAAATACAGCGCCTCGGTGAAAGCCGTAGTGACGCCGCTGCCGCGCAACCGTGTCGACCTGAAACTGGTGTTCACGGAAGGGGTCTCCGCCAAGATTCAGCAAATCAACATCGTCGGCAACCATGCCTTCACCAACGACGAACTGATCTCGCGCTTCCAGCTGCGTGACGAAGTGCCGTGGTGGAACCTGGTCGGCGATCGCAAATATCAGAAACAGAAACTGGCGGGCGATCTCGAAACCCTGCGCAGCTTCTATCTGGATCGCGGTTACGCGCGCTTCAATATCGATTCTACCCAGGTCAGCCTGACGCCGGATAAAAAAGGCATCTACATCACCATCAACATTACCGAAGGCGAGCAGTACAAGCTTTCCGACGTGGTGGTGAACGGCAATCTGGCGGGCCACTCGGCGGAGGTCGCCCAGTTGACCAAGATCGAGCCGGGCGAACTGTACAACGGCAGCAAAGTGACCAAAATGGAAGACAACATCAAGACGATGTTGGGCCGTTATGGTTACGCCTACCCGCGTGTCGGCACCCAGCCTGAAATCAACGACGCGGATAAAACCGTCAAGCTGCACGTCAACGTCGATGCGGGCAACCGTTTCTACGTGCGCCGCATCAAGTTCGAAGGCAACGACACCAGCAAAGATTCCGTACTGCGCCGCGAAATGCGCCAGATGGAAGGCGCCTGGCTGGGCAACGCCCAGGTCGAGCAGGGTAAAGAGCGTCTGAACCGTTTGGGTTACTTCGAAACGGTCGATGTCGAAACCCAGCGCGTGCCGGGCACCGCCGATCAGGTTGACGTCACCTACAAGGTGAAGGAGCGCAACACCGGTACCTTCAACTTCGGCGTCGGTTACGGCACCGAGAGCGGCGTCAGCTTCCAGGCGGGCGTGCAGCAGGACAACTGGCTGGGTACCGGCTACTCTGTCGGCATCAGCGGCACCAAGAACGACTACCAGACCTATACCGAATTGTCGGTCACCAACCCGTACTTCACCGTTGACGGTGTGAGCCTGGGCGGCCGTATCTTCTACAACGACTTTAAAGCGGATGACGCGGACCTGTCCGACTATACCAACAAGAGTTACGGTATCGACGGCACACTGGGCTTCCCGATCAACGAAAACAACTCGTTGCGTACCGGTCTGGGCTATGTGCATAACGGCCTGTCGAACATGCAGCCGCAGATCGCCATGTGGCGTTATCTGGACTCTATGGGTCTGGATCCGAACACCACCGATCGCGCCAGCTATTCCGCAGACGACTTTACGCTGAACCTGGGTTGGACCTACAACAACCTGGACCGCGGTTACTTCCCTACTTCGGGCAACCGCACCACGTTGAACGGCAAGGTCACCATTCCAGGCTCGGACAACGAATACTACAAGGTGACGCTGGACAGCGTGCAGTACGTGCCAATCAACGACGACCGCACCTGGGTGCTGTTGGGCCGTGGCCGTCTGGGTTACGCCGATGGTCTGGGCGGCAAGGAAATGCCGTTCTACGAGAACTTCTACGCCGGCGGCTCGAGCACCGTGCGCGGCTTCCAGTCCAACACCATCGGTCCGAAGGCGGTGTACTACAATTCCAACTCGTATAACTGCCAGTACAATGCCGGCAGCACGACGACGCGTCAGAGCATCTGTAATTCCGACGACGCGGTGGGCGGCAACGCCATGGCGGTCGCCAGCCTGGAGCTGATTACCCCGACGCCGTTCATCAGCGAGAAATACGCCAACTCGGTGCGGACTTCCCTGTTCGTGGATGCGGGCACCGTGTGGGACACCAACTGGCAGAATACCGACCAGACCCGTATGTACGACGTGCCTGACTACAGCAAGGCGAGCAACATTCGCGTTTCCGCCGGTATCGCGCTGCAGTGGATGTCGCCGCTGGGGCCGTTGGTGTTCTCTTACGCCAACCCGCTCAAAGATTACGAGGGCGACAAGTCCGAACAGTTCCAGTTTAACATTGGTAAGACCTGGTAACGGGTCTCGCCTCTGGGCAGAGCAGTTATTAAGAATCGCAAATGCCAGGCGCCCGTTTGCAGAGAGAGACGATTCTCATTGTTTGGCGGGATAAGTCTGGCAGATTGTGTACTTCAAGTGTCATATGACACAAATGGGTGATGGTAAGGAGTTTATAGTGAAAAAGTGGTTGTGTGCCGCAGGCCTCGGTTTAGCAATGGCTGCTTCAGCTGGCGTTCAGGCAGCAGATAACATCGCTGTCGTTAACGTCTCCAGCATTTTCCAACAGCTGCCAGCACGTGAAACCGTGGCTAAACAGCTGGAAAACGAGTTTAAAGGCCGTGCGGGCGAACTCCAGAACATGGAGCGTAGCCTTCAGACCAAAATGCAGCGTCTGCAGCGTGATGGCGCTACCATGAAAGCCAGCGAACGCAGCAAGTTGGAAAAAGACGTGATGGCGCAGCGCGAGCAGTTCTCTCAGAAAGCGCAGGCTTTCGAGCAGGACAACCGTCGCCGTCAGATGGAAGAGCGCAACAAAATCCTGAGCCGCATTCAGGACGCTGTGAAATCTGTCGCCAGCAAAGAAGGCTATGACGTAGTGATCGACGCTAACGCCGTTGCCTACGCCGGTTCTTCCAAAGACATTACTGCCGACGTGCTGAAACAGGTTAAATAAAACATGCTTTCAATTCGACTGGCTGATTTAGCGCAGCAGTTGGATGCACAATTGCACGGTGATGGCGATCTCGTCATCACCGGCATTGCTTCTATGCATTCGGCACAGGCTGGCCAAATCACGTTTTTGTCAAACAGCCGCTATCAAGAGCAGCTGTCTTCCTGCCAGGCAAGCGCCGTGGTGCTTACCGAGGCGGATCTACCACACTGCCGTTCTGCGGCGCTGGTGGTTAAAAACCCTTACCTGACCTATGCGCGCATGGCGCAACTGATGGACACCACGCCGGCTCCCGCACAGGATATCGCGCCTAGCGCGGCTATCTCTCCTGAAGCGCGGCTTGGGCAAAATGTCGCCGTCGGGGCGAATGCGGTGATCGAGTCGGGCGCGGTGCTCGGCGATAACGTGGTTATCGGCCCGGGCTGCTTTATCGGCAAACACGCACGCATCGGCGCGGGTACGCGTCTGTGGGCGAACGTCACTATTTATCATGAGGTCGAGATCGGCCAACGCTGCCTGATCCAGTCCGGTACGGTGATCGGCGCGGACGGTTTCGGCTATGCCAACGAACGCGGCGAGTGGATCAAAATCCCACAGCTGGGCACGGTGATTATCGGCGATCGCGTCGAGATCGGCGCCTGCACCACCATCGACCGCGGCGCGTTGGATAACACCCTGATCGGGAATGGTGTTATCATCGACAACCAATGCCAGATTGCACATAACGTCGTGATTGGCGACAATACTGCCGTCGCCGGTGGTGTTATCATGGCGGGCAGCCTGAAGATCGGCCGCTACTGCCAGATCGGCGGAGCCAGTGTGATCAACGGTCACATGGAGATTGCCGACAAGGTTGTTGTCACCGGAATGGGAATGGTTATGCGACCAATCACCGAACCTGGGGTATACTCTTCGGGCATTCCGTTACAACCCAACAAGGTTTGGCGTAAAACCGCTGCGTTGGTGATGAATATCGATGAGATCAGCAAGCGCTTAAAAGCTGTCGAACGAAAAGTCGGAAAAGACTAATCATTGCCGCCCGCCACGCTGGGTACAAAACGAAACGCGTTGGTCGTGAGACCAAAAGCGCAAAGAGTTGTTAATTTGCGGCCTGCATGATGATCTCCTTTTGGGGTCAGCGCAGGCCGTGTTGTTGATGCCATCAGTTTTTAGAGACAGGAAGAGTATTTTGACTACTGACACTCATACTCTGGATATTGCAGAAATTTTGGAGCTGCTTCCTCACCGTTATCCGTTCTTGCTGGTCGACCGCGTGCTCGACTTCGAAGAGCACAAATATCTGCGTGCGGTGAAGAACGTATCTGTGAATGAGCCGTTTTTCCAGGGGCATTTCCCTGGTAAACCGATTTTCCCAGGCGTATTGATTCTGGAAGCCATGGCGCAAGCCACCGGTATCCTGGCGTTTAAAAGCGTCGGCAAACTGGAGCCGGGCGAGCTGTATTACTTCGCCGGCATTGACGAAGCCCGTTTCAAGCGTCCGGTAGTGCCGGGTGATCAGATGATCATGGAAGTCACCTTTGAGAAAACCCGCCGTGGTCTGACGCGCTTCAAAGGCGTGGCGACCGTTGACGGTAAAATTGTCTGCGAAGCAACCATGATGTGTGCCCGCAGCCGGGAGGCTTAATCCGTGATTGACGAAACCGCCTTTATCCATCCTAGCGCGATTGTTGAAGAAGGCGCCGTTATCGGCGCTGGTGCGCATATCGGTCCCTTCTGCTACGTCGGCTCCCAGGTGGAAATCGGCGCTGGCACGGTACTGAAATCCCACGTAGTGGTGAACGGCATTACCAAAATCGGCCGCGATAACGAGATCTACCAGTTCGCTTCCATTGGTGAAGTGAATCAGGATCTGAAGTACGCGGGCGAGCCGACGCGCGTTGAAGTGGGCGATCGCAATCGCATTCGCGAAAGCGTCACCATTCACCGCGGTACCGCACAGGGCACCGGCCTGACCAAAGTGGGCGATGACAACCTGCTGATGGTCAACGTGCACGTCGCGCATGACTGCGTGGTGGGCAACGCCTGCGTGCTGGCGAACAACGCTACGCTGGCGGGCCATGTGGAAGTGGACGATCACGCCATCATCGGCGGCATGACGGCGATCCACCAGTTCTGCATTATCGGCGCGCACGTGATGGTCGGCGGTTGCTCCGGGGTTGCTCAGGACGTGCCTCCTTTCGTCATCGCGCAGGGCAACCACGCGACGCCGTTCGGCGTCAACGCCGTTGGCCTGAAGCGCCGCGGCTTCGATAAGGATGAAATGCAGGCGATCCGCAATGCCTACAAAATCCTGTATCGCAGCGAAAAAACGCTGGATGAGGCGAAAGCGGAAATCGAAGCGCTGGCTAAAGAACAGCCGGTGGTGCAGCAGTACCTCGATTTCTTCGGCCGTTCAACCCGCGGTATCATTCGCTGACCTATGCCAAATCGCCCATTGACTATCGGATTGGTCGCCGGAGAAACCTCCGGTGATATTCTCGGCGCCGGTTTAATCCGCGCGCTCAAGGCGCAGATTCCCGACGCGCGTTTTGTTGGCGTCGCCGGCCCGCTGATGCAGGCCGAAGGGTGTGAAGCCTGGTACGAAATGGAAGAGCTGGCGGTGATGGGCGTGGTGGAAGTGCTGGAACGTTTGCCGCGCCTGTTGAAGATCCGCAAGGATCTGACCCGGCGCTTCAGCGAATTGCGACCGGACGTGTTTGTCGGCATCGACGCGCCGGACTTCAACATCACGCTGGAAGGCCGCCTAAAGCAGCGCGGCATTCGCACCATTCACTATGTCAGCCCGTCAGTTTGGGCCTGGCGCCAAAAGCGCGTTTTCAAAATTGGCAAAGCCACCGATCTGGTGCTGGCTTTTCTCCCTTTCGAAAAAGCGTTTTACGATCGCTTCAACGTTCCCTGTCGGTTTATCGGCCACACCATGGCGGACGCCATGCCGCTGCAGCCGGATAGGCTGGCGGCGCGCGCCGAGCTGGGCATCGACCCGCAGGCCCGCTGCCTGGCATTGCTGCCCGGCAGCCGCGGTGCCGAAGTCGAGATGCTGAGCGCCGATTTCCTGAAAACCGCGCAGCTGCTGCGCACCCGCTATCCGGATCTGGAAGTGGTGGTGCCGCTGGTCAACGCCAAGCGGCGCGAGCAGTTCGAACGCATCAAGGCCGAGGTGGCGCCGGAGCTGACCGTGCATCTGCTGAACGGGCAGGGGCGCGAGGCGATGGTGGCCAGCGACGCAGCCTTGCTGGCGTCGGGCACCGCCGCGCTGGAGTGCATGCTGGCCAAATGTCCGATGGTCGTCGGCTACCGGATGAAGCCGTTTACCTTCTGGCTGGCGCAGCGGCTGGTGAAGACCCCTTACGTCTCGCTGCCCAACCTGCTCGCCGGCCGAGAAATCGTCACCGAACTGCTGCAGCACGACTGCGTGCCGGACAAGCTGGCCGCCGCGCTGATGCCGCTGCTGGAAGACAGCCCGCAAACCGAAACGCTGAAGCAGACCTTCCTTACCTTGCACCAAAGCATCCGTTGCGGTGCCGATGAACAGGCCGCTCAGGCTGTGTTGGAGCTGGCGAAAGCATGATTGAACCCTTTATCTATCCCGCCGCAACGCTGATTGCCGGCGTGGATGAAGTGGGCCGCGGCCCGTTGGTGGGCGCCGTGGTAACCGCCGCGGTGATCCTCGATCCGGCGCAGCCGATCCAGGGCCTGGCGGACTCGAAAAAGCTCAGTGAAAAACGCCGGCTGGCGCTGTATGACGAAATCGTCGCCAAGTCGCTCTGCTGGAGCCTGGGGCGCGCCGAGCCGGACGAGATTGACCAATTGAACATCCTGCACGCCACCATGCTGGCGATGCAGCGTGCGGTCGCCGGGTTGCATATCGCGCCGGACATGGTTTTAATCGACGGTAACCGCTGCCCGAAGCTGCCGATGCGCTCGCAGGCGGTGGTGAAAGGCGACAGCCGCGTGGCGGAAATCAGCGCGGCGTCGATTCTGGCGAAGGTGACGCGCGATCGCGAAATGACCGAGCTGGATCGCGCGTTCCCGGATTACGGCTTCGCGCAGCATAAAGGCTACCCGACGCCTTTCCATCTGGAGCGGCTGGCCGCACTGGGTGCCACCGAGCACCATCGCCGCAGCTTTGCCCCGGTAAGAAGGGCGCTGGCGCCGTAATCTGCGGGTCTGGCCGCCCAGGCCAGACAATGCGATAGAGTTAACCTGGGTTCGGTGCGCCGAGCCCCTTCATTCAGGTATCTGGATATGGCCGAACCTCGTTTTATTCACCTGCGCGTCCACAGTGACTACTCCATGATTGATGGATTGGCCAAGATCGGACCCTTGGTGAAAAGAGCCGCTGCCTTAGGCATGCCCGCTTTGGCCATTACCGACTTCACCAACCTGTGCGGCCTGGTCAAGTTCTACGGCAGCGCGCACGGCGCCGGGATCAAACCGATCATCGGCGCGGACTTCCATGTGCAAAGCGACGTGCTGGGCGACGAGCTGGCGCAGCTTACGGTGTTGGCCACCAACAACGAAGGCTACCAGAACCTGACGCTGCTGATTTCCCGCGCCTACCAGCGCGGCTACGGCGCCGCCGGGCCGATCATCGATCGCGACTGGCTGATAGAACACCGCGAAGGGTTGCTGCTGCTGTCCGGCGCGCGCCACGGCGACGTCGGCAAGTTCCTGCTGCGCGGCAACCAGCCGCAGGTTGAGCAGTGCCTGGATTTCTACCGGCAGTATTTCCCCGACAGTTACTATCTGGAACTGATCCGCACCGGTCGCCCGGACGAGGAAAACTACCTGCACGCCGCCGTGGCGCTGGCCACCGAGCGCGGTTTACCGGTGGTGGCCACCAACGACGTGCGTTTTCTGGTGGAAGACGACTTCGACGCCCATGAGATCCGCGTCGCCATCCACGATGGCTTCACGCTGGACGATCCCAAGCGCCCGCGCAACTACAGTCCGCAGCAATATATGCGCAGCGAAGACGAAATGTGCGAACTGTTCGCCGACATTCCCGAAGCGCTGCTCAACAGCGTCGAAATCGCCAAACGCTGCAACGTGACCATCCGCCTGGGTGAATACTTCCTGCCGCAATTCCCGACCGGCGATATGACCACCGAAGATTTCCTGGTGCTCAAGTCGAAGGAAGGGCTGGAGGAGCGCCTCGAGTTCCTGTTCCCCGATCCTGAAGTGCGCGCCCAGCGCCGCCCGGAATACGACGAGCGTCTGGACATTGAGCTGAAGGTGATCAACCAGATGGGGTTCCCCGGCTACTTCCTGATCGTGATGGAGTTCATCCAGTGGTCGAAGGACAACAACGTGCCGGTCGGCCCGGGCCGCGGCTCCGGCGCCGGTTCGCTGGTGGCCTACGCGCTGAAAATCACCGACCTGGATCCGCTGGAGTTTGACCTGCTGTTCGAACGCTTCCTGAACCCGGAACGCGTATCCATGCCCGATTTCGACGTCGACTTTTGCATGGAGAAGCGCGATCTGGTGATCGAGCACGTAGCGGAGATGTACGGCCGGGAAGCGGTTTCGCAGATCATCACCTTCGGCACCATGGCGGCGAAAGCGGTTATCCGCGACGTGGGCCGCGTGCTGGGCCACCCTTACGGCTTCGTCGATCGCATCTCCAAGCTGGTGCCGCCCGATCCGGGCATGACGCTGGAAAAGGCCTTTGCCGCCGAACCGCAGCTGCCGGAAATTTACGAGGCCGACGAAGAGGTCAAGGCGCTGATCGACATGGCGCGCAAGCTGGAAGGGGTGACGCGCAACGCCGGCAAACACGCCGGGGGCGTGGTGATCGCACCGACCAAGATAACCGACTTTGCGCCGCTGTACTGCGACGCCGAAGGGCATCATCCGGTCACCCAGTTCGACAAGAACGACGTGGAATACGCCGGGCTGGTGAAGTTCGACTTCCTCGGTTTGCGCACCCTGACCATCATCGACTGGGCGCTGGAGATGATCAACGCCCGTCGCGCCAAGAGCGGCGAACCGCCGATCGACATCGCCGCCATCCCGCTCGATGACAAGAAAAGTTTCGACATGCTGCAACGCTCGGAAACCACCGCGGTGTTCCAGCTTGAATCGCGCGGCATGAAAGACCTGATCAAACGTCTGAAGCCCGACTGCTTCGAAGACATGATCGCACTGGTGGCGCTGTTCCGCCCCGGCCCGCTACAGTCCGGCATGGTGGATAACTTCATCGACCGCAAGCACGGGCGCGAAGAGATTTCCTACCCGGATATCCAATGGCAGCACGAATCGCTCAAGCCGGTGCTGGAACCGACCTACGGCATCATCCTGTATCAGGAACAGGTGATGCAGATAGCCCAGGTGCTGGCCGGCTATACGCTGGGCGGCGCGGACATGCTGCGCCGCGCCATGGGCAAGAAGAACCCGGTCGAGATGGCCAAGCAGCGCGGCGGCTTTGAAGACGGCGCGAAATCGCGCGGCATCGACGGCGAGCTGTCGGTAAAAATCTTCGACCTGGTGGAGAAATTCGCCGGTTACGGCTTCAACAAATCGCACTCCGCCGCCTATGCGCTGGTGTCGTACCAGACGCTGTGGCTGAAGGCGCACTACCCGGCCGAGTTTATGGCGGCGGTAATGACCGCCGATATGGACAACACCGACAAGGTGGTGGGGCTGGTGGACGAATGCTGGCGCATGGGGCTGAAAATCCTGCCGCCGGACATCAACAGCGGGCAGTATCACTTCCACGTCAACGACGAAGGTGAAATCGTCTACGGCATCGGCGCCATCAAGGGCGTGGGCGAGGGGCCGATCGAAGCCATCATCGAAGCGCGCAACAGCGGCGAACAGGGCTATTTCAAAGACCTGTTCGACCTGTGCGCGCGTTCCGACATCAAGAAACTGAACCGCCGCATTCTGGAAAAGCTGATCATGTCCGGGGCGTTCGACCGCCTGGGGCCGCACCGCGCCGCGCTGATGAACTCATTGGGCGACGCGCTGAAGGCGGCCGATCAGCATGCCAAAGCCGAAGCTATCGGCCAGGTGGATATGTTTGGCGTGCTGGCGGAAGCGCCGGAGCAGGTGGAGCAATCCTACGCCAACGTGCCGCTGTGGCAGGAGCAGGTGGTGCTGGACGGCGAGCGGGAGACGCTGGGGCTGTACCTCACCGGCCACCCGATCACCCAGTACCTGAAGGAAATCGAACGCTATGCCGGTGGCCAGCGTTTGAAAGACATGCACCCGACGGACCGGGGCAAGATGACTACCGCCGTCGGGCTGGTGGTCGCCGCGCGGGTGATGGTGACCAAGCGCGGCAACCGCATCGGCATTTGTACGCTGGACGACCGTTCGGGCCGTCTGGAGGTGATGTTATTCACCGAGGCGCTAGAAAAATACCAGCATTTGTTGGAAAAAGACCGTATCCTGATCGCCAGTGGACAGGTCAGCTTTGATGACTTTAGCGGCGGGCTTAAAATGATGGCCCGCGAGGTAATGGACATCAGTGAAGCCCGTGAAAAATACGCTCGCGGGCTTGCTATCTCGCTGACGGACAGGCAAATTGATGACCAGCTTTTGAACCGTCTCCGCCAGTCGTTGGAACCCCATCGATCGGGGACGATTCCAGTGCATCTCTACTATCAACGGGAAGATGCGCGGGCCAAGCTGCGTTTTGGCGCAACCTGGCGCGTAACGCCCACCGACCGCTTGTTGATAGACTTGCGGACGTTGGTAGGCAATGAGCAGGTGGAACTGGAATTTGACTAAAATAGGAATGTTATGAGTCTGAATTTTCTTGATTTTGAACAGCCGATTGCAGAGCTGGAAGCGAAAATTGACTCGCTGACCGCAGTCAGCCGTCAAGACGAAAAATTAGATATTAATCTGGACGAAGAGGTTCAGCGCCTGCGTGAAAAGAGCGTTGAGCTGACGCGCAAGATTTTTGCCGATCTTGGGGCCTGGCAGATTGCCCAACTGGCACGCCACCCGCGCCGTCCTTATACCCTGGATTATATCAAACACATCTTTACCGACTTCGAAGAGTTGGCCGGCGATCGCGCCTACGCCGACGACAAAGCGATTGTCGGCGGCATTGCGCGCCTGGATGGTCGCCCGGTGATGATCATTGGTCATCAGAAAGGCCGCGAGACCAAAGAGAAAATCCGCCGCAACTTCGGCATGCCGGCGCCGGAAGGCTACCGCAAGGCGCTGCGCCTGATGGAACTGGCCTCCCGCTTCAAGCTGCCGATCATCACCTTCATCGACACCCCGGGCGCTTATCCGGGCGTGGGCGCGGAAGAACGCGGCCAGTCTGAAGCCATCGCGCGCAACCTGCGCGAGATGTCGCGTCTGAACGTGCCGGTCATCTGCACCGTCATCGGCGAGGGCGGCTCCGGCGGCGCGCTGGCGATCGGCGTGGGCGACAAGGTGAACATGCTGCAGTACAGCACCTACTCGGTGATTTCACCGGAAGGCTGCGCATCGATCCTGTGGAAAAGCGCCGACAAGGCGCCGCTGGCGGCGGAAGCGATGGGCATCACCGCGCCGCGTCTGAAAGAGCTGAAGCTGATCGACTCGGTGATCCCGGAGCCGTTGGGTTCCGCCCACCGCGACGTGCCGGCGATGGCCGCTTCACTGAAAGCGCAGCTGTTGGCCGACCTGAAAGATCTCGACGGCCTGAACAACGAAGAGTTGCTCAACCGCCGCTATCAGCGCCTGATGAACTACGGCTACTGCTGAGTTCCGCCACGCGCTGCATGAAACCGCCTTCGGGCGGTTTTTTTTTGGCTACACACCGCAGTATTTTCATGTTGTCATAGCGGTTTGGCGGTTAACTGACTGGAGCAGCCGATGAACATCATCGCGATCATGAGCCCGACCGGCGTTTATTACAAAGATGAGCCCATCCGCGAGCTCCACGCCGCGCTGGCCGCAATGGGGTTTCAACTGGTCTATCCAAAGGACAGCGGCGACCTGCTGAAGCTGATCGAGGCCAATGCGCGCATCTGCGGGGTGATTTTCGACTGGGACGACTACAGCCTGGAGCTGTGCAGCGAAATCAACGAGCTGAACGAATATCTGCCGCTGTACGCCTTTATCAATACCCATTCCACCTTCGACGTCAGCCTGCATGAAATGCGCATGGTGCTGTATTTCTTCGAGTACGGCCTGAATGCGGCGGCCGATATCGCGCAGCGCATCCAGCAATACACCGCAGAATACATAGATACCATCACGCCGCCGCTGACCAAGGCGCTGTTCAACTACGTGCGCGAAGGCAAATACACCTTCTGCACCCCGGGCCACATGGCCGGCACCGCCTTTCAGAAAAGCCCGGTGGGCTGTCTGTTCTACGACTTTTTCGGCGCCAACACCCTGAAGGCCGACGTGTCGATCTCGGTAACCGAACTGGGATCGTTGCTGGATCATACCGGGCCGCATCTGGAGGCGGAAGAGTACATCGCCCGCACCTTCAACGCCGAGCAGAGTTATCTGGTGACCAACGGCACCTCCACCGCCAACAAGATTGTCGGCATGTACTCGGCGCCGGCCGGCAGCACGGTGCTGATTGACCGTAACTGCCACAAGTCGCTGTGTCACCTGTTGATGATGAGCGATATCGTGCCCGTCTATCTGCGCCCGCTGCGCAACGCCTACGGCATCCTCGGCGGCATCCCGCAGCGCGAGTTCGGCTCAGCCAGCATCGCCGCCCGGGTGGCCGCCACCGCCAACGCCAGCTGGCCGGTGCATGCGGTGATCACCAACTCCACCTACGACGGCCTGCTGTACAACACCGATTACATCAAGCAGACGCTGGATGTGCCGTCGATCCATTTCGATTCCGCCTGGGTGCCCTATACCCATTTCCACCCGATCTACGACGGCAAGAGCGGCATGAGCGGCGATCGCGTACCCGGCAAGGTTTTCTACGAAACCCAGTCGACCCACAAGCTGCTGGCGGCTTTCTCGCAGGCCTCGATGATCCACATCAAAGGGGATTACGATGAAAGCACCTTTAACGAAGCCTATATGATGCACACTACCACCTCGCCGAATTACGGCATCGTGGCGTCGATGGAAACCGCCGCCGCCATGCTGCGCGGCAATCCGGGGCGGCGGTTGATCAACCGTTCGGTGGAGCGCGCGCTGCATTTTCGCCGCGAGGTGCGGCGGCTGCGCGCAGAGAGCGACAGCTGGTTCTTCGACATCTGGCAGCCGGAAGAGATCGATCAGGCGCAGTGCTGGCCGTTGGATCCTGATGACAACTGGCACGGCTTCGGCCAAACCGACAGCGATCATATGTATCTCGATCCGATCAAGGTGACGATCCTGACGCCCGGCATGAACCCGTTGGGCGCGCTGGAGGAGAGCGGCATTCCGGCGGCGCTGGTGGCGAAATACCTCGACGAACGCGGCATCGTGGTGGAGAAAACCGGCCCCTACAACCTGCTGTTCCTGTTCAGCATCGGCATCGATAAAACCAAGGCGATGAGCCTGCTGCGCGGCCTGACCGATTTCAAACGCGCCTACGATCTCAACCTGCGGGTGAAGAACATGCTGCCGGATCTGTACGCCGAGGATCCCGATTTTTACCGCAATATGCGCATTCAGGATCTGGCGGCCGGCATCCATCGGCTGATTTGCCGACACGATCTTCCGCGCCTGATGCAGCGGGCGTTCGACGTGTTGCCGGAGATGAAGCTGACGCCGCACCAGATGTTCCAACAGCAGGTGCGCGGCAACGTGGAAACCTGCGAGCTGGACCAGTTGGTGGGCAAGGTGGCGGCCAACATGATCCTGCCGTATCCGCCGGGCGTGCCGCTGGTGATGCCGGGAGAAATGATCACCGAGGAGAGCAGGGCGGTGCTCGATTTCCTGCTGATGCTGTGCGCGATCGGCGAGCGTTATCCGGGGTTCGAAACCGACATTCACGGCGCCCGGTTGACCGAGGATGGCCGCTATCTGGTGAAGGTGCTGAAAGACCCGCGGGAATAGCCCGGTTGGCGCTCGCCTGTTCGCGGCCGTTTTTGCCGTTGACCTCGCCCGCGTCGCCAGCTACCGTGCCTCATCAGATAAAACGTGGGGACTCATTATGCTGGCATTACGTCAGGTGCATCATATCGCTATCATCGGCTCGGATTACGCGGCCAGTAAGCATTTCTACTGCGATATTCTCGGTTTTACCCTGCTGGACGAGTTTTATCGCGCAGAGCGCGATTCGTGGAAGGCGGATCTGGCGCTCAACGGCCAATACAGCATCGAGCTGTTCTCCTTCCCTTCGCCGCCGGCTCGGGTCAGCCGGCCGGAGGCCTGCGGCCTGCGCCACCTGGCGTTCAGCGTCGACGACATCGAGCAAGCCATCGCCCATTTGCAGGCGGCCGGGGTGGCGTGCGAGCCGGTGCGCGTCGATCCCTACACCCAGTCCCGTTTCACCTTCTTCAGCGATCCCGATGGGCTGCCGCTGGAATTGTATGAGCTATAAAGGGTTAACGTGCAGCAATGTGGAAGTGACAAAGCCTATCAATGGATACCAATCAATTAGCGACTCAGGTCGCGGACCAACTGGGCGATTGCCGAAAGCTGCTGGTGGCGTTCAGCGGCGGTCTGGATTCCAGCGTGCTGTTGCACCTGCTGGCGCAGCAGCGCCCGGCGCTGCAGCTGCGGGCGCTGCACGTGCATCACGGCCTGAGCGCCTTTGCCGACGACTGGGCCGAACACTGCGAGCGGCAATGCGCCGCCTGGGGCGTGGCGCTGAAGGTGCAGCGGGTGCGGGTGGATGCCCGCGAAGGCGGCATCGAAGCGGCGGCGCGCGCGGCGCGTTACGCGGCTTTCGGCGCCATGCTGCAGGCCGACGAAGCCCTGATTACCGCTCAGCACCTCGACGACCAAAGCGAAACCTTTCTGCTGGCGCTCAAACGCGGCAGCGGCCCGGCCGGTTTGTCGTCGATGGCGGTGCGCGGCGCGCTGGGTGACCATGCGCTGTTGCGGCCGTTGCTGGGCTGTTCGCGCCGGCAGCTGGAAGCCTATGCGCAGCAGCACCGATTATCCTGGATAGACGACGACAGCAATCGGGACCCGCGTTTCGATCGCAACTTTTTGCGGCTGCAGGTGCTGCCGCTGCTCAATCGGCGCTGGCCGCACTTTGCTTCCGCGGTGGCCCGCAGCGCCAGCCTGTGCGCCGAACAGGAGCAGCTGCTGGACGAGCTGCTGGCGGAACAGCTGCGCTCCCTGCTGGCGGATGATGGCTCGCTGGCGATCGACGGTCTGCTGAGCTGTTCGCCGGCGCGGCGCTTCGCCCTGCTGCGCCGCTGGATAGCGCGGTTTAACGTCAGCATGCCTTCGCGCGAGCAGCTGCAGCGCCTGTGGGAGGAGGTGGCGCTCAGCCGGGCGGACGCCGAGCCGCAGCTGCAGCCGGGGCAGTATCAGATCCGGCGTTTCCGCGGCCGGCTGTATTTGCTGCCGCCGCTGGCGGCGCTGCGCGATATCCGCCTGGACTGGCGCGGCGACGCGCCTTTGACGCTGCCGGACGGGCTGGGCCGTTTAATCAGCGGTGAAGGCGAGGTGCAACTGCGTGCGCCGCTGGCGTCGCAGCGGGTCAGCGTGCGTTTCGGCGCTCGGGGCGCGGTGCGCATCGTCGGCCGCGCTCATTCGCGCCCGATCAAAAAGCTGTGGCAGGAACTGGGCATTGCCCCCTGGCTGCGTGACCGCATTCCGTTGATCTACTATGACGAGCAGCTGATCGCCGCGCTGGGCGCGTTCGTTTGCGAAGCCGGCCTGGTGCCGCCGGACGCGCAGCCGTGGCGGCTGCGCTGGGATAAAAATAATAATCGAGAGGAGCAATGATGAGGTTTGTCCGTGTGATGCTGTTGGCCGCCGGTCTGTTCAGCCTGCCCGCGATGGCGGCGGGCGACGCGGCCGCCGGCAAGGAGAAGTCCGCCGGCTGCATGGCCTGCCATGGCGCGGAAGGCAAGGTCAAGGTGCCGATGTACCCCAATTTGGCCGGCCAGAACGCCCTGTATCTGCAGCACGCGCTGCAGGCCTATAAGAAAGGGGAGCGCAACGGCGGCCAGGCCGAGGTGATGAAAGCCTATGTGTCCGGGCTGTCGGACGCGGATATTGCCGATCTGGCGGCCTATTACGCCGGCCTGAAGCCCTAAATGACGAGGGCAGCCGTTGGCTGCCCTGTTGGGATGGGGCTACCGCGGTTATCAGTCGGAAAGGCTGACGACGACGGTACCGATTTCCGGATGACTAAAACTGCCGATGTGGTCCAGGCGCAGATCGCGCTGATTACCGTTCTGCTCGATGGTCAGATACTCAACGCGCTTTTTTTGCAGCAGATCGATGGCCTTGGCTTCGATCACTTCTCCGTCGCGTAACTCCAGCTTCAGAATAAGTTTATGCTGACAGGCGAGTTCCAGGTTGTCGTAGTCATCGCAATTGATGGGTTGATACTCATCATTCATCAACATAGTCGCTCACCAATAAGTTAGCGGCGGCAAAGGCCGCCTGTTCCCTAACGGAGGACGGTAGCGCGTTATCCGCAGCGACAGCGTCCAATGCCTTTAACACACATGCTAGCGCATCAGGCACGTAGCCGAGATCTCCACTGCCAATCTCGGCGTAAAAACGGCGTACTAACTCACAGTATTGTTGCACAGTTTCCTCCCTTGAGAACCTCTGCGTCATCGAAGACCGATATAGCGATGAGGCGCAGGCTCTCGGAGTTTTACCCTATCCTAGACGACTATAGCACAGCTGTTGTGGAGTTATTAGCACCTCAGCGCGCCTTTCGCACCGCGCTTTGCCCGGCCGCGCTGGCTGCGGACCGGCCAAATCAAGTACAATGTGGCCTGATAATTATGAGGTCACCCATGGCGTTGAAAGCAACCATTTATAAAGCCGCGGTCAATATCGCTGATATGGATCGTCACTTCTACCACGACGCCACCCTGACGCTGGCACAGCATCCTTCCGAAACCGAACAGCGCATGATGCTGCGCCTGCTGGCCTGGATCTGCCACGCCGACGAACGGCTGGTGTTCACCAAGGGCCTGAGCGCCGAAGACGAGCCGGAGATCTGGCGGCGCAACGATCACAACGGGCTGGAAATGTGGATCGAAATGGGGCTGCCGGATGAGAAACGCATCAAAAAGGCCTGCAACCAGTCGCCGCGCGTGGTGCTGTACGCCTATGGCGAGCGCGCCGGGCACGTCTGGTGGCAGGGCATGCAAAGCAAGGTAGCCGGCTACAAGAATCTCAGCGTGCGTTTTCTCGATGATGAACAGCTGGGGCGGCTCGCGGCGCTGGCCAGCCGCAATATGCAGCTGCAAGCCACGCTGCAGGAGGGAACTATTTGGCTGTCCGATGCTCAGAATAGTCTGGAAATCCAGTTTGCCGAGTGGCAACAGGCGCAGGTGTGACCGGTGCTGGAACTGTCAAGAAACGTAGCCATACCGGACAATGAACTGGAATTGACCGCCATCCGCGCGCAGGGCGCGGGCGGGCAGCACGTGAACAAAACCTCAACGGCGATCCATTTGCGCTTTGACATCCGGGCCTCCAGCCTGCCAGAGTATTATAAAGAAAGGCTGCTGGCCTTTAATCACCATTTAATTACCGCTGACGGCGTGGTGATTATCAAAGCGCAGGAATATCGCAGCCAGGAATTAAACCGTGAAGCGGCGTTGGCCAGGCTGGCGGCGCTGATTCAACAGGCGATGGTGGTGGAAAAAGCGCGCAAGGCGACCAAGCCCAGCAAAGGGGCCAAATTACGCCGGTTGGAAGGCAAGGTACGTAAAGGCGCCACCAAGGCGCTGCGCGGCAAGATCCGCACTTAGGAAATACATGAACACAGTAGGAGAATAACTGTGAAGAAAATTACGATAGCCCTGTTTTTGGCGGCAGGGGCGCTCTCGTTGTTGGGATGCAACAATCATTATCAGCCGAAGGAACAACCGCTGCAGCCGATGCAGCAAAGCTATCAGGGCCTGTTGCCCTGCGCCGATTGCGAAGGCATCGACACCGCGCTGTTCCTGGATGAAGACGGCACCTTCGTGCTGCAGGAAACCTACCGCGGCAGCAGAGACGGCGACCAGGCCTTTGCCGATTACGGCAAATGGGCGCGCACCGCGGACAAGCTGGTGCTGACCGACAGCAAGGGCGAAAAGCGTTACTTCCGCCCGGCGGGCAAAAGCCTGGAGATGCTGGATCAAAGCGGGGCGCCTATCGAATCGACGCTGAACTACCGTTTGGATCCGGTCGAGAAGCCGTTGCCTAAAACGCCGATGCAGCTGAAGGGCAGCTATACCTATATGGCGGATGCGGCGGTGTTCAAAGACTGCGCCACCGGCAAGACCTTCCAGATAGACAACAACATCGCGCTGGAGCAGGGTTACGCCAAAGCGTATAAAACGCCGGGCGAGCCGGTGTTCCTGACCTTCAACGCGCACTTCAGCGTGCAGCCTTCGATGGAAGAGGGGCAGATCGAGAAGGCGCTGGTGCCGGACGGCAAGATTGTCTTCGACCGCAGCAAAAACTGCGACAGCAAATAACAGACATAAAAAAACCCGCCGAGGCGGGTTTTTTATTGCCTGACGATCAGCGCTTGATCTGCCCCAGCAGGAAATCAACGATTTCACCGGTTTTGATCATTTGCTTCTCGCCGATGCGGCGGTTTTTATACTCGATCTCTTCGCTGTCGAGGTTGCGATCGCCGATGACGATAGAGTGCGGCACGCCAATCAGTTCCATATCGGCGAACATCACGCCCGGACGTTCTTTTCGGTCGTCGAGGATCACGTCGATGCCGTGGGAACGCAGGGTGTTGTACAGCTCTTCGGCCAGCGCCTGCACGCGGAAGGACTTGTGCATGTTCATCGGCAGGATAGCGACCTGGAAAGGCGCGATCGCGTCTGGCCAGATGATGCCGCGGTCGTCGTGGTTCTGCTCGATGGCGGCAGCCACCACGCGGGTCACCCCGATGCCGTAGCAACCCATGGTCAGCAGCTGGTTGCGGCCGTCTTCACCCTGAACCGTGGCTTTCAGCGCTTCCGAGTACTTGGTGCCGAGCTGGAAGATATGGCCCACTTCGATACCGCGTTTGATCAGCAGCGTGCCCTGGCCGTCCGGGCTGGCGTCGCCTTCCACTACGTTACGGATATCGGCCACCTGCGGCAGCGGCAGATCGCGCTCCCAGTTGATGCCGAAGTAGTGTTTGCCGTCGACGTTGGCGCCGGCGCCGAAATCGCTCATCGCCGCCACGCTGCGGTCGATAACCACCGGCACCTGCAGGTTGACCGGGCCCAGCGAGCCCGGGCCGGCGCCGACGATGGCGCGGATTTCTTCTTCGGTGGCGAAGGTCAGCGGTGCGGCAACCTGTGGCAGCTTCTCGGCTTTGACTTCGTTCAGTTCGTGATCGCCGCGCACCAGCAGGGCGACCAGCGGGTGGCCGCTCTCTTCGGCGGCGCGCACCAGCAGCGTCTTGACGGTTTTTTCCACCGGCAGCTGGAATTGCTCGACCAGCTCGGCGATGGTTTTGGCGTTTGGCGTGTCGACGATGCGCAGCGCTTCACTGGCGGCCGCACGCGGCTGAGCGGGCGCCACCGCTTCGGCCAGCTCGATGTTGGCGGCGAAGTCGGAGCCGGTGGAGAATACGATGTCGTCTTCACCGCTGTCGGCCAGTACCTGGAATTCATGCGAGGCGCTGCCGCCGATCGAACCGGTATCGGCCTGCACCGGACGGAAATCCAGACCCATGCGGCTGAAGATTTTGCTGTAGGCTTCGTACATCGCGTCGTAGGTGGCCTGCAGCGATTCCTGCGTGGTATGGAAGGAGTAGGCATCCTTCATCAGGAATTCGCGGGAGCGCATTACGCCGAAACGCGGGCGCACTTCGTCGCGGAACTTGGTCTGGATCTGGAAGAAGTTCAGCGGCAGCTGCTTGTACGAGCTGATTTCGTTGCGGATCAGATCGGTGATCACTTCTTCATGCGTCGGGCCCAGCACGAACGGACGGTCGCCGCGATCGACAAAGCGCAGCAGCTCGGGGCCATACTGCTCCCAACGGCCGCTTTCCTGCCACAGGTCGGCAGGCTGAACCACCGGCATGGAAACTTCGATCGCGTTAGCATTGTTCATTTCTTCGCGAACGATGTTTTCAACCTTTTTCAGAACGCGCAGGCCGGTCGGCAACCAGGTGTAAAGACCGGAGGCCAGCTTGCGGATCATCCCGGCGCGCAGCATCAGCTGGTGGCTGATCACTTCGGCATCGGCAGGTGTCTCCTTCAGGGTGGAGAGCAGATATTGGCTAGTACGCATGGTGTTTTGGTTCCGTTAGAACTGCAAATTGCATCGGGCTGCCAGAGTGGCGGCCAAAAGCGACAAAAGTGGTTTAGTTTACCAGCGCGAGCGGGTCGTCAAAAGAGAGACGGCGGAATTTTAACGCAGGTCGAGTGACAACACTTCGGTTTGCCGATCCACCACTCGCCAGCGCACGTTGAAATCCAGCAGCCAGACGGCGTACTCCCGTTCGGCCTCCTCCCCTTTACGATAGGCGGGGCGAGGGTCCTGCGCCAGCACCTGGCTGATAAAACGCCGCAGCTGCGGATATTGCGCCTGGTGCCGCTGCAGCTGGCGCTCGGCCTGCGGCGTGAAATGCACCGGCATATCGCCGACGGGAGCGGCCTGGGCAAACCCGGCGCGGGCCTGCGGCTGGCTCTCGGCAAACGGCAGATAAGGCTTGATGTCCACCACCGGCGTGCCGTCGACCAGATCGAGACTGCCCAGCTCGAGTACCACTTCACCGCCCCGGGCGCGCACGCCTTTCAGCGCGATCAGCGACATGCCGAGCGGGTTGGGGCGGAAGGTCGAGCGGGTGGCGAACACGCCCATCCGGGCATTGCCGCCCAGGCGCGGCGGGCGCACCGTCGGCCGCCAGCCGCCATCCAGGGTTTGATGAAAAATAAACATCACCCACAGATGGCTGAAATCGCTGAGTCCGCGCACCGCTTCCGCCTGATTATAAGGCGGCAGCAGCACCAGCTCTCCGCCACCGTCTTCGACTAACCCCGGTTGGCGGGGAACGGCGAATTTTTCTTTATACGGTGAACGGATAGTACCGATCTGATTGAAGACAAATTCGGTCATTTGGACGAGACGTTAAGCGCCGAGCCCTGACATACGGCCTGCTGATAGCAGCCGGCGACGCCGCTGACAATCTGGCAATCGTGCAGCAACACCGCGTTGGCCTTCATGTAAGAGGCGCGGATCTGCATGCGTTTGCGGGCGGTATTCAGATTTGGCGGCGAGTCCTGCACGGTGGTCTGGCAAGATTCGCCGGAGACTTCGCCCAGATCGCGGAAAGGCTTGCCCACGAGTTCTTCTGCACTTTTGTACAGTTTTACCGGAGCCGGACGCGCCGCTGGCGTGGTCTTGGCCGGTGCGGTTGCCGCCGGTTTGCTGGTGCTGTTTGTTGAGGATGGCGCGATACGTTGCGATGAGCATCCGGCCAGCGCGAGCGCTAACAAACAGAGAGGTAAAACACGCATTGAGATTCCTCTGCCTTAATGAAAGTGGCGCTATTGAAGCAATCTATGGTGGAAATAACAAGACGGGCCGTAGCCCGTCTTGCAATTATAGGAACAAATTTGGCGCTTAAGCGCTTACCAGCCTTTAACCGCGCCGCCGTTAAAGATTTTGTTGGCCGCTTCGTTCACTTCGTCAGACTGGTAGGCCTGAACGAATTTCTTCACGTTTTCCGCATCCTTGTTGTCTTCGCGGGCAACCAGCAGGTTGACGTAAGGCGAGTCTTTGTCTTCAACAAACAGACCGTCTTTCGCCGGCGTCAGGCCAATCTGGCTGGCGTAGGTGGTGTTGATCACCGCCAGGGCGATTTGCTGATCGTCCAGGGAACGCGGCAGCTGCGGCGCTTCCAGCTCTACCAGCTTCAGGTTTTTCGGGTTCTCGGTCACGTCCAGCACGGTTGGCAGCAGGCCGACACCGTCTTTCAGTTTGATCAGGCCCACTTTCTGCAGCAGCAGCAGCGAGCGGCCCAGGTTGGTCGGATCGTTGGGCAGGGCGATCTGGGAGCCTTCTTTCAGTTCGTCCAGCGATTTGATTTTCTTGGAATAACCGGCGATCGGGTAAACAAAGGTGCTGCCGACCGGCACCAGCTTGTAGCCGCGATCCTTGATTTGCTGATCCAGGTACGGCTTGTGCTGGAAGGCGTTCAGGTCGATATCGCCTTTGCTCAGCGCTTCGTTAGGCAGCACGTAGTCGTTGAAGGTCACCAACTCGACGTTCAGACCGTATTTTTCTTTCGCTACTTTCTGCGCCACCTCAGCGACCTGCTGTTCGGCGCCGACGATAACGCCGACTTTGATATGGTTCGGATCTTTTTCATCCTGACCGCAGCCTGCCAGAGCCAGAGTGCCGATCAGTGCGCCGATTGCCGCGATGGATTTAAATTTTAACGACATATCCCTTCCTCATTAGACTCGCATTATAAATACGCTTTACCCTATATCTTTCAAACCGCAGCCTTGTTGGCCAGGCTCTGAAATCTATGAACAGATAGCAGCGCAGTTGCTGTGAAAACTATTTATGGGTGACGGCCTTGACGATGCGATCGCCGCAGAACTGAATCAAATAGACCAGCACTACCAGTAATACTAATACGGTATTCATTACTGTGGCGTTATAACCGATATAACCGTACTGATAGCCGATCTGCCCCAGACCGCCGGCGCCCACCGCGCCGCCCATGGCCGAATAGCCGACCAGGGTAATCAGGGTAATGGTGGCGGCGTTGACCAGGCCCGGCAGGGCTTCGGGCAACAGCACCTTCTTGATGATCTGCATCGGCGTGGCGCCCATGGCGCGCGCGGCTTCCACCAGGCCCGACGGGATCTCCAGCAGGGCGTTTTCCACCATGCGGGCGATGAAGGGCGCAGCGCCGACGGTCAGCGGCACGATCGCCGCCTGCAGGCCGATCGAGGTGCCGACGATCATGCGGGTAAACGGAATCATCCATACCAGCAGGATAATGAACGGGATGGAACGGAAAATGTTCACCAGCCCGGACAGGATTTTGTACAGCGTATTGTTGGCGATGATCTGCCCCGGGCGAGTTACGTACAGCAGCACGCCAACCGGCAGGCCGAGCACGAAACCGAAGAAGCCGGAGACAAAGGTCATCATGACGGTTTCCCACACGCCACGCGCCATTAACCACATCATTGCCTCAGACATAACCCAGAACCTCTACTTTTACCTGATTTTCCTGCAGGAATTTAATCGTCGCCAGCGCGTCTTCGTCGCTGCCGTGCAGCTCCGCCAGCATCACGCCGAATTTCACGCCGCCGGCATAATCCATCTGGGCGCTGATAATGTTGTTGTTGACGTTGAAGCGGCGGGCGGCTTCGGACAGCAGCGGCGCATCGACCGACTGGCCGGTGAACTCCAGGCGCAGCAGCGGTTGACGATCGCCCTGGCGTTCCGGCGCCAGGCGCTTGGCATAGTCTTCCGGGATATCCAGATGCAGGGTGGACTGAATGAACTGTTGAGCCAGCGGGGTTTTCGGGTGCGAGAACACTTCGCTGACGCTGTCTTTTTCAATCAGCTGCCCCTGGCTTATCACCGCGACCTGGTCGCAGATGCGTTTCACCACGTCCATTTCATGGGTGATCAGCAGAATGGTCAGGCCCAGACGGCGGTTAATGTCTTTCAGCAGTTCGAGGATGGAGCGGGTGGTGGCCGGATCCAGCGCGCTGGTGGCTTCATCGCACAGCAGCACCTTCGGATTGCTGGCCAGCGCACGGGCGATCGCCACGCGCTGCTTCTGGCCGCCGGACAGGTTGGCCGGGTAGGCGTCGTGTTTGTCCGCCAGCCCCACCAGTTCGAGCAGTTCGGTGACGCGCTTCTTGATATCGGCGCGCGAAGCGTTGTCCAGCTCGAGCGGCAGCGCGACGTTGCCGAATACCGTGCGGGAAGACAGCAGGTTAAAGTGCTGGAAAATCATGCCAATCTGGCGGCGTGCGCGCGTCAGTTCGCTTTCCGACAGAGAGGTCAGATCCTGCCCGTCGACCAGCACCTGGCCGGAAGTCGGTCGCTCAAGCATGTTGGCGCAGCGGATCAGCGTGCTCTTACCGGCGCCGGAAGAGCCGATAACGCCGTAGATTTGCCCGGCAGGGACGTGAAGAGTCACGTCAGAGAGCGCGGTAATGGTGCGCGAACCCTGCTGGAACACTTTGGTGATGTTAGAAAGTTTAATCATATTCTTCTTATTTTAGCGTGGTTGCCCGTGGCTAGATAAAAGTAAACCTTGGCGTGGAACCAAGGTATGCTCAGATGTTAAGGCGTCTAGACGTCTAAGTCAACGATCAACACCGCTCTACGGCGTTCTCAGTACCCGGTAAAACATGCGATACTGTCGGCGTATTCAGGCCCTCAGGAGCAAACCGGTGACACAAAGCGTTCCAGCAATTTTTCTCGATCGTGACGGCACGATTAACGTGGACCATGGCTATGTCCATGAAATCGACGACTTCCAATTTATCGATGGCGTGATTGACGCCTGTCGCGAACTCAAAAAAATGGGCTTTGCGCTGGTCCTGGTGACCAACCAGTCCGGCATTGCACGCGGCATGTTCAGCGAAGACCAGTTTATGTATCTGACCGAATGGATGGACTGGTCGCTGGCCGATCGCGACGTCGACCTCGACGGCATCTATTTCTGCCCGCATCACCCGGAGGCGAGCCAGGAAGAGTACCGCCAGGTGTGCGACTGCCGTAAACCGCAGCCGGGCATGCTGCTGCAGGCGCAGCAGGAATTGAACATCGATATGGCCGCTTCCTATATGGTAGGTGACAAACCGGAAGATATGCAGGCGGCGATCGCGGCCGGCGTCGGCACTAAGGTGCTGGTGCGCACCGGCAAGCCGGTGACGGAACAAGGCGAGAAACTGGCCGATTGGGTGTTAAACAGCCTGGCAGACCTGCCGGAAGCCATCAAAAAGCGGGTTTAATAGGCGTTACGAATGAATAGTGAGCGGTCAGATAAAAAATGCATATTAACCCTTGTCATTCTGAACCGGCTCCCTATAATGCGCCTCCATCGACACGGAACATGTGAACAACTTCACAGAGTATCCGGGGGTCGCAGAGAAAAAATCCTGAAAATTAGGGTTGACTCTGAAAGAGGAAAGCGTAATATACGCCACCTCGAGTTAACAAGCGAAAGCGGCTAACTCACTGCTCTTTAACAATTTATCAGACAATCTGTGTGGGCACTCCACAAGACGATATCCAGCATCTTCGGATGCGAAAAAATATCAAGTCTTGAAGAGTGACTAACTGAAGTAAAATTCATGCAGTAACCTTTGAGCATCGCTTCACGAGTTGAAGCAAATCAAGCTTTTAATTGAAGAGTTTGATCATGGCTCAGATTGAACGCTGGCGGCAGGCCTAACACATGCAAGTCGAGCGGTAGCACAGGAGAGCTTGCTCTCTGGGTGACGAGCGGCGGACGGGTGAGTAATGTCTGGGAAACTGCCTGATGGAGGGGGATAACTACTGGAAACGGTAGCTAATACCGCATAACGTCTACGGACCAAAGTGGGGGACCTTCGGGCCTCACGCCATCAGATGTGCCCAGATGGGATTAGCTAGTAGGTGGGGTAATGGCTCACCTAGGCGACGATCCCTAGCTGGTCTGAGAGGATGACCAGCCACACTGGAACTGAGACACGGTCCAGACTCCTACGGGAGGCAGCAGTGGGGAATATTGCACAATGGGCGCAAGCCTGATGCAGCCATGCCGCGTGTGTGAAGAAGGCCTTCGGGTTGTAAAGCACTTTCAGCGAGGAGGAAGGGCGATGTCTTAATACGGCAGCGCATTGACGTTACTCGCAGAAGAAGCACCGGCTAACTCCGTGCCAGCAGCCGCGGTAATACGGAGGGTGCAAGCGTTAATCGGAATTACTGGGCGTAAAGCGCACGCAGGCGGTTTGTTAAGTCAGATGTGAAATCCCCGCGCTTAACGTGGGAACTGCATTTGAAACTGGCAAGCTAGAGTCTCGTAGAGGGGGGTAGAATTCCAGGTGTAGCGGTGAAATGCGTAGAGATCTGGAGGAATACCGGTGGCGAAGGCGGCCCCCTGGACGAAGACTGACGCTCAGGTGCGAAAGCGTGGGGAGCAAACAGGATTAGATACCCTGGTAGTCCACGCTGTAAACGATGTCGATTTGGAGGTTGTGCCCTTGAGGCGTGGCTTCCGGAGCTAACGCGTTAAATCGACCGCCTGGGGAGTACGGCCGCAAGGTTAAAACTCAAATGAATTGACGGGGGCCCGCACAAGCGGTGGAGCATGTGGTTTAATTCGATGCAACGCGAAGAACCTTACCTACTCTTGACATCCAGAGAACTTTCCAGAGATGGATTGGTGCCTTCGGGAACTCTGAGACAGGTGCTGCATGGCTGTCGTCAGCTCGTGTTGTGAAATGTTGGGTTAAGTCCCGCAACGAGCGCAACCCTTATCCTTTGTTGCCAGCGATTCGGTCGGGAACTCAAAGGAGACTGCCGGTGATAAACCGGAGGAAGGTGGGGATGACGTCAAGTCATCATGGCCCTTACGAGTAGGGCTACACACGTGCTACAATGGCGTATACAAAGAGAAGCGAACTCGCGAGAGCAAGCGGACCTCATAAAGTACGTCGTAGTCCGGATTGGAGTCTGCAACTCGACTCCATGAAGTCGGAATCGCTAGTAATCGTAGATCAGAATGCTACGGTGAATACGTTCCCGGGCCTTGTACACACCGCCCGTCACACCATGGGAGTGGGTTGCAAAAGAAGTAGGTAGCTTAACCTTCGGGAGGGCGCTTACCACTTTGTGATTCATGACTGGGGTGAAGTCGTAACAAGGTAACCGTAGGGGAACCTGCGGTTGGATCACCTCCTTACCTAATGATATCGATTCGCGTGAAGTGCTCACACAGATTGTCTGATGAAAAAGTAACGAGCAGAAATACCTTTATAGGCTTGTAGCTCAGGTGGTTAGAGCGCACCCCTGATAAGGGTGAGGTCGGTGGTTCAAGTCCACTCAGGCCTACCACTTCTTCCCTATGCTGCGTTATGCGCGCGGTCGTTTACCCAGGTAAACTTCCCTTCCGCATGCCTTGCCTAAGAAAGAAGTTGTATATCAAAGGTACTGCACGTGACTGTATGGGGCTATAGCTCAGCTGGGAGAGCGCCTGCCTTGCACGCAGGAGGTCAGCGGTTCGATCCCGCTTAGCTCCACCATATAGTCCGGTATTTCAATACTTCAGAGTATATTGGCGACAGTATGCTGCGAAGTATTTTGCTCTTTAACAATCTGGAACAAGCTGAAAATTGAAACATGACGGCTGAAACTTGTCCCTCCGTAGAAATATTGGGATGAGGAGTAACCTGTCATAGAGTCTCTCAAATGTTTGCAATGCGAAGTGTCGATTATTTATAAAAGACGCCTTCGGGTTGTGAGGTTAAGTGACTAAGCGTACACGGTGGATGCCTAGGCAGTCAGAGGCGATGAAGGGCGTGCTAATCTGCGAAAAGCGTCGGTAAGGTGATATGAACCGTTATAACCGGCGATACCCGAATGGGGAAACCCAGTGCAATTCGTTGCACTATCGTTAAGTGAATACATAGCTTAACGAGGCGAACCGGGGGAACTGAAACATCTAAGTACCCCGAGGAAAAGAAATCAACCGAGATTCCCCCAGTAGCGGCGAGCGAACGGGGAACAGCCCAGAACCTGAATCAGTTCTTGTGTTAGTGGAAGCGTCTGGAAAGTCGCGCAGTAAAGGGTGATAGCCCCGTACACTAAAATGCATTAACTGTGAGTTCGATGAGTAGGGCGGGACACGTGACATCCTGTCTGAATATGGGGGGACCATCCTCCAAGGCTAAATACTCCTGACTGACCGATAGTGAACCAGTACCGTGAGGGAAAGGCGAAAAGAACCCCGGCGAGGGGAGTGAAATAGAACCTGAAACCGTGTACGTACAAGCAGTGGGAGCACCTTCGTGGTGTGACTGCGTACCTTTTGTATAATGGGTCAGCGACTTATATTTTGTAGCAAGGTTAACCGTATAGGGGAGCCGTAGGGAAACCGAGTCTTAACTGGGCGAATAGTTGCAAGGTATAGACCCGAAACCCGGTGATCTAGCCATGGGCAGGTTGAAGGTTGGGTAACACTAACTGGAGGACCGAACCGACTAATGTTGAAAAATTAGCGGATGACTTGTGGCTGGGGGTGAAAGGCCAATCAAACCGGGAGATAGCTGGTTCTCCCCGAAAGCTATTTAGGTAGCGCCTCGTGAACTCATCTTCGGGGGTAGAGCACTGTTTCGGCTAGGGGGCCATCCCGGCTTACCAAACCGATGCAAACTCCGAATACCGAAGAATGTTATCACGGGAGACACACGGCGGGTGCTAACGTCCGTCGTGAAGAGGGAAACAACCCAGACCGCCAGCTAAGGTCCCAAAGTCATGGTTAAGTGGGAAACGATGTGGGAAGGCATAGACAGCCAGGATGTTGGCTTAGAAGCAGCCATCATTTAAAGAAAGCGTAATAGCTCACTGGTCGAGTCGGCCTGCGCGGAAGATGTAACGGGGCTAAACCATGCACCGAAGCTGCGGCAGCGACGCTTAGGCGTTGTTGGGTAGGGGAGCGTTCTGTAAGCCGTTGAAGGTGGCCTGTGAGGGTTGCTGGAGGTATCAGAAGTGCGAATGCTGACATAAGTAACGATAAAGCGGGTGAAAAGCCCGCTCGCCGGAAGACCAAGGGTTCCTGTCCAACGTTAATCGGGGCAGGGTGAGTCGACCCCTAAGGCGAGGCTGAAAAGCGTAGTCGATGGGAAACAGGTTAATATTCCTGTACTCGGTGTTGCTGCGAAGGGGGGACGGAGAAGGCTAGGCTAGCCGGGCGACGGTTGTCCCGGTTTAAGCGTGTAGGGGGGTGTTCCTGGTAAATCCGGAACGCTGTCAACCCTGAGGCGTGATGACGATGCACTACGGTGCAGAAGTAGTTGATGCCAAGCTTCCAGGAAAAGCCTCTAAGCATCAGGTAACACAGAATCGTACCCCAAACCGACACAGGTGGTCAGGTAGAGAATACCAAGGCGCTTGAGAGAACTCGGGTGAAGGAACTAGGCAAAATGGTGCCGTAACTTCGGGAGAAGGCACGCTGGCGCGTAGGTGAAGTCCCTTGCGGATGGAGCTGAAGCCAGTCGCAGATACCAGCTGGCTGCAACTGTTTAATAAAAACACAGCACTGTGCAAACACGAAAGTGGACGTATACGGTGTGACGCCTGCCCGGTGCTGGAAGGTTAATTGATGGGGTCAGCCGCAAGGCGAAGCTCTTGATCGAAGCCCCAGTAAACGGCGGCCGTAACTATAACGGTCCTAAGGTAGCGAAATTCCTTGTCGGGTAAGTTCCGACCTGCACGAATGGCGTAATGATGGCCAGGCTGTCTCCACCCGAGACTCAGTGAAATTGAACTCGCTGTGAAGATGCAGTGTACCCGCGGCAAGACGGAAAGACCCCGTGAACCTTTACTATAGCTTGACACTGAACATTGAGCCTTGATGTGTAGGATAGGTGGGAGGCTTTGAAGCGTGGACGCCAGTCTGCGTGGAGCCAACCTTGAAATACCACCCTTTAATGTTTGATGTTCTAACTCGGCCCCATAATCTGGGGTGAGGACAGTGTCTGGTGGGTAGTTTGACTGGGGCGGTCTCCTCCCAAAGAGTAACGGAGGAGCACGAAGGTTAGCTAATCACGGTCGGACATCGTGAGGTTAGTGCAAAGGCATAAGCTAGCTTGACTGCGAGAGTGACGGCTCGAGCAGGTACGAAAGTAGGTCTTAGTGATCCGGTGGTTCTGAATGGAAGGGCCATCGCTCAACGGATAAAAGGTACTCCGGGGATAACAGGCTGATACCGCCCAAGAGTTCATATCGACGGCGGTGTTTGGCACCTCGATGTCGGCTCATCACATCCTGGGGCTGAAGTAGGTCCCAAGGGTATGGCTGTTCGCCATTTAAAGTGGTACGCGAGCTGGGTTTAGAACGTCGTGAGACAGTTCGGTCCCTATCTGCCGTGGGCGTTGGAAGATTGAGAGGGGTTGCTCCTAGTACGAGAGGACCGGAGTGAACGCACCGCTGGTGTTCGGGTTGTCATGCCAATGGCACTGCCCGGTAGCTAAGTGCGGAAAAGATAAGCGCTGAAAGCATCTAAGCGCGAAACTTGCCTCGAGATGAGTCTTCCCTGGGCCTTTAAGGTCCCTGAAGGAACGTTTAAGACTAAGACGTTGATAGGCTGGGTGTGTAAGTGCAGCGATGCATTGAGCTAACCAGTACTAATGATCCGTGAGGCTTAACCTTACAACACCGAAGGTGTTTTAGAGAGACGAATAATTTTCAGCGAAGTTCTTAGATTGGTTCTGGTGGTTACGCGAGTAACGGCCAAGAATGAAACAGAATTTGCCTGGCGGCAATAGCGCGGTGGTCCCACCTGACCCCATGCCGAACTCAGAAGTGAAACGCCGTAGCGCCGATGGTAGTGTGGGGTCTCCCCATGCGAGAGTAGGACACTGCCAGGCATCAAATAAAACGACAAGCCCCATGCGAAAGCATGGGGCTTTTTGTTTTGGAAAAATAAAACCGCTGCAATTTCGCCTAACTTTCATCGCACTGTTTAATATTCATCACAAAAATCACGTATTTCACTTCACGTGATGCGATATTCTTCGCCTGCTATCAGGTTTAATTGTTAACTTATAGGCAACAACAAAGAAACAATTAAACGGCAAGACGCCGGCTTCCTTATTTTGTCTGGCTCGGAGAATAGATAATGACAGAAACAACTTCACCGCTTGGGGATGCCTCTACGCTGGCGGCTCAGGATAAAAAGCAGCGCATCTTTGCCATCGTCGGCGCTTCATCAGGCAACCTGGTGGAGTGGTTCGATTTTTACGTTTACTCCTTCTGCTCTATCTACTTTGCCGCCTCCTTCTTCCCGGCGGGCAACAGCACCACTCAGCTGCTGCAAACCGCCGGCGTTTTCGCCGCCGGCTTCTTCATGCGGCCGATCGGCGGCTGGCTGTTCGGTTACATTGCCGATAAGCACGGGCGCAAGAACTCGATGTTGATCTCGGTTTGCATGATGTGCGCAGGATCGCTGGTGATCGCCTGTTTACCCACCTATGAATCGATCGGCAGCTGGGCGCCGGCGCTGCTGTTGATTGCGCGTCTGTTCCAGGGGCTGTCGGTCGGCGGTGAATACGGTACCAGCGCCACCTACATGAGTGAGGTGGCGGTGAAAGGGCGGCGCGGATTTTATGCTTCGTTCCAGTACGTGACGTTGATCGGCGGACAGTTGCTGGCGCTGTTGGTTCTGGTGGCGTTGCAGCAGATCCTGTCCAACGAAGAGCTGAAGGCCTGGGGCTGGCGCATCCCCTTCGCGCTGGGGGCGGTGCTGGCGGTGGTGGCGCTGTATTTGCGCCGCTCGTTGAATGAGACATCCGATGCGAAAACCCGCAACCATAAGGATGCCGGATCGCTGAAAGGCCTGTGGAAGAATCGCCGCGCCTTCCTGATGGTGCTGGGATTCACCGCCGCCGGTTCACTGACCTTCTATACCTTCACCACCTATATGCAGAAATACCTGGTGAATACCGCCGGCATGGACGCCAGGCTCGCCAGCGGCATCATGACCGCCGCCCTGTTCATTTATATGCTGCTGCAGCCGGCAGTGGGGGCGTTTTCCGACAAGATCGGCCGCCGCAACTCGATGCTGATCTTCTCTACGTTGGCCACCTTGCTGACGGTGCCGATCCTTTTCACCCTGAAAAGCGTGACTAACCCCTATGCGGCCTTCGGCCTGATTATTTTGGCGCTGTTTATCATTAGCTTCTACACCTCGATCAGCGGGTTGCTGAAGGCCGAGATGTTCCCGCCGGAAGTGCGGGCGCTGGGCGTAGGGCTGTCTTATGCGGTGGCGAATGCCATGTTTGGCGGATCGGCTGAATATGTCGCGCTGTCGCTGAAGTCATTCGGCATAGAGAACGCCTTCTTCTGGTATGTCTCCGGCATGTGTCTGCTGGCGCTGATTGTTTCGCTCAGGCTGCATCGCAAGGGGCAAGAAATTCAGCTGTAAATCAGCCGCCGGTGAGCGGCAATAACAGGGAAACGACCAATAAGCGAAGCGGGCGCATAATGAAAACATCCTGTTGTCATCGCGTATAAAAAACCCCGGCATGGGCCGGGGTCTGCGACGTTTGAATTATAGCCGGATTACAGTATACGGCTAATCAACCGATCGATACGAATGCGGCGCAGACGGCGGATCAGTTTGCGCACCTTGATGGGGTACTGCTGGATGCTCTGCAGCTCCAGATAGTTGCCCACCACGGTGGTGTGAGTGCGGATGCACTCCAGCTCTTTATGCCGCTGTTCGCGCATCTCCTGCTTGGGATCGTGGATCAGGATGGCGTTCTCCAGATCCAGCCGCCAGGCGCGCGGATTGAGGTTATTGCCGGTGATCAGCTGCCACTCGTCATCCACCCACATGCCTTTCAGGTGATAGCTGTTATCGCCGTCTTTCCACAGGCGTACGATCAGTTGGCCGGTATCGATATAGCGCTGCAGGCGGCTGAGGAAACGACGCAGGTTGATTTCATACAGGTAAGGCAGCGCGCCGATGATTTTAAACGGCTGATCTTCCGGAATATAGAAGTCGTTGGCGGTCTTGTCGCCGACGATAATTTCCACCTGTTTGCCCTGACGCAGCAGATAGATGATATTGCGCACCAGCAGCGCCGGCAGGTTGAAATAGGGGGTGCACAGCGTCAGCTTCTGATCGGCGCACGACATCAGGTGATGAATGGTTTTATTCAGCACGCTTTGCTTGCCGAGCCCGACCAGCGGCGTGACCGCCAGCTCATCATTGCCTGCCTTGCCGCGGAATTGATAACCGGCGCGTCGCAAACCGAAGCGGAACAGACGGGTTTCGTTCTTGATCTCCGGGCTTTTCGGGCGATCGTCACGATCCAGGCGCTGTACGGCGCCGGCGGTCAGCAACTGTTGCTTGATGTAATCGATCAGGGTGTCGGCCAGCACGGCATTGGTGATCAGCTGGTAACGGTCGTAACGGTATTTCTCATGCTGATGCAGATAGACGTCGTTGATGCTGGCGCCGCTGTAAATCACGGTGTCATCGACAACAAAGCCCTTCAGGTGCAGCACTCCCAGCGCTTCGCGAGTATTGACCGGCACGCCGTACACCGGCACCGACTGGTCCGGATGCCGGCTCGCCATGGCGCAATACCAGTCGGCATTGGTATTGGCGGCGGCGGCGCCGATGCGCCCGCGCTGCGCGCGATGCCAGTCGACCAGGATGCAAATCTCCAGCTCCGGGCGCCGCTGTTTGGCCTGATAAAGCGCGTTGAGGATCTCGCGCCCGGCGTCGTCATGCTCCAGATACAGGGCAACCAGATAGATGCGTTGAGTGGCGTTAGCGATGGATTCCAACAGCGTGGTGCGGAAGTCAGCCGGTGTGTACAGAGTACGAACATCAGCCACCGTCTGGGGGAGTTTGGGCAGTTGTGCAAGGTGTTGTTGATGTTTGCTACGTTTAAATTTTGACAACATCACAGTGCGCTTCTTCTCTCATGATTGAATGGCCGGAACGCCACATGCATAAAAACAATAAATCGAATAATCGGGCGATAATACCACTAGTTGCCTCGATTGTGCGTATGTTTTGGCGTTAAGTGATGGATTCGTAGCGCATTGCGACACAGCTCACTGCCCGTCGACGGCCCGCAGCGGCAGGGTCAGATTGACGATGCCGTCCTCCAGCTGCACGTCGATGCCAAAGCCCAACCGCTGCGCCAGCGCTATCATCCCGCGGTTGTTCGGCATGGTGATGCCGGTCAGGCGAGTCAGCCCATGGGCGCGCGCATAGGCGATCATTTTTTCCAGCAGCTGGCGCCCCAATCCCAGGCCTTTCAGGTCGGAACGCACCAGCACGGCAAATTCGGCGTCGGTATTGTCCGGATCGGACATCGCGCGCGTCACGCCGATGATTTCCTCTGCGCGGACCGCCACAAATGCCATCTCCCGATCGTAGTCGATTTGCGTCATGTTAGCCAAATCGTCATGGGTAAACTCGTTGATCTCGCTGAAGTAGCGGTAGTAGAGATCTTCCTTGGTCACCCGGTCGATAAAGTGCTTCAGCGCCGGTTCGTCCTCCGGCAGGATCGGCCGGAACAGGCATTGGCTGCCGTCTTTCAGCGCGATGGTCTCTTCCAGCTCGTGCGGGTAGGGGCGTATCGCCAGGCGCGCCTGCGGGTCGCCGCTGAACGGGGCAAGCTGCATGGCTACGTCCAGCAGGGTGAATTCGCTGCCGGAGGCCAGCACCGGGTGAATATCCAGCCGGGTGATCTCCGGGCAATCGAGGATCAGGTTGGAGACCTGCACCAGCAGCCGGCTCAGCCCGGCGATGTCCAGCGGGCGCAGCGCGCTGCGCCCGCGGATTTTCCCGCCTTTCACCGCCTGCAGCACCAGATAGCGCGCCAGCGCCATGTTCAACGGCGGCAGCGCCACCGCCACCTGGTTTTCCTGGCGCCACTCCACGCCGCCTTCGCCCAGCATGATCAGCGGGCCGAAGATGGCGTCCTGCTCCACCGCGATGCGCAACTCCTGCGCGCCGGCGCGGTTGGCCATGCTTTGCACCAGCAGGCCCTGTATGCGCGCCTGCGGATAAGTGCGTTTGACGCGGTCGAGGATCGCTTCCGCGGCGCGCTGCACCTCGGTGGCGGTGCGCAGGTACAGCATGACGCCCTGAACCTCGGATTTATGCGGAATGTCCGGCGAGCGCAGCTTCAGCGCCACCGGGTAGCCGATCTGCTCGGCGATGTGCACCGCTTCGGCGCTGTCTTCGGCAATCCAGGTCGGCAGGGTGCTCAGATCATAAGCCTGCAGGATGGATTGCACCTCGTGGGTGTCGAGCTGGGTGGCGCCTTCGGCCAGCGCCTGCTGGATCAGCCGGTGGGCATCGGTGGTGTTGGCGGTCAGGCCAACCGGCAGCGCCGGCGTTTCCTTCAGCTGTTTTTGGTTGCGGCGATATTCCACCATATGCATGAAGGCGGTCACCGCGCCTTCCGGCGTGCGGTAGGTCGGAATGCCGGCCTCGGTAAACAGCCGCCGCGCCTCCTGCGAAGAGTATTCGCCGCACCAGTTGGTGAGCAGCGTAATGCGTTTGCCGCGCGGATGCTGGCGCAGGGCTTCGATCAGGCGTTCGGCGGTGGCGGTGCCCGGCGCTGCGGCGCTCGGCGCGTGGATCAGCAGCAGGGCATCGTAGTCATGGCTGTCGAGCAGCGCGTTTACCGCCGCCAGATAACGCTGCGGCGTGGCGTCGTCACGCAAATCGAGCGGGTTGCCGGCGCGGATAAACTCCGGCAGGGCGTCGCCCAGCTGCGCCTGGCTCTCTTCTCCCAGCGTCGCCAGCTTGCCGTTGCGGCCCAGCAGTTCATCCAGCGCCATCGCCGCCGGCGCCGCGCCGTTGCTGACGAGCATCAGGCGTTCGCCGCGCAGCGGGTGCATGTGGCTGAGGGTTTCCACCGCCGAGAACAGCTCGTGGGTGTCCTGCACGCGCAGCAGGCCGGCACGCTGGATCGCGGCGTCATAGGCGGCGTCCAGTCCCAGCTGGCTGTTGAGCAGCAGCTGAGCCTGCTGGCTGCGGCCGCTCTTGATCACCAGAATCGGTTTGTTGCGCGAGGCGCTGCGCGAGGCCGAGAGGAAGCGCCGCGCGTCGCTGACGTTTTCCAGATACAGCAGAATGGCGCTGGTTTTCGCGTCGCGCGCCAGAAAGTCCAGCAGATCGTCGACATCGATATCCAGGCTGTCGCCCAGCGCGATAAAATAGGAGAAGCCGACTTCACGCTGCTGCGCCCAGTCGAGAATGGTATTGGCCACGGCGGCGGACTGGGAAATAAACGCCAGCTTGCCCTTTTGAATTGGCACCGGCGAGAAGCTGGCGTTGATGCCCTGCCACGGCGCCAGCAGCCCCAGGCTGTTGGGCCCCAGCAGGCGCATGGCGTAACGCTGCGCGCAGGCTTTCAGCTCGGCGAACTGTTCCGGCGGCGAAGAGAGCACGATGGCGGTTTTACAGCCGCGTTGGCCCAATGCCTCCAGCAGCGCCAGATTGCGAGTGGCGTGGGTGCACAGAACCGCCAGATCGGGCGTCAGCGGCAGGCTGGCGACGTCGGGATAGGCCATCACGCCGCACACCGCCTTGTAACGCGGCGTCACCGGCAGGATCGGCCCGCCGAAGCCGCCCGCCAGCAGGTTGCTCATCATCAGGTTGCCGGCGCGGCCGGGCTGCTGCGAAGCGCCGAGAACGGCAATGGATTTGGGACGTAGTAGCGCTTCTAACCCTCGTTGGCTCATGCACGACCTCCTTATGGCAACGTTACGCCTGATTCTAGGCGCTTTACTGCGCTTTTGCTGTGACCGGTGCCTCCGGGCGGGTTGGTTTCCCCGCCAGGTATTGTTGACGGAAATAGCTGAAATGTTGCCGCAACCCCTCGGCGGCTTGGGCGTCCCCGGCCTGCAGCAGCAGGGCGGCGGCCACCTCGGCGGTACAGTGCTGCTCGGCGCGGCTGGCTTCGCGCAACTGATAGTCGGAGGCGGCGATCACGTTGAGCGAAAACACCGGGAACCGATTCAGGTAAGGGCTTTTGCGGAACATCTTGCGCGCTTCCGCCCAGGTGCCGTCGAGCATGATAAACAGCGGCGGCTTGCCGCCGGCGGGCAGCTCGCTGAACACCGGGCGATCGGCATCGGCATAGGATGCCGGGAACACCACGTAAGGCTGGCGTTCAGGATCGGCGATGGCCAGCAGCAGTTCGGGGTCGACCTCGGTGCGCGACCAGAGGAACGCCTGGGTGTCCGGCAAGATATCGGCGATCAGCCGGCCGGTGTTGCTGGGCTTCAGCGGCTCGGCGCCGAACATGATCAGGCAGAAGCGGCTGGCGGCCGGCTGCGGGCGAATGGTGTCGCACAGGCAGTTTTTATGCGGCAGCAGGCACCCCTGACAACGCGCCACCCGGCAGCCGCGCGCCAGAAAGGGGCGGGTAGAGCGGTCCAGGCGGAGTTGGCGCAGGCGAAGTACGGCGTTGTCGGTCATAACGGTCCTGGGGAAAAACCGCCATTGTAGCGCAGAAAAAAGCCCGGCGGGAGCGCGCGGGCCCGGCGTTTGCGTTAAACTACTTCGTTGAGCCAGCTGTCGAAGGGCGCCTTCGGCATCGCGCCGTTGAGCATGTCGACCATTTTGCCCTCGCGGAACACCATGATGGTCGGGATGCTGCGGATGCGGAAACGGGCGCTCAGCTCCGGCTCGGCTTCGGTGTTCACCTTCACGAAGCGCACTTTGCCGGCGCGTTCTTCGGCCACGTCTTCAAAGATCGGCGCAAAGTTGACGCACGGGCCGCACCACGGCGCCCAGAAATCGACCACCACCGGCAGGTCGTCCTGCAGCAGCTGGTCCAGGGTGGCGGCGGTGGCATTGATCACTTCACCGTCGAAGAGCTCATGGCCGCAGCGGCCGCATTTCGCACCGTCCGCCAGGCGTTCTTCCGGCACGCGGTTGGTGGCATTGCAAGCTGCACAAACTGTATTCATGTTGACCTCGGGTACTGAGAAAGCGTGATACGCCGCACGGGGGGCGGAGATGTTTCTTTGCTGCCGTCCATTATCGGTAAAACCCGGCGGCCGAACAACGAGGTTTGTTCAATGGATGTGATAGTTGGGAGCTTTTAGCGCAAGTTGGTGGCTTCGTGCACCAACATCAGGTAATCTTCGCGCCCTGCGCGTTGGTGGAGAAGACAATGAACGATTCATTTAGTGGCAAAAACGGTAAAGTCAAAGTGATGTACGTCCGCAGCGACGACGACAACGGCGACGACCGTAACAAGAACAAACGTCCGGCCGGCAAAGGCCGTCCGGCAGACAACGCACGCTCTGGCCGTGCGGGTCAGGACAAGGCGCGCGGCGGCAACGACCGTCGCGGCGCCGACAGCCGCCGCAGTGAAAGCGATCGTCCTCGCCGTCCGGCGCGCAGCGAAGACCGTGGCGGTTACGATTCGCCGTGGAAAACCGTGTCACGCGGCCCGGATGAAGAACCGGCGTTCGATCACGGCGGCATCAGCGGCAAAAGCTTTATCGATCCGGAGCAGCTGCGCCGCCAGCGTGCGGAAGAAACCCGCGTTTACGGCGAGAACGCCTGCCAGGCGCTGTTCGCCAGCCGCCCGGACGCTATCGTCCGCGCCTGGTTCGTGCAGTCGGTTACGCCGCGTTTCCGCGAAGCGCTGCGCTGGATGGCGGCGAATCGCAAAGCCTACCACGTGGTGGACGAGGAAGAGCTGGCCAAGGCTTCCGGCACCGAACACCACGGCGGCGTCTGCTTCCTGATCAAAAAACGTCAGGGTCTGGATGCGCAAACCTACCTGAAAAATGCCCCGGCGACCGACTGCGTGCTGGCGCTGGAAGAGGTGGGCAACCCGCATAACCTGGGCGCCATCGTCCGTTCGTGCGCCCACTTTGGCGTCAACGGCGTGCTGCTGCAGGATCCGGCGGTGCTGGAGTCCGGTGCGGCGGTGCGTACCGCAGAAGGCGGCGCGGAGCACATCAAGGCGATCAACGCCGATGACTTCCTGTCGGTGCTGGATACCTTCCGCAAAGCGGGTTACACCATCGTCACCACCTCGAGCCACAAGGGCACCACGCTGGCGCAGGCCAAACTGCCGGCCAAAATGGTGCTGGTGTTGGGGCAAGAGCGCGACGGCCTGAGCGACAGCGCCTGGCAGCAGGGCGACATGAGCGTTTCCATCGGCGGTACCGGCAAGGTGGAAAGCCTGAACGTCTCGGTGGCCACCGGCATTTTGCTGGCCGATTGGTGGCGCCAAAACCAGGCGTGATATGCCGCATAAAAAAACGGGCGCCCCAGGGCGCCCGTTTTGTTTGGTGAGGCTTAGTGAGCGCCGCCGCCCCCGCCGCCGGAGCTGAACGGCGGTTTCGCCACCCACACCAGCGCCAGCAGGATCAGGAACACCCCGGCAGACAGCCAGAATATCTCGTTGGCGGAGATAATCAGCCCCTGTGCGGTGATCTCGTTGGCGATATAGGCCGAAGCCTGCTGCTTGCTCATGCCGACCTGTTCCAGCTGTCGATACATCTCTTGCGACTGCGGGTTGTAAGGGTTCACAAACTCCGCTAACTGCGAGTGATGCTGCGATTCGCGCTGGGTCCACAGCGTGGTGGTGATCGAAGTGCCGATCGACCCCGCCAGCGTACGGGTAAAGTTCGACAGGCTCGACGCCGCCGCCATGCGTTCCGGCGGCAGGCCGGACAGCGTAATGGTGGTCAACGGCATAAAGAAGCAGGCGATGGCGAAGCCCTGAACAAACTGCGGCCAGGCCGAGGCGCCAAAGTCCATTCCCGGTTCAAACGTATAGGCGCGCCAGTAGAAGCACACGGCATACATAATGAAGCTGAAGGTGACCAGCCGGCGCATGTCCAGTCGGTTGCCGAACTTGCCGATGATCGGCGACAGCAATACCGGTATCAGCCCGATCGGCGCCGAAGCCAGCCCCGCCCAGGTGGCGGTATAGCCATAGACCTCCTGCAGCAGCTGCGGCAGCAGCACGATGGCGCCGAAGTACAGCAGGTAAGCCAGACTGATGCACAGACAGCCGATGGTAAAGTTGCGCGACTTGAACAGCGACAGATCCACCACCGGGTGGTCGTCCGTCAGCTCCCACACCACCAGGAACAGCAGCGCCACCACCGCGACCACCGTGAGGGTGATGATCTCGGTCGAGTTGAACCAGTCCAGCTCCTTGCCCTGATCGAGCATCACCTGCAGCGAACCGATGCCGACGATCAACAGCACCAGGCCGACGGTATCGATAGGCTTGATCTCGGTTTTGGTTTCCCGTCCTTTCAAGGTCGCCATCGCCGCCATGATCACGAAGCCGCCGATCGGGATGTTGATGAAGAAGATCCAACCCCAGTGATAGTTGTCGCTGATGTAGCCGCCGAGGATTGGCCCGAAGATCGGCGCGACGATCACCGTCATCGACCATAGCGCCAGGGCCATCGCGCGTTTGGCGGGCGGATAGTTGTTCAGCAACAGGCTTTGCGACAGCGGGATCAGCGGCCCGGCCACCACGCCCTGGATCACGCGGAAGAAGATCAGCATGCCCAGGCTGTTGGAGATGCCGCACAGCCAGGAGGCGAGCACGAACAGCGCGGTTGACCAAAGGAACAGCCGCACTTCGCCGACGCGCTTCGCCAGCCAGCCGGTGATGGGGATCGAGATGGCGTTCGCCACGCCGAACGAGGTGATCACCCAGGTGCCCTGCGAGTTGGAAGACCCGAGGTTACCGGCGATGGTGGGGATCGCCACGTTGGCGATGGTGGAGTCCAGCACCTGCATGAAGGTCGCCATGGCGAGCGCGACCGTCATCCAGGCAAGCTGGGCGCCTTCAAGCGGTTTCTGTGGCAAGATGGCCTCCCGCGCGCTTAGCCGGCATTCGCATGGATCACGTCGGCGATCGTCTGGTTAACCGGCGCCAGATCCAACGCCAGGGCGTTGCTCTGGTACAGCGGCTTGTCGCGCACCACGTCGGCCAGCATGCGGCCGTCCAGATCGGTGGTGTCAACTTTCACCAGCGTCGACAGACCGATGCGCAGCGGGTGATCGGCGACCTGCTTGGCGTCCAGCTCGATACGCACCGGCAGGCGCTGAACCACCTTGATCCAGTTGCCGGTGGCGTTTTGCGCAGGCAGCAGCGAGAAGGCGCTGCCGGTGCCCATGTCGATACCGACCACCTTGCCGCGGTACACCACGTCGTCGCCGTAGACATCACTGACCACGGTGGCCGACTGGCCGATGCGCATATTGGCGATCTGGGTTTCCTTGAAGTTGGCGTCCACCCAGATATGGTCGGCGGGCACCACCGCCATCAGCGGGGAGCCGGCGGCGATTTGCGCGCCGACCTGCACGCTGCGGCGCGAGACGTAACCGGTGATCGGGCTGATCACTTTGGTGCGCTGCAGCGCCAGCCAGGCGTCACGCATTTGCGCGGCGGACTGTTGGATCGCCGGCTGTTGCTCCAGCGGGGTGTTCAGCACCATCGCCTGGTTGGCGTTATATTGCTGAACCGCCACTTCCAGCGCGGCCCTGGCGCTGTCGACCGCATCGCGGGCGTGTTGCAGCTCTTCGCGGCCGATGGCGTCGACGCTGCCCAGCACCACGCGGCGTTTCAGGTCGTTCTCCGCCTTGCTCAGATCAGACTTGCGCAGGGCGATGTTGGCCTGATACTGCTTGCTGTTGATGATCAGCTGGTGGGTCTGACGCACGCTGTTGGCCAGGCCGGTTTTGGCGCGCTCAAACGCCTGCTCGGCATCGGTCGGATCGAGCGTCAGCAGGACATCGCCCTGTTTGACGTAGTCGGTGTTATCGAAATTGACGCTGTTCACGCTGCCGGACACCTGGGCCATGATCTGCACCTGGTTGCCGGACACGTAGGCATCATCGGTTTCCTGATGATGACGCAGCACCAGGAACCAATACACTAAATAAGCCACCCCAATAACAATGAAAATAACCGTCAGCAACAGCAGCCAAAATTTGCGCTGCTTCTTTTTGCCGTTCGGCTGCTGCGGGTTTTGAGTCTCCGCGCTTGCGCTCATGGTGTTCTCCAAGCTCTCTATTTTATTATGCTTTTGAATCCGCTGCGGCCGGGGCCTGGTAGCCACCGCCCAGCGCGCGGATCAGTCCTATCTTCGCCTGCAGCAAGTTGCTGCTGGCATTCAACTCCGCCTGTTGCTGCTGCAATAGCTGCGTCTGGCTGGTCAACAACTCGTCGCGCCCGATAATCCCTGCCTGGTATCGGGCGTTAGCGACTCGGTACACCTGCTGCATCGATTGGGACGCGGATGCCGCCTGCAGCTGCTGTTGCGCAGTGCTCTGCTGGACGGTGATGGCATCGGCGGTCTCTTGTACGGCATTCAGGATGGTTTGGTTATAGGATTCCACCGCCTGGTCATACAGCGCGGACTCCTCGCCCAGCTTGCTGCGCAGCGCCCCGGCGTGGAAGATTGGCAGCGAGATCGCCGGCATCACGTTCCAGGCCTGGCTGGCCGCTTCAAACAGGTTCGGGCTGGTGCCACTGGTGTTGGTGGTCATCAGGCCGGCGAAGGCTGAAATGGTCAGGCTGGGGTAAAACTCTTTGCGTGCGGCGCTGACGCGCTGGCTGTAGGACTCCACCAGCTGTCGCTGCGCGGCGATGTCCGGGCGTTTGCCCAGCAGATCGGCCGTCAGTTCGCCTTGCGGCGCCATCAGGTTATCGGCGGGCAGGGCGACCGCCCGCAGGTGCTGCATGGCGTTCGGCCCCTGGCCCGCCAGCGCGGCGAGCTGGTGCCTGAGCTGTTCGATCTGCGACTGCAGCTGCAGGATCTGCTGTTTGGCCACGTCGGCCTGCGCCTGCGTTTGTTGCGGCACGTCAACGCCGGTAATGCCGGCCTGGTACTGCCGTTGGCGCAGGGAGGTCAGGCGCTGGTTGTTGTCCACCTCCTGCTGCAGCAGTTTCTCCAGCGCCAGGTTGCTTTGCAGCTGGTAGTAGGCGGACGCCACCGAACTGGTCAGCGTCAACGCCGCCTGTTCCTGATCGGCGCGCGCGGCATCGACCTGCGCTTTGGCGGCGTTCACCTGGTTGCGGTATTTGCCCCACCAGTCGAATTCGTAGGCCAGGTTCAGGCCCAGCGAGTTCGAGCTTTCGTAGATGGGCTTATGCGGATACCCCAGCCCCATATTGACGTTCTGCGGCACGCGCTGACGCTGGGTGCTGGCGTTCAGGTCCAGATTCGGCCCGTTGGCGGCATTGGCTTCGCCCACCACGCTTTGCGCTTCGCGCACCCGGGCGGCGGCCTGGCGCAGCGTCGGCGAGTTTTGCAGCGTTTGCGTCATCAGGGCGTCCAGCTGCGGATCCTTGAGTGAGCGCCACCACTGCGGGCTGACGGCCAGCGAACTTACGCGCGGCTGCGCCAGCTGCAGACTCTGCGAGTCCATCAGCGTGGATTGCGGAGCAATATTATCGGTAGAGGCACACCCGGCCAGCAGCAATACGGCGAACAGCGGGGTGAATCTCCGGTTAAATGGGGATCGCATAAGTAAGTACCTGAACAGAAATTGTGAATTAGGATAACTGTTCTGTGATTTCCATTTGATCCAGACGTGCCAACAGTTTGCGCGTCAGCTGCTCCAGCTGTTTTTGCTCATCGTCGTTCAGTGTGGACCACAGGAAATGCAGACATTTGTGCTGCGGCGGCAGCAGTTGACTGAGAAACTCTTCTCCCAGCGGCGTCAGGTGGAGATGCAGGCAGCGGCGATCGTTGTCGCTTTCCCGGCGTTCAATCCAGCCGCGTTTTTCCAGCTCGTCGGCGATGCGGGTGGCATTGGTGCGCGAAGAACCGAGGGCAGAGCTGAGCTCAGAAGGCTGGATGCTGTGACTTTCCTGCGCATCCAGGGTAATCAGCGCCATAAACAGTGTTTCGTTAATTCCCTGTGCTTTAAGCATTTTATTGCGATTTTCCAGCAGTTTGCCCTGCATGTGCATGCAAAGCCGGGTCAGCAGGATTTCCTGGTAAGGGAAGTCTTTCTGCCGCTTGGCGCGGAAATTCAGCATGTGTTCTATGGGAGTAAACGAGCTTTCCATAATTTAGGGCCTCATTAATTTCGTTCGAGATAGTAACGATAGTGACTAATAATGTAAATCTTCAGCCGTGCGAATAATTTAGCAATTCGTGTCATTTGTCAGTTGATTGTAAAGAGCCGGAGGCGGCTCCGGTTGGCGCGCCGCGGCGGCGAAACCGGTGGAAATCGCCCGCTCTCAGCCAAAAAATATTAATATTTTTAATGTGATGCCGAACGCGGTCGCACCGATCAGCGTGGACAAGATGATGCTTTTGCTGCGATAAAAACACAGCCCCAGCGCCGCGAAGCCGACCAGGGTCGGCAGCAGCTTGTCGGGCTCGCGCATCACCACCGGCGTGCTGGAGACCACCAGCAGGGCGCAGATTGAGGCGATGCCGATGCTGTCGAGCAGCAGGGCGGTTTTGCCGCGCTTGATGCCGGGCTGGGCGCGAGAGGGCGCCAGGCGCAGCGGCAGATAACGGAACAGATAATTCGCGCAGCCGACCACTAGGCCAATGATCACCACATCAGCGTTCATCGCGGGCCTCCGCGGCGGCGGGCTGGAACAGCGAGGCGACACAGCCTGCGCCGATACCGGCCAGGATGGCGACCGGAATGGAGAACAGCACCAGGCCGAGCAGCGCGCCGGCCAGGGCGGCGGCGATGGTCAGGCTCTGCGGGCGTCGGAACGCCGACAGCAGGAAGCTGAGAAACAGCGCCGGCAGCATAAAGGACAGCGACGCCTCGACAACCGGGAATTGCTCCAGCGGCCCGTTGCCGAACAGCGCGCCCAGGGCGGTGCCGGCCACCCAGGACAGCCAGGCGCACAGCGCGATGCCGAGCATCCAGTTTTCGCTCCAGCTGCGGTTATTGCGCATCAGCTTGGCGGTGGCGGCGGCGAACACTTCGTCGGTCAGGCCAAACGCCCAGATCGCCGTTTTGCCGGGCGACATGCGCGATACGATGCGGTGGCGCAGCGCCGGGCCGTACAACAGATGGCGCACGTCCATCGCCATCACCGTCAGCGCGGAGACCCACAGCGACATGCCGGCGCTCAGCAGGGCGGTAATCACGAACTGGCTGGCGCCCGCATAGATGATGCAGGAGAAGAAAATGCTCTCGATCGGGCTGAACCCCAGCTTGACTGCGCTGAGGCCGAAGGCGAACGCCACCGGCACATAGCCGATGACGATGGGTAAACTGTCGACGATGCCGTTGGCGAAAGTAGAACGGACGGCAGGGGGGTTGAGGCTATCTGCAGCTTGGCTTTGCATTTTTATTTGGGTCGCAGGGTAGATAGGACATCAATAGTTCATGGCCAGAACATTACCAGAGAGTGAGTAATGATTATACCCTGCGCGGCTAATAAATTTCTTAAGTTACTATTTGCACGATAATCAGATTGTCGCCGGTCCCTGCGGATCGTGGCGCTTGCCGAGCCACCAGGTCAGCAGGTTCAGCAGGCACAAAACGCCCCCCGCCGCGGCCACGCCGTACCATCCCGCATGCTGATAGGCAGAGGCGGAAAGCAGCGAACCGAGCGCGCCGCCGATAAAATAGCTGGTCATGTAACCGGCGGTCAGGCGGTTGCGCGCTTCCGGCATGATGCGGTAGATCACGCTCTGGTTGGTGACGTGCACCGCCTGCACCGCCAGATCGAGGATCAGAATGCCGACGATCAGCGCCCACAGCGACTGTTTAGCCAGCGCGATGGGCACCCACGACAGCAGCAGCAGCACCAGGCCGACGCTGGTGGTCAAACCGGCCTTGCCCTGGTCCGCCAGGTGGCCGGCGCGCGAGGCGGCCAGCGCCCCGGCGGCGCCCACCAGCCCGAACAGCCCGATCACCCCTTCGGAATAGTTGAAAGGCGGGGCGGCCAGCAGGAAAGCCATTGAAGTCCAGAGCACGCTGAAGTTGGCGAACGACAGCGCGCCGAGCATGGCGCGGGTGCGCAGCAGCGGCGTGCCGCAGAACAGGGTGAAAATCGACTTCAGCAGTTGCGGATAATTCAGCCCGGAATGCTGCTTATAACGCGGCAGCGCGCGCCACAGGATCAGCGCCATCAGGATCATCAGCGCGCTGGCGACCCAGTAAATGGTGCGCCAGCCGCCGATCGACGCCAGCGCGCCGGCGACGGTGCGCGCCAGCAGGATGCCGAGCAGCAGGCCGCTCATGATGACGCCGACGGTTTTGCCGCGTTTCTCCGGATGCGCCAGGGTGGCGGCCAGCGGCACCAGGATCTGCGCCACCACCGAGAACAGCCCGGTGAGGGCGGTGCCGAGGATCATCATCGGCAGGGTGGATGAACTGGCGGTGATCAGCATGCCGCCGGCGGCCAGCAGCGTCATGAAAACGATCAGCCCGCGGCGTTCGAACATATCGCCGAGCGGCACCAGCAGCAGCAGGCCCACGGCATAGCCCAGCTGTGCGGCGGTAACGATAAAGCCGGCCTGGTTGACCGACAGCGAGAAGCTGTTGGCGATGGTCTCCAGCAAGGGCTGGGCATAGTAGTTGCTGGCGACCGCCAGGCCGGTGGCGATGGCGATCAGGACAATCAGCGCCGGGCTGAGCCCAGGAGGCGAGTTTTGTTGGTTCATGGTTTTTCATCACGGAAAGAAGTGATGCAAAGTATCCGGCAACGCCGGGCGTTAAACCAATGTATAATTTTCATTTGATCAATCTCATTTCGCGATTAATTCCATGAACCTGAAACAGATCCGTTATGCGCTGGCGGTGGCCGAAGAGCAGAGCTTTACCCGGGCGGCGCAGCGTTGCCATACGGTGCAGTCGGCGCTCAGCCACCAAATCGCCAAGCTGGAAGAGGCGCTGGGCTGCACGCTGTTCGAACGCACCTCGCGGCGGGTCAGGCTGACGCCCGCCGGGCAGGCGTTCATTCCCCCGGCCCAGCGCCTGTTGGCGGCGCAGCAGGCGCTGGTGGAGGAGGTGACCGCGGCCGGCGGCACGGTGTCGGGCACGCTGACCATCGGCACCATATCAACCATAAACGCGATTGATCTGACCGAAAAACTCGACAAGTTCCACCGGCATTACCCGGCGGTGAATATCCGGCTGTACGTCGGCATGAGCGAGGCGCTGCTGGAGGATGTGCGCCAGCAGCAGTGCGATATGGCGTTTGTCGGCATCTGGCCCGGCGACATCGGCCTGCTGCCGGTCTCGCATCGCCAACTGACCGACGAGCCGCTGGTGGCGCTGGTGGCGCCGCAGCACCCGTTGGCCAGCCGCGAGCGGGTGAACCTGCAGGCGCTGTCGGCCGTGCCGCTGGTGGATTTCTACAGCGGCACCGGCGCGCGGCGCCAAACCGACCGCGCTTTTCAGGCGGCGGGCATCAAACGGCACGTCAGTTTTGAAATCGATCACATCGAATGGCTGGAGAATCTGGTGCGGCGGGGATTGGCGGCGGGCATCGTGCCGGTGTCGACCGCGCAGCGGCTGAGCGCGCTGGTGTCGATTCCGATTGAAGACGGTCCGCGGCGCCAGGTGTTTTGCGTCTGGCCGGAGACGCTGTCGAGAACCGCCGAGCGCTTTTTACAGTTCAGCGGCATCGAGAGGGGGCAATAGGGGGCGCAGCAGGCGCTGCGCCCCGGTCGGTTTACTTCTTCGCGGCGTCGGCGGCGGTTTTCACCCAGCCGTCGAAGGTCGCCTGGTGGGCTTTGATCCAGCCGTTGACGTGATTCTGGATATCCGCTTCCGAAGCCTGGCCTTCATGCATGCGCAGGTTCTGCGCATTCACGTCGGCGATCGGCAGCTTCATGATGGCAAACAGCTTGGCGGCCGCCGGATTGGCTTCGGCCCACTGCTTGTTGGCGGCGATGCGCATGGTATTGACCGGGAAACCATAGTTGGCGCCGTTAGGCAGCTTGGTGTCGACATTCTTTTGCTCGCCCGGCAGGGATGAGAACGGCACCTGCAGCCAGACCACATCGCGGCCAGGCACCAACACGTCGCTCACCCAGTACGGCGTCCAGGTATAGTACAGCACCGGTTTGCCTTCTTTATAGCGGGTGATGGTGTCGGCGATCATCGCCGCGTAGTTCCCCTGGTTGTGCTCAACGTTTTTACCCAGGCCGTAGGCGCCGATATGGTGGTTGATGACCGCTTCGCAGCCCCAACCCGGGGTGCAGCCGGTCAAATCGGCCTTGCCGTCGCCGTTGGTGTCGAACAGCTTGGCGATTTTGGGATCTTTCAATTGCTCAACGTTGGTGATGTGGTACTTGTCGGCGGTTTTCTTGTCGATCAGGTAGCCCTGCGCGGCGCCGTTGACGTACACGCCTTCGCGATAGAATTTGGCGTCGCCGCCGGCGGCTTTGTACTGGTCGGCGTGCAGCGGATCCCAGTTAACCGCGATAAAGGTGGCGTCGCCCGAGGCGATGGAGGTATAGGCGACGTTGTAATCCACTTCACGCGGGGCCTTGACGTCGTAACCCAGCTTCTCCAGCGCCTTGCTGACCAGCAGCGTCTGGAAGGTTTCTTCAGAAATGGTGCTTTGTACCGGTTGTACCGAGATGCCTTTTCCTGGCAAATCGGCCGCGGAAGCAACCTGTGAGCCAATCAGTGTCGTAAGGGCGAGAGCCCAGATTCCGGTGGTACGCATAGTGAAATACCTTTTTATGTTGTGAAGTCGGGGTTATTTCGCTGCCGCAGCAGCGGTGTTTACCCAGCCGTCAAAAGTGGCCTGATGGGCCTTTATCCAGCCGTCTACATGGCGCTGTATATCTTCCGCGCTGTTCTCGCCGCGGTGCATGCGCAAGTTCTGCGCGCTCACATCCGCCAACGGCAATTTCATGATGGCGAACAATTTTGCGGCGGCCGGATTGGCCTGAGCCCATGGCTTGTTGGCGACGATATGTTCGTTATTGACGGCGAAACCGTAGTTTTTGCCGTTCGGCAGCGCCGTATCCTGGCCTTTCAGCGAGCCGGGGCTGGCGGAGAACGGAACGGTCAGCCAGACCACGTCGCGGCCGGGCACCAGCACGTCGCTGACCCAGTAGGGCGTCCAGGTAAAGTACAGCACCGGTTTACCCTGTTTATAGCGGGCCAGAGTGTCAGCGATGATGGCCGAGTAGTTGCCTTGGTTTTGGGTAACGGTGTTGCTCAACCCATAGGCATCGATATGGGTAGCGATCAGGTTGCCGCATCCCCAGCCAGGTTCACAGCCGGCCAGGTCGGCCTTGCCGTCGCCGTCAGCGTCAAACAGCTTCGCCAGCTTGGGATCTTTCAACTGGGAAATGTCGCTGATGTGGTATTTGTCGGCGGTTTTTTTATCGATCAAATACCCCTGCGCCGCATTGGTGATATAGGCGCCCTGGCGATAAAACTTGCTGTCGCCGCCAGCGCTGTTGTACATATCGGTTTGCAGCGGATCCCAGTTTACCGCCATATAGGTGGCGTCGCCGGAAGCGATGGAGGTATAGGCGACATTGTAATCCACTTCATCGGTGGGCTGGACGTTGTAGCCCAGCTTTACCAACGCGCGGTTGACCAATTCAGTCTGAAAACTTTCTTCTGCGAGGGTGCTTTGCAGCGGTTTAACGGTGACGCCCTTGCCGGGAAGCTCGGCGGCGAACGTTTGTGTGCTTAGCAATGAAGTCAGGGCTAAAGCCCAAATTCCTGTCGAGCGCATAATGTTTCCTTCGGTTCTAGCAGGCTATCGGCGCCCCCGGCGGTTCCGCCGGGGGCTGCGCGATTAAGGCTTTTTGATGAAAGGGCGGGTGAGCAGCCCGATCGGGCCGTGGGCATACCAGCGGCCGATGCCCTTGCTGCGGCGATCGCGCCCCAGCGACTGGGTAAGGCGGTCGAGAATGATCGCCAGGATCACGATACCGACGCCGCCGACGGCGGCCAGGCCCATATCCAGCCGGCCAATGCCGCGCAGCACCATCTGCCCCAGGCCGCCGACGGCGATCATCGAGGCGATCACCACCATCGACAGCGCCAGCATCAGCGTTTGGTTAACGCCGGCCATAATGGTCGGCATCGCCAGCGGCAGCTGCACTTTGAACAGCAGCTGACGCGGGCTGGCGCCGAAGGATTCGGCGGCCTCGATCAGGTCTTCCGGCACCTGTTTGATGCCCAGAATGGTCAGACGCACGATCGGCGGCAGCGCAAAGATAATGGTGACCACCACGCCCGGCACGTTGCCGATGCCGAACAGCATGACGATCGGCACCAGATAGACGAAGGCCGGGGTGGTCTGCATGGCGTCGAGCAGCGGCCTGATCACCTTGGCGGCGTGCTTGCTGCGCGCCAGCCAGATGCCGAGCGGCAGCCCGATGACGATGCAGAAAAACAGCGCGGTCAACACCAGCGCCAGCGTCACCATCGCCTGTGACCAGGCGCCGATGGCGCCGATGGCGATCAACGACGCCAGCGTGGCGGCGCCCATGCCGAGGCTGGCTACCTGCCAGGCGATCAGCGAGAACAGCAGAATGGCGATCGGCGCCGGCATGCCCAGCAGCAATTGCTGAAAACCGCTGAGGATAAAGTCTACCGGCACGCGGATGCCCTGGAACAGCGGGCGGAAGTGCAACACCAGCCAGTCGATGCCCTGCGTCACCCAGGAGTCGAACGGCACCCAGGCTTTGTGGAACGGATCGAGCAGGCTGAAGTGTTCCGGCTGCGCCGGCGCGCTGTTGAGCCAGTCGGAGCCCTGTGCGGCCGCGTCATGGGTGGCAGGCGGCGGCGCGCTGGACCAGGCGTCGCCGGCGTTGGCTGCTGCGTCGGGAGCGGGCGCAGCGGCAGCGCTATCGGCGGGCGCGGTGGCCCAGGGATCTTGTGTTTGCGTCGTGTCACTCATGTGCAGGTGCCTCCTTGTCCAGGGCCTGCAGCAGCATGGCCTTGGAGATGATTCCGAGATAGTTATGTTCTTCGCAGACTACCGGCACCGCGCAGGGCGCCTGAGCCACCAGGGAAATCAGCTCGCTCAGCGGCATGTCGGCCGGCACCGGGGCGGGCGCCTCAAGCAGGGCGTCGTCCAGCGTCAGGTTGGCGGACAGCGCCTTCTTCAGCGAATCTATCGACACCACGCCGATAAATTTCTTTCCGCGTTCAATAACATAACCATAATCACGGTCCTCATCGCGCAGCAGCTGCAGCGCGGAGCGGGGGCCAAAGCCGGGGGTTTTGCGGATCAGCGTGACCGGACGGCGCTGGGCGATATCCTTGGCGCTGAATACGTGGCTGATATCCACGCCGCGGAAGAAGGTACGCACATAATCGTTGGCCGGATTATTCAGTATTTCGTCCGGCGTGCCGACCTGGATCACCTCGCCGCCCTGCATGATCGCAATGCGATCGCCAATGCGCATCGCCTCGTCCAAATCGTGGGAAATAAAGACGATGGTGCGTTGATGCTGGGCCTGCAATTTAACCAGTTCATCCTGCATTTCGGTGCGGATTAATGGATCGAGCGCCGAGAAGGCTTCGTCCATCAATAATATGTCCGGATTATTGGCCATCGCCCGGGCTAATCCCACGCGCTGACGCATGCCGCCGGACAATTCATCCGGATAAGAATGGGCATAATTCTCCAGGCCGACCTGACGCAGCGCCTCCAGGGCTTTTTCCTGGCGCTCCTGCGGCGCAATGCCGGCTAATTCCATGCCGAAAGCGGTGTTGTTCAGCACGTTCATGTGCGGCATCAGAGCGAATGACTGGAATACCATGCTGATCTTATTGCGCCGCACGGTGCGCAACGCGGTGTCGGATATTTTCGAGATATCCTCGCCGTCGATCAGCACCTGGCCGCGGGTGGGTTCTATCAGACGATTGAGAAGGCGTACCAGGGTGGATTTTCCGGAACCGGAGAGCCCCATGATGACAAAAATCTCGCCTTCTTCAATGGCCAGAGTGGCGTCTTTTACGCCAAGCGATAATCCGGTTTTTTCAAACAGCTGATCTTTTGTCAGACCTTTGTCTATCAGTTTAAAAGCGCGTTCCGGATGCTCGCCAAATATCTTATACAGATTCTTCACTTCGAGTTTAATTGCCATGCAATTTGTTGTTTCCTTTGGTGTAATTAAAACGATATGAAACTTCCTAATCGAAAATAATAGTGCTCTATACCCTAACACAGTGAATATCTGAGACAACCCTCAATGTCCGCCGATGCGGATATTAGTGGTTTACATCAAGTTTTTAATTGGTTATGGTAATTTGGCCGATGTTCAATTATCACCGCTGATTATTTGCCGTAATTGACTGGTTTTTAGTGGAAATATCGGCGATTGCGCATCGCTATTATTCCCCCCCGCCGGGCGGATCGCCGGCAATAAAAAACCCGACCATAGGCCGGGCAAAAGTCATCAGTATTTCATCAGTTTTAACGACAGGTGCCGATATCGAGGGGACATCGCCAACGGCATTTTATCCGGCCAATGTGACAGCCAGATGTCAGCCTCAGGCTTTGCGATACAGCCGCCGCGGATGGCCGATGTTGCCGTACAGCATCTCCACCTTGACGAATTGCGTCGCCACGCAGTATTCCAGGTAACGGCGGGCGGTGGTTTTGCTGACGCCGACCTGTTCGACCACCTCCTCCACCGCGTGCGCCTCCTCCGGCCGATTGACGAACAGCGCCTGCACCAGCTCCAGGGTATTGGTCTCGATACCCTTGGCGCTCGGCTCGCTGGAGAACTGCTTGGACTGCAGGTTATACAGCGCATCGACGCTGTTCTGGTCGATGACCTTGAAGGTGCGCTGGGTCTGCACGAACTGCATGAAACGCTCGAGCGAATTGCGCAGCCGCTTGTAGGACACCGGTTTGATGATGTAGTCGAAGGCGCCGTTGCGGATCGCCTGGCTGCAGGTATTCATGTCGCTGGCGGCGGTGATGAAGATCACCGAACAGGCCGGGTTCTTCACCGCCGGCTCTTCCATCAGCGCAATGCCCTGGCCGTCCGGCAGAAAGTTGTCCAGCAGGATCAGACGCGGCTGGTGCGCGTTGACCTTCGTCCGCGCTTCGGCCAGCGTGGCGGCGTAGGCCACCACCCGCAGGTTGAAGTTTTTCTCGATGAATTCCGCGTGCAGCGTGGCCAGCTGCGGCTCATCTTCCACGATCAGAACGTCCAGTGCTTCGTGTGACATTATTCGGGTGCTCAAAACTATAGGGTTTTAGGGATAAACAGGGAAAATATCGCACCGTGCGGCTCGTTGTCCGACACTTCTATGCTGCCATGCGCTTGCGCCACGTGGCTGGCGACCAGATGCAGGCCGATGCCGTGATCGCTTTTATCGTCTTTGGTGGTGATGCCCTGTTCGAACAGCGTATCACGAATTTCCTCCGCGATGCCGGTGCCGCGGTCCGCGACCTCGATCACCAGCTCGTTGCTGCCGTCACTGATATAAAGTTCCACCGCCTGGTGCGGCGCCGGGCAACGCAGCGTCGCGTCTACCGCATTGTCCAACAGGTTGCCGACGATCGACATCAGTTCGGTTTCGTTCAGCGCCGCCGGAATTTGCCGCAGCTGGCAAGCCGGATCGAAGCGCAGCTCTACGCCTTTTTCCCTGGCGCTGGAATATTTGCCCAGCAGCAGCCCGCACAGCGCGGCCGAGCCGAAGCGCTGCGAAATGAAATCGAGGATCTCCTGCGCGCCTTCCGACTGCGCTTCCACGTAGCGAATGGCCTCGTCGTAGCGCTGCATGTGCAGCAGCCCGGCCAGCGTCGCGGTCCAGTTCAGCTGCTCATGGCGCATGATGCGCAGGGTATCGGCGTAACGTTTCACCTGACTGAGCTGGCTGCTCAGGGTGTTGATGTCGTTTTTATCGCGGAAGCTGATCACCCAGCCCTGCAGCTCATCTTCCTGCATGATGCGCACCCGGCTGGCGATCACCCGCACGTGATTGAAACGGCACACCTCATCGTGGGTGTCCTGCCCCAGCTGAGCGGTGCCGAAGAAGTCCGGCTGCGCCTGGATCACCTCGCCGATCTCTCGGCCCATCAGCCCGCTGGCGGGCTGCCGCAGGTCGAGCAGCTCGCGCGCCGCATGGTTGATGGTGATGATGCGCAGCTGCGGGTCGACGGCGATCACCCCTTCATAAATGGCTTCGAGCAGGGCCTTTTGTTGCCGCACCAGCAGGGCGATTTCCTTGGGCTCCAGCCAGAACATCTGGCGCTTGAGGTTTTTTGACAGCAGCCACGAGAAAATAAACAGCGCCACCAGCAACAGAATAATGGATCCGATAATTTGCGTCAGGGTTCTGGCGTTTAAATTGTCAATATGCGATTTCAGATAACCGACCGAAACAATGCCGATAACCTGATTATTTTCATCCAGGATCGGCGCCTTGCTGCGTAATGAAACGCCGATGCCGCCCTTGCGGATGGAAATAATGCTTTTGCCTTCCAGAACGTCTTTATTATCTCCGCCGACCATCGGCGAGCCGAGGCGCACGTCGTATTCTGAATGATAAAGGTGTCTGGCGCGATTATCGCCAATGACGATATAGCTGGCATCGCTGCTGGCGCGGATCTTTTTCATCAGGGCGGCGATCTGGCCGGCATCGTTTTTTTCAACCGCGGCGGCCAGCGAGGGGATCAGGGCGATTTCCCGCGCCTGCACCTGCGCCCGGGCGCCGAGATCGCGGTGCAGCTGGGCATCCAGCTGATAGTAAGTGTAAGCGCCGATCGCGGTCAGCAGCAGGCAGGAGAAGGCGACCAGGCACAAGAACAGCTTGATTTGGAATGAGAGTTTTATGCGCATCGCCGAGCTTCACCTGAAGAAATCCTGAGGGCTTACCCTACCATGAGAACGGGTTAGTGTAATATTGCGCCCGATCAACTTGTGATCGGCAACACGGGATTATATTTAAGCGGGCTGGCTATTGGGCTGCTGCGATAAAGTTGATAAGCTTTAAAATAAAAACGCTATTAACACCATTAACGCCACGCCGTATTTTACATAATTTCCATTAACACCATAAAAACCATAACCACCATTAAAAACCCTTTTTAACTTTGAACAAAATCACAGCGGTTTATCCGTGCGTTTCTCTATTATGGCTGAACAAACTAATAAGAGGCCAGATTATGAGCACAACAGATGATTCTTACCTCGTCGCCAAAGACAAAGCCGCCGAAGTTCCCCTGCGGGAAAAATGGTGGCACATACTGGACAATTATAAAGTAGGGATTATTCCGTTACCGTTCTTTATTCTGGCCGGCGTACTTATTTTACTCGACTGCCTCGAAGGGAAATTGCCCAGCGATATCGTGGTGATGGTGGCCACGCTGGCGTTCTTCGGTTTTGCCTGCGGCGAATTCGGCAAACGTCTGCCGCTGATCGGTAAAATGGGCGCGGCGGCGATCTGCGCCACCTTTATTCCTTCCGCGCTGGTGCATTACGGCCTGCTGCCGGACGTGGTGGTGGAATCGACCACCAGGTTCTACAAGTCGACCAACATTCTGTACCTGTATATCTGCTGCATCATCGTCGGCAGTATCATGAGCATGAACCGTCAGGTGTTGGTCCAGGGCTTCCTGCGCATCTTCGTGCCGATGCTGTGCGGCGAGATCGCCGGCATGGTGGCGGGGATGGCGGTCGGCATGGCGTTGGGGCTGGAGCCGTTCCAAATCTTCTTCTTCCTGATCCTGCCGATCATGGCCGGCGGCGTGGGGGAAGGCGCAATACCGCTGTCGATGGGCTATGCGGCGATCCTGCATATGGAGCAGGGCGTGGCGCTGGGGCGCATCCTGCCGATCGTGATGCTGGGCAGCCTGACCGCCATCGTCATCGCCGGCTTGCTCAACCAGCTGGGTAAACGCTATCCGCACCTGACCGGCGAGGGCAGCCTGATGCCGAGCAAGCAGGGCGACAGCGATATGGCCGCGGTGGAAAAAACCAGCGGCAAGGTGGACGTCAGCACCCTCGCCTGCGGCGCGCTGTTGGCCATCCTGTTGTATATGGTCGGCATGCTGCTGCATCGCCTGGTGGGGCTGCCGGCGCCGGTGGGCATGCTGTTCGCCGCCGTGGCGGTGAAGCTGGCGCACGGGGTGTCTCCGCGCATTCAGGAAGGTTCCCAGGTGGTGTACAAGTTCTTCCGCACCGCGGTGACCTACCCGATCCTGTTCGCCGTCGGCGTGGCCATCACCCCATGGCAGGAGCTGGTGGACGCGTTCACCATTCAGAACCTGATCGTGATTGTCACCACCGTCTGCACGCTGGTGGCGACCGGTTTCTTCGTCGGCAAGAAAATCGGCATGCACCCGATCGACGTCGCCATCGTCTCCTGCTGTCAGAGCGGGCAGGGCGGCACCGGCGACGTGGCGATCCTCACCGCCGGCAACCGCATGTCGCTGATGCCGTTCGCCCAGATAGCGACCCGCATCGGCGGCGCGATTAACGTTTCGCTTTCGCTGCTGGTGCTGGCCAAGTTCTTCGTATAACTAAAAAATCCTTAGCATCACTTTGCCTTTCCCCGCCCCCGCGGGGATTTTTTTGCCTGCGGGAGCGGGTTAGCGCCGGTCAGGCCGCCCGTTTGGCCGCTGCATCGTACCAGGCGAAGTAACGCTCCACGCCCCGGCGGCCGGATTCGATCAGCGCGCGTTTTTTGGCTGCGCTGATGCCGAACTCCAGCGTGCTGACGTCGAGGGTGTCGACATACACGGTGCGCTTCCAGTCATCGCTGTCCAGATGCACTTTCGTCTGTATATCCAGCATCACGTTGGCCAGCGCCATGGAGAAGTCGAACAGGTTGTTGAGCGCGGTTTTATTGGCCGGCTGGCCCGCCGCCTGGGCGATTTCGCCGGCGGAGTCCAGCCGGATGCCGAGGGTGCGGGGGTTGATCCGTTGGCTGGCGGTGTCGATGTAAGGCGGGGTGGCGGAGAAGTCATAGTCAAACAGCCGCACCGGGTAGTTATCGATCATCCCGCCATCGATACAGATTTCGCCCAGGTCGTTATTCTTCGCCACGAAGGCGAAGGGGAACGACATCGAGATGCGCAGCCCGTCCGCCACCTTCATGCGCGGCGTGGTTTGGTGGGAATACACCTCGCGCAGCCCGCTATTCAGGTTGGCGCCGATAAAATAGAGGGATTTGAAGCCTTTTTTCGTCTTCATCGCCTCAAAATTTTCAAAGGTGATATCCGCATTGCCGGTATATTTTTTGATGATGCCGCGCGACCAGGAATAAAAATAATCGCCGGGGGCGATGCCATACTGATTAAACAGGCGATAGGCATCGTGCAGGGAACCCAAAAAGCCGCCGTTATAATCGAGGAATTTTTTAAAATCCATCTTCGAGAGGATGTTGGTCACCTCGGCGGCGTTGCAGCCCAGCCCCACCAGCAGCGCGGCGATGGCGCCAGCGGATGCGCCGGAGGCCCGTTTGATCCGCGGCATGACGCCTTTGGTTTCCAGCAGTTCCAATACGCCGCCATAGGCAATGCCTTTTACGCCGCCGCCTTCAAATACCAGATTTTCGAATGGATAGTTCATGGTGTTTCCTTACTCCTCGTTTGGTGGAGTAAGGAAAGTAACGGATTAAAACCCCGTTCAATATTGATTGGCGTTGTGCGATTGCGCAAACAAAACTATTCAGAGTAAATATATTTTTTAAATTTATATAATTTAAATTTATCCCAACGGCAGGCGCATTGACCCTTTTGCGCTAATACTTAGCGCTGTCTTATTATCGCAAGGAGTGATCATGTTCTGGAAACGCTATCTGTTGGCGGCAACCCTGGCCGTAACCGCATTGCAGGCCACGGCGGCCGCGCCGCAGGTGAAGACGCCGAACCCGGGTTTTTACCGCATCATGCTGGGCCATTATGAAGTGACCGCGCTGTCAGACGGCATTATCCGCCTGCCGGCGGACAAGCTGTTGTTGAACAGCACGCCGCAGCAGATTGGCGCCGGGCTGGCTGAGCATCATCAGAGCCTGCCGGTCGTCACCTCGGTCAATAGCTATCTGATCAACACCGGCGACAAGCTGATCATGATCGATACCGGTGCCGGAACGCTGCTGGGAGACGGCCTGGGCAAGCTGACGGCCAATCTCAACGCCGCCGGCTACCGGCCCGAGCAGGTGGATGAAATCTATCTGACCCACATGCATCCGGATCACCTGGGCGGCCTGACCCAAAATGGCCGGGCGCTGTTCCCCAATGCGCTGGTGCGCGCCTCGCAGCAGGACGCCGATTTTTGGCTAAGCGAAAGTCGGCTGAACCAGGCGAAGCCGGGCGAGCAAGCCAACTTCAAGCATGCGATGGCGGCGATCAAGCCCTATCAGGCCGCCGGCCATTTCAAGCCTTTCGCCAATGACGGCGAGCTTTCGCCGGGCATTACCGCCTTTGCGGCCCACGGCCATACGCCGGGCCACAGCGTTTATCAGGTGGAAAGCCAGGGCAAGAAGCTGCTGCTGATTGGCGATCTGATCCACGTGGCGGCGGTGCAGCTTGCCCATCCGCAGGTGGCGATACGCTTCGACAGCGACGCCAAGGCCGCCGTGGCGCAACGGCTGCGGGTGTTCGGCGACAGCGCCCGGCAGGCGGAGCTGGTGGGGGCCGCGCACCTGTCGTTCCCGGGGTTGGGTTACCTGAACCGGCAAGGGGAGGGCTATGGCTGGGTGCCGCTGAACTACGGCGCACTGTAATCCGCCGGGCCGCCGCCGCGGGCGGCCTTAGGCGTAGCCGCTTGCCATCATCAACGGTTGTGCCCGCAGTCAGTGCCGTTTTCTGCACATCGTCATCTGCAAATAACGGCATCTCATATCGAGATTAGCTGCAACAATGCTCAGATTAATTGCAACGTACCTGTAAACCGCCGCCCGCGGTCACATTAAGTGAGCGCGGGCCGGGCTCTCCGCTGTTGTATCCGCTACCACACGGCAAGTGATAATGATTTTCATTTGACTTCAGTTTCTGATGACGCCATTGTACTGTTTATGCATACAGTTATCTGTGTGTTTTTAGCGGCTTTGGGCACATTCGATGCGCAAATCACTATTTTTTGCCTGCTGTACGGGTGGAACCCGACGCCGTTTAACCGTCGGAAAGGATGTTAAAAAGAGGGAATTATCATGGCAGAACAACAGAAAACCGCTCAGGTGCTTAGCGGCGTCAATGACGACATTACCGAACTGAAAACGCTGACCACGCTGCGCAAACGCGTCGTCAGCGACGGCGAAATCGTCTCCAAATCGGCCAATGGCTTCCGCCTGGCCAATGGCAACACCGGCGTGATGTTGCGTAACGACGGCACCGACTTTTACGCCCTGACTACGCCGGCCGGTCAGGCACAAGACGGACAGTGGAATACCCTGCGCCCCTTCTCGTTCAATCTGGCCTCCGGTCGGGTTGCGTTGCGTAACGGCGTAGATATCGCCGGCGGGGCGATGGTCTCGCACAATGCCGGCATTTCCACCGCAACCACCGGCCCGACCTCGCTTATCAACGGACAGGTCTATGATGCCGCGGCCGTGCATACCGATTTCACCAGCGGTAACGTCACCACCACGATGTTGATGGGCGCACGGGCTGTCGCCGGCAAGGAAGACTTCGGCCTGCTTTCTTACCGCGACAGGCAAGGAAACTGGAACGAACTTCAGGTCAAAGCCAACGCCGAGCTTTCCGTGGGACAACTAAGCAAACGTAATACCGAGGGATGGATTACCGCGGCGGGTGTTCGCAATGTGAACAACAATGCGGACAGGAAAACCAATGGGGTATGGTTCCAGGGGCAGAGCGATTTATCTGCGGATTTTTACCATTATGAACGAATCGGCCAGCACCACTTCCTGGGGCTGCATGTTGCCAATGGTGGAGCGCAGGGCTGGTACGAATTCCGCAATGGCGGCAACGCCTATGCCAACGGCGCCTGGCTCAGCAGCTCCGATGTCCGGATGAAAACGGATATCACGAAAATCGGTGGTGCACTGGACAAGCTGGCCCATATCGGGGGTTACACCTACCTCAAACAGGGGGTGCCGGAAGCCGGCGTGATTGCCCAGGAAGTGGAAGGGGTCCTGCCACAATCGGTCTCCCAGACCGAGCTGAAACTCAATGACGGCAGCGTGCTGGAAGATGCCCGCAGCATCAATATCAACGGCGTGGTCGCGTTGTTGGTCGAAGCCCTCAAGGAAGAAAGGGAAGGTCGACTCGAATTAGAGTCCCGGCTGGATACGTTGGGAAAAATCATCTCCAGTAAATAATGATAATAAATCGGCGATTTATTAAAACTTTCTGAGACAGAAATTGGTGAGTGAAATTCAGAGCGTGGGAAGCCTTTCCTGCGTGCCGAGCCTGTTAGATAAGTAACAAGTCGCCTTCTTAGTATCTGGTGAAGTGATTATATGAAGGAATCAATATATGCCACAGGAACTGAATGGTCATGGCCCTACAGCCGGTGACCCCATGGGCGGAACCGGCGCTAACCTCAATGAACGACCCGATAGCTCTAAGCCTGGCGGAAATTCACAGGGTAATGGCGGCCGCGATAGCGGTAATGACAATTCTCAATCGGCCGCATTTCAGCGTCAGATGAACGCAGTCAGGAATGACCCGGCGATAAAAGAGATGTTGTTGGGTTTGCTAAAGCGTGCCCGAGCCATTAATCCGACAGCGAAAGTCAATTTACTAAGTTTAGATGCAAGCGGCGCATTGCAAATAGATATTTCGGGAATGCGTAGCGATCAGGTGGATGCTTTTGGCCAAGCGATGAAATCGGCAAGCCCGGCAATGAAAAATGTTCTTGGGATGGACTTTAAAAACATTGAGAACGGTGCGAGTGTTATCGGCACGTTTGAAACAGGTCATAAGCTAGGAAGTTATCAGAACTCACCTAATGGCAATAATAATGGGGAGGGTATTGCTGGGGAAAATAAAGTCTCGTTAGAGATATATTCCGCAGTCCTTAAAGGTGAAATACCAAGTGGCTTTTGGCTCGATAATAATAAAGTCATGACTGAAGTTGTTATTGAATATGAGATTAACGGTGGAGGGAAAGGAGATAGTCGGACGGGGTATAGAAAAAGCAACGTAGAAGTGACTTCTCTCACCAATGCCTATCAACAGTGGCAGAAAATAGTAAAAGAAGTCGCAGAAGATCAACGGAAAGCGGAGGAAGCGCGTAAGGCTGAAGAGGCCCTCAAAGCCGAAGAGGTTCGTAAAGCCGAGGAAGCACGCAGGGCCGAGCAAGCCCGCAAGGCCGAAGAGGCCAGAAAAGCCCTGTTTGCCATGGCAGGTATTTTGGACGCCCCTGTTTACACGCCTGAAAAGGCAAAAGCGGCCAATGCGGCACTGCGGGCCACAGGTGCCATGGTGCTCAACCGAGCCCCCGCAATGCTTCAAATGTCGACGGCCGGACAAGGCGTGATGACGACATCGAGTGAACTGGCCGGCTGGGCATCGAGCGCGTTGTGGCGGGGAGCTAATGAGGTTGGCAGTATACGTGCCGGTACCGCTGTCGCCGCAGGATCAGTGCTCGGTGCCTTTGCTCTCGGTTTGTACTCGAATGAAGCCGGAGCGGGAAGTAGCCAGGTTCCAGGGCGGGATGTCAATCTGTTTGCCCTCCAGGCGAGTCTGGCGGCGGCAGGTATGGCGACAATTCAGCCCGGTATGACGTCTGTAAATTTGCCGGTACGCGGGTTTATCACTACTGACGACGATGGCAAACAAAGTGTAAACTTTGTCAGGACAGGTGTCGGCGGCGTGTCGCCGAGCGTACCGGTATTTCGACCGGTTCGTGATGAGCTGACGGGGCTGGATAAAATCACGCTGCCCGCGATGGCGGGCGTGCCGGCCAGGACGATCTTGATCAACCCAGTGCCTACCGGGCCGGCGGCTCCATCGCATACCGGCAACGGTTCACCGGTGCCCAGCACTCCGGTACATACCGGCACCAACGTCAGGCAGGCGGACAGCATCGTGGTCACCACCTTCCCGGCGGATGTGGTGCAGGATTTGCAGGATTTTATCCTGTGGCAGCCGGATGCGACGGAAGTTGGCGTAGAAGCCATCTATGTGATGGTGAGTAAGCCTTATGGTGAGACTAACGCCAAAGGGAAATACAGTGGACGTGATTACAACACGGATAAGGCCGGCGGGCCTATTCAGAACCTGGATTGGAAAGGTGCCAGTATTGATCGCGCCGGCGTGGACAAGGTGAAACTGCATACGGGACGGTTTGGCGAATCCCCCGATAACAAGGTGATGATCGACCGTCTGGAAAAAATCCTGAAGGGGGAACTGCAGGCTACCGATACCGACAAGCGTTTTTATACCCATGAAATCAGGGAGCTGGAACGCTATCGGGCATTAGGTGTGTCAGATGGCGTATCTGATGATTCCGTATGGAATAGCGCGCATACAGCCACGCTTGAAGATTATAAAATTAATGAGAAAAATCAACCTATGTATACGCCTGAAGCTTTAGAGGCGTATCGCAAAGCTGAAGAGGGTAAATAATGATCGATTTTGAAGGTATTTACAAAAACGAAAGTGTAGAAGATGTTCTTTTGCATTTTGCTCCACGAACTCCATATCCCAACATTGATCGCATGTATGTACAGTATAATTTCGATGTTGTAGGAAAGGATCAGCTCTACCCAGCATTAGCGAAGTTATTGAGGGAAGGGAAATTAGTCAAAGACGATAAAGGACATACGCTTAAAGGCCCTAACTGGAAAGCCCCCGCTTTCGTGACCGAGAAAAAATACGGTATCGAATAATTACCGGAAATTTCCGAATAAGTGCAGTTATCGCAACGTCCAACAAACGAGGTTTTGTTGGACGTTTTCTTTGGTGACTAATTCCCAGACAGGTCCGTGGTATAGGGCGTTTTCTTACTCTGCCCATATTTTCATATCTATGTTTAGCATTGTTGATGAGATTGCTGGATACGGCCCAGGTGAAATAACGTAAGTTATAAATGAACGTACACACCATAAATAATCAACCATTTTCTTTTAAATAAAAATATTATTCTTATTTAATGTGAGCACGAATGGTTGATTGCAAGCGGCTACGCTCAGAGATTGTGCGCGGCGAACACCTTGCTGAACCAGTCGATAAACACCCGCACCCGCGGCGAAAGTTGGCGGTTGCGCGGGTACAGCAGCGAGACCGGCATCGGCGTGGAAGGGTACTGTGGCAGCAGCGGCAGCAGGCTGCCGTTCGCCAGATCCTCACGCAAATGATAGCGCGGCACCTGAATGATACCCAGGCCGATGCGCGCGGCGGCGACCAGGCTTTCCGCCGCGCTGACCGACACCGTGGCGGGCAGCGCGATTGGCTGCGGCCGGCCGTTGACGTTGAACTCCAGCGGCATCAGCGCGCCGGTAACCGAGGAACGAAAGCCCACCATGCGGTGAACCTGCAGATCCTCCAGGCAGTGCGGCGTGCCGAAACGCTGCAGATAGGCCGGCGCGGCGCAGGTCACCTCTTCCAACTCGCCCAGCCGTCGCGCCACCATGTCGCTGTCGCGCAGTTTGCCGACGCGCACCACGCAGTCGATGCCTTCCCGCAGCGCGTCAACCAACCGATCGCCTTCGCTCATATAAAGTTCGATATCCGGATATTGCGCCAAAAAGTCGGGCAGGCCCGGCAGCAGAAAATGGCGCGCCAGCGTGCCGTGCACCTCGATGCGCAACAGCCCGCGCGGTTTGGCGCCGGCAAACGCCATTTCGGCGTCCTCAATTTCCGCCAAAATGGCCAGACAACGTTGGTAATAGGCTTCGCCGTCCAGCGTCGGGCTGACGTGGCGGGTGGTGCGCTGCAACAGCCTGGCCTGCAGGCGGGCTTCGAGCTGTTTGATGGCGTCGGTGACGGTCGAGCGCGGCAGGTCCAGCGCCTGCGCCGCCCGAGTAAAGCTGCGCTGCTCCACCACGCGGGTGAACAGACGCATGGCGTCGATTCGGTCCATGGGTATTGTTCGCTAATTTCGGATGGTGATGACGAATAATAGGGGATTATTCGCAACGGCGAAAGGTGCATGATGTCAGCACATAAACCCGATGAGGACAGACCCATGAACCACAAAACTCGGCAAGTCGCTATTGTCACCGGCGCATCGCGCGGCATCGGCGCCGCCATCGCCGAACGCCTGGCGGCTGACGGCTTCACCGTGATTATCAACTATGCCGGCAATCAGGCGCTGGCCGATGAGCTGGTGCGTAAAATTGAGCAACGCGGCGGCCGCGCGTTGAGCGCCAGAGCCGACGTCAGCGATCCTGCCGCCGTCGCTCAGCTGTTTGAACGCGCCGAGCAGGCGTTCGGCGGCGTCGACGTGCTGGTCAACAACGCCGGGGTGATTGCCCTGGCGCCGGTAGCGGAAATGAGCGACGCCGAGGCGGATCGCCTGATCGACATCAACCTGAAGGGCAGCTTCAACACCCTGCGCGAGGCGGCTAAGCGCCTGCGCGCCAACGGCCGCATCATTAACTTCTCCTCCAGCGTGGTGGGGCTGCTGCAGCCGGGTTACGGCATGTACGCCGCCAGCAAGGCGGCGGTGGAGGCGCTGACCAGCGTGTTGGCGAAAGAGCTGCGCGGGCGCAATATCACGGTAAACGCCATCGCGCCGGGGCCGACCGCCACCAGCCTGTTCCTCGACGGCAAAACCCCGGAGCTGATCGAGCGCCTGGCGAAGATGGCGCCGCTGGAACGGCTGGGCGAACCTGAGGATATCGCCGCGGCGGTGTCATTCCTGGCCGGTGCGGACGGCGCCTGGATCAACGGGCAAACCCTGCGCGCCAACGGCGGCATCGTCTGATCCGCATTCGCCGCAGGATCGGGTATCCTGCGGCGAATGACATCATGCGGGAGCGTTTTATGGCGGGCGACAATCAGCAACCACATCACGGCGTGAGATCGCCCTGCGTCAGCCTGTGCCGGATTGACGGTGAGACGCAGCAGTGCCGGGGATGCCGACGTACGCTGGCGGAGATCGCCGCCTGGTCAGGCGCAAGCGACGAAGAAAAGCGCGCGATTTGGCGACGCATTCGGCAGCGGGCGGAACAGGGTGATAAGAGAATATTGTAGAGCGCGGCGAGCCGCGCTCCCGATGATCGGCTAAATCACGGAGGTGAACGAATCAGCCTCGATGCCTTCCTCAGAAATCCCAGTCTTCATCCTCGGTATTGACCGCTTTGCCAATCACGTAAGACGAGCCGGAACCGGAGAAGAAGTCGTGGTTTTCGTCGGCGTTCGGCGACAGCGCCGACAGGATCGCCGGGTTGACCTCGGCCATCGCCGGCGGGAACAACGCCTCGTAGCCCAGATTCATCAGCGCCTTGTTGGCGTTGTAGTGCAGGAAAGTTTTCACGTCCTCGGTCCAGCCCACGCCGTCGTACAGTTCCTCGGTATAGCGCACCTCGTTGTCGTACAGATCCTGCAGCAGATCGAAGGCGAAGTTTTTCACCTGCTGGCGGCGCGCGGCGTCCACTTGCTCCAGCCCTTTCTGGAACTTATAGCCGATGTAATAACCGTGCACCGCTTCGTCGCGGATGATCAGACGGATCAGATCGGCGGTGTTGGTCAGCTTGGCGCGGCTCGACCAGTACATCGGCAGATAGAAGCCCGAGTAGAACAGGAAAGACTCCAGGAATACGCTGGCGACCTTCTTCAGCAGCGGGTCGTCGCTGTGGTAGTGCGCCAGAATGATGCTGGCCTTCTTCTGCAGCGCGCGGTTTTCCTCGCTCCAGCGGTAGGCGTCGTCCACGTCCGGCGTTTGGCACAGCGTGGAGAAGATAGAGCTGTAGGAGCGGGCGTGCACCGCCTCCATAAAGCTGATGTTGGAGTACACCGCCTCCTCGTGCGGCGTCAGCGCATCGGCGATCAACGCCGGCGCGCCCACGGTGTTTTGAATGGTGTCCAGCAGCGTCAGCCCGGTGAACACGCGGATGGTCAGCTGCTGCTCCTTCGGCGTCAGCGTGGCCCAGGAAGGGATATCGTTCGACAGCGGCACCTTCTCCGGCAGCCAGAAGTTGGAGGTCAGGCGGTTCCATACCTCCAGATCCTTGTCGTCTTCGATGATGTTCCAGTTGATGGCGCGCACCAGCGGCGCCGGTTTAACGATGGTCATAATTTGCCTCACAGCGCGCAGGACACGCAGCCCTGCACCTCGGTGCCTTCCAGCGCCATCTGGCGCAGGCGGATGTAGTAGATGGTCTTGATGCCCTTGCGCCAGGCGTAGATCTGCGCGCGGTTGATATCGCGGGTGGTGGCGGTGTCGCGGAAGAACAGCGTCAGCGACAACCCCTGATCGACGTGCTGCGTAGCGGCGGCGTAGGTGTCGATGATCTTTTCCGGCCCGATGTCGTAGGCATCCTGGTAATACTCCAGGTTGTCGTTGGTCATGTAGGGCGCGGGGTAGTATACCCGGCCAATCTTGCCCTCCTTGCGGATCTCGATGCGCGAAACGATCGGGTGGATGCTGGAGGTGGAGTTGTTGATGTAGGAAATCGAACCGGTCGGCGGCACCGCCTGCAGGTTCTGATTATACAGGCCGTGCATCATCACCGACTGGCGCAGCGCCAGCCACTCTTCGCGGCCCGGAATGGCGATGTTGGCGGCGGCGAACAGCTCACGCACGCGTGCGGTCTGCGGCTGCCACTCCCGCTCGGTATACTTGCTGAAGTATTCGCCGCTGGCGTAGCGGGAATCCTCGAAGCCGCCAAAGCAGGCCCCGCGTTCGATCGCCAGCTGATTGGACGCGCGCAGCGCGTGGTAGGCCAGGGTATAGAAATAGATATTGGTAAAATCGACGCCTTCTTCCGAGCCGTAGAAGATGCGTTCGCGCGCCAGGTAGCCGTGCAGGTTCATCTGCCCCAGGCCGATGGCGTGCGAGCTGCGGTTGCCTTCGGCGATCGACGGCACCGAGCGAATGTCGCTCATGTCGGCCACCGCGGTCAGCGCGCGGATCGCGGTCTCCACCGCTTTGCCGAAGTCCGGCGCATCCATGGTTTTGGCGATGTTCAGCGAACCGAGGTTGCAGGAGATATCCTTGCCGATGCGATGGTAATTGAGATCTTCATGGTAGGTGCTGGCGCGGTTGACCTGCAGGATCTCCGAACACAGATTGCTCATGTTGATGCGCCCGGCGATCGGGTTTTCGCGGTTGACCGTATCCTCGAACATCATGTACGGGTAGCCGGACTCGAACTGGATCTCCGCCAGCACCTGGAAGAACTCGCGGGCGTTGATGCGCGATTTGCGGATGCGCTTGTCGTCCACCATCTCGCGGTATTTTTCGCTGACGCTAATCTCCGAGAACGGCACGCCGTAGACCTGTTCCACGTCGTAAGGCGAGAACAGATACATCTCCTCGTTATTTTTCGCCAGCTCAAAGGTGATGTCCGGGATCACCACCCCCAGCGACAGCGTCTTGATGCGGATTTTCTCGTCGGCGTTTTCGCGCTTGGTGTCGAGGAAGCGCAGAATGTCCGGGTGGTGGGCGTTGAGATACACCGCGCCGGCGCCCTGGCGCGCGCCCAGCTGGTTGGCGTAGGAGAAGGCGTCCTCAAGCATTTTCATGATCGGAATAACCCCGGAGGACTGATTCTCGATGCGTTTGATCGGCGCGCCCACTTCGCGGATGTTGGTCAGCAGGAAGGCCACGCCGCCGCCGCGTTTCGACAGCTGCAGCGCGGAGTTCACCGCCCGGCCGATCGACTCCATATTGTCTTCGATGCGCAGCAGGAAACAGGACACCAGCTCGCCGCGCTGCTGCTTGCCGCAGTTGAGGAAGGTCGGCGTCGCCGGCTGGAAGCGGCCGGAAATCATCTCTTCCACCAGATCCTGCGCAAGCCGGGTATCGCCCGCCGCCAGCGTCAGCGCCACCATGCACACCCGGTCTTCGTAGCGTTCGAGATAACGCTTGCCGTCGAAGGTTTTCAGCGTGTAGCTGGTGTAATACTTGAAGGCGCCGAGGAAGGTCTCGAAGCGGAATTTTTTGGCGTAGGCCTGCTGGAACAGCTGCTTGATAAACGGGAAATCATACTGCGCCAGCACCTGCGGCTCGTAATAGCCTTCCTCCACCAGATAGCGCAGCTTTTCCTCCAGGTTGTGGAAGAACACGGTGTTCTGATTGACGTGCTGCAGGAAATAATGCCGCGCCGCCAGCCGATCCTTGTCGAACTGGATCCGGCCTTCGGCATCGTAAAGATTGAGCATCGCGTTGAGCGAATGGTAGTCCAGCGCGCCGGCGGCGGGCCTGGTCAGTTCTGTCGTTGCCAAAATGCGGTTACTCCCTGTCTAACGTTTTCAACGTCTTGCACGGTGCCGAGCAGCTCGAAGCGGTAGAGAAAAGGCACCTGGCATTTTTTGGCGATGATATCGCCGGCAATGCCGTACGCTGCGCCGAAGTTGGTGTTCCCGGCGGCGATAACGCCGCGCAGGTATGAACGGTTCTGCGGATCGTTGAGAAAGCGGATCACCTGGATCGGCACGGCTCCCACGGCGCTGCCGCCGCCGTAGCTGGGCACGATCAATATGTAGGGGCGTTCCATCAGCAGCTTGCTGCGGGCGCCGGCGATCGGAATGCGCATCGCCGGCAATCCCAGCTTTTCAACGAACCTGTGGGTGTTCTCCGAACTGCTGGAGAAGTAAACCAGCGGATTCATGGCCGGCCTCAGGAAACGAGGGCCAGAGCGCCGATCTTGTCCGGCCGGAAGCCGGACCAATGGTCGTCACCGGCGATAATGACCGGAACCTGCTGATAACCTAACGATTTAACATGGTTCAGCGCCTGCTGATCCTGGGTGAGGTCGATCACCCGATAATCAATCCCCTGTTTATCGAATGCGCGATAGGTGGCGTTGCACTGGACACAGTCCGGCTTACTGTAAATAATAATGCTCATGATTCGCATTTACCTTTTAAGCTGAAGGAAAGGCGGACAAGTCAGATAACGGAGCATTGTTCGGCGTTTCTGACGGCGTTATCAGCCGCGCTGCTGTCCCTGCGGTCGATACAATGAATACTATATGTTGATATTTATTTTATCAACCACGCTATATATGGTGTTTTGGCGGTTTTTGCGCGCAGGCCGCGGCGGGGCTGGATAAAGCATGAGGAAAATTTTTTTGCGGGCGGTTTTCGGGGGAAAACCCCTCTCGCGGCGAGAGGGGGAAAGCGCGGTCGATCATTGGCGCATGCTGACCGCCAGCCGGTTGAAGGCGTTCATGATGCTGATGGCGAAGGTCAGATCGGCGATCTCGGCATCGCTAAAATGCGTTTTCAGCGCGTCGAATGCGCTGTCCGGCGCGCCGGTGGCGGCGATCAGCGTGACCGACTCCGCCCATGCCAGCGCGGCGCGCTCGCGCTCGCTGAACTCATGGCTGACGCGCCAGCCCGCCAGCGTATCCAGCCTGGCGTTGCTGAAGCCGCTTTCGCGCAGCGCCTTGCCGTGCATGTCCAGGCAGTAGGCGCAGCCGTTGATCTGCGAAACGCGCATGAACATCAGCTCGACGGTCGCCTTGTCCAGCGCCCCTTTTTCCAGCGCCATCAGCGCGTTTACCAGGCCTTTGTAGGGCGCGGGAGAGAGTTCGGCGTACTGCAAGCGTTGCTTAATCATGGTCAACCTCAGTCGGTGGATAACGAAATCATGCGGCTACTTTAGCGTTGATATGGTCTATGCTATAGGGCCATAAAATGATTATTTGACCGGGCCATGATGCGCCAATTCCTTTCCTCTCTGCGGCTGGACAGTCGGCTGGCCGAACCGCTGTACCGGCAGATTTATCTGCGGATAAAAGACGGCATCGAACGGGGCGCGCTGGCGGCGGGCAGCCGCCTGCCGTCGGTGCGCGGGTTGGCCAGCGATCTGGGCGTGGCGCGCGCCACGGTGGAAAGCGCTTACGGTCAGCTGATCGCCGAAGGTTTTTTGCAAAGCCGCGGGCAGGCGGGTACCTATGTCTCGCCGCAGCTGCGGCCTTTGCCGCAGGGCGGCGCGTCGCCGGCGCAGCCATTGCCGATGCCGGTGGCCGATCCGCTGCATCCCCAGGGTATGCTGCAGCCGTTCCAGCTGGGCCTGCCGGCGCTGGACGCCTTTCCGCGCGCGCAGTGGCAGCGTATCGTCTCCCGCCTGCTGCGCAGCGCCACCGCCGCCTCGCTGGCGCTGCCGCCGGCCAATGGCCAGCCGGAACTGCGCGAGGCGATCGCCAATTACCTGCACCTGTCGCGCGGCATTCGCTGTCAGCCGGAACAAGTCTTCATCTGCGCCGGTTACCCGGCCATGTTGGATCTGGTGCTCGACACCTTGCTGCAGCCGGGGGATGAGGCGTGGCTGGAGGATCCCGGCTACCCGGTGACGTTGCCGCTGTTGCGCGCCGCCGGCATGCGGGCGGTGGCGGTGCCGGTCGATGGGCAGGGGATGGCGGTTGCCGCCGGCATCGCCGCGGCGCCGCGGGCGCGCCTGGCGATAGTGACGCCGACTCACCAAAGCCCGCTCGGGGTGTCGCTCAGCCTGGCGCGGAGAATGGCGCTGCTGGACTGGGCGCAGCGGCGTTCGGCATGGATTTTCGAGGATGACTACGACAGCGAGTTCCGCTATCACGGGCGGCCGCTGCCGCCGCTGAAAAGCCTCGATCGCCAGGGGCGAGTGCTGTATGCCGGCACCTTCAGCAAAACCTTGTTCCCGGCGCTGCGCATGGCTTACCTGGTGGTGCCGGCCGGGCTGACGGAGGCGTTCGCCCGCACCAGCCGGCTGCGCGGCTGCGGCTGTTCGCCGCTGCTGCAGGCCGGCGTGGCGGATTTCATCAATCAGGGGCACTTCTACCGCCACCTCAAGCGCATGCGGCCGCTGTATCGGGAACGGCGTGAATGGCTGGCGCAGGCGCTGGAGCGGCAACTGGGCGCGCATTTGACGGTGGCGCCGCAACCCGGCGGCATTCAGCTGCTGGTGCGCCTGCGCGACGAGGGGCAGGATGCGCGGCTGGCGGCGCGGGCCTGGCGGCAGGGGTTGGCGGTGCAGGCGCTGTCGGACTGGCGGATAACCCCCGGGGCGGGGCAGGGGTTGTTGCTGGGGTTCGCCAATTTTACCAGGCGCGAAGAGGCCGAGCGGGCGGTGGCGCGTTTGCAAGCCCTGTTCGACGGCGCAAATTAAACGGCCCGCGGTTTCCCGCGGGCCAGACGCACATCTGTTTTATCTTTATGACTGCAAGGGGTGTTAACGCCGGGCCAGCAGCACGCCGAGCACGATGCCGACGGCGGCACCGATCCCCACGCCCTGCCAAGGTTTGTCGCGCACATAGCTGTCGGCATGTTCGACGGCATCTCGCGCGTGCTGTGTCAGGCTGCTGGAACCGTTGAAGCGCGCTCTGGCGTCACGCAGTACGCCTTTTGCTTTGTTATGCAGCTCCTTCAATTCCTCTTTGGTCTTGTCGCCGGACTCGCGCAGCACTTCATCCAGCGTATCAGCCAGCAGGGTAACGTCCTGATCGATATCGCGTTCTGTCTTTTCCGTTTTCTTAAACATTCGGCTCTCCATTTCGACACATGTCTGTTAAGCATAGACCAGTTTCCAAACTGTGTTGCCGATCACGGAAAAAACCGCACGTTCGGCATCGTTCGCGACGCCGGCCCCCGTTGTACATTTGGTTACTCGGCGAAACCAATCACTCACGGAAGGGCGTCGGCGATTCCTCTATTCTCTGTTCAACGGCTCCACCGGGGCTTACCGAAACAACACTCTGAGGAATTAAAAATGAAAAAAGTATTAGCGCTGATCGTCGCCGCCACTATGGGCCTGTCTTCCGTTGCTTTCGCTGCCGATACCGCGGCTTCCGCGCCGGCAACCACGGCGCCGGCTGCGACCACCACTGCCGCCGCGCCGGCTGCCGCCGCTGAGAAAGCGCCTGCCAAAGCGACTCACCACAAGAAAGCGCACAAGAAAGCCAGCAAAAAAGCCCCGGCTCAGAAAGCCCAGGCCGCTAAAAAGCACCACAAAAAAGCGCCGGTGCAGAAAGCCCAGGCCGCTAAGAAACACCACAAAAAAGCCGCTAAAAAAGCGTAATCAGCTGAAGCGTGCGGGCCAGCCGGCTCCGCATGGTCTAGCCAGTGCTCAAACACCCGGTCCCCCCGGGTGTTTTCTTTTGAGGCCACGTCGGGATGATCAATCGCTATCTGTTCGAAGTGATTTTCAGCGCCGTCACCCTGTGCGGGCTGATCGTCGGCTGGGAACTGTTTTTGGCCGACGGCTTCCGGTGATTATGGTGCAATGGCGGTCTCATGCAGATGCCGCCAGCCCAGGCCGCCTGGCCGCTGTTCAAATACCACCGTGGAATGGCGCAGCGTCGGCGCCTGCCCGGGCAGGCTCTGCCTTTCCCGGTAGCTGACCACCGCCCCCGTCGGCCATTCGGCCACCAGCACCATCTCTTCAATGGCAATGGCCAATCCCGGTTTGGCGGCGCGATGCGCGCGGAAAAAGGCGCTCAGCGCGGCGAAGTTCAGCCTGCCGCCGTTCAGCGCAATCATGCTGAAGTCCGGTTCGAAGCGCGCCAGCAGCGCGTGTTCATCTCCCTGGCCCTTTTCCAGCCAGTTTTCAATCGCGAGATGGGCGTCGATCACTTCGGTAAAATAACGGTTCATCACTTTTCCTGTTGAGCATGAAGGTGGCGCACGATGGCGCGGTTGGCGATGCGCAGGCACAGCAGCATCGGGATCAGCGTGCTGGCGGCGGCGAGGTAAAAACAGTATCGATAGGCGGCGGCCGGCGGCAAGCCGCCCAGCAGCAGGTTCAGCAGCAGGCTGAGCAGCGCGACGCCCAGGCAAAAGCTCAGCTGACGGTTGATATTCCACAGCGCGCTGGCGTCGGCCAGCTGGCCGTCGGGGATGTGCAGAAAGGCGCTGCTTTGCGCGGTGCTGCTGCACAGGCTGCCGCCCAACCCCATCAGCGCGAAGGCGGCCAGCTGCAGCGCCCGTTGGTCGGCCGCGGTGATTTGCGCCAGCGCCAGGATGCCCAGCCCCTGCAGCAGGCAGCCGATCAGCAATAGCGGGCGCGGGCCGAGGCGGTTGAAGGTTTTGCCGGTCAGGGCGATGGCCAGAAACGACGCCAGCGACCAGGGCAACATCAGGGCGCCGACCTGGGCGGCAGGCATGCCGAGCTGGTTTTGCAGGTACAGCATCGCCACCAGGCTGACGCCGATAAACAACCCGGGAATGCACTGATAAATCATCATGGCGCTGCGCAGCAGCGGATCGCCCATCAGGCGCAGGTTCAGCAGCGGCTGCGGGATGCGCAGGCTGCGGCGCAGATAATAGCCGAACGTCAGCGCGCCGATCGCCAGCAGCAAGGCGCCGGAGCCCTGATGGCCTGATTCGCTCAGCCGGGTCAGGCCGAGCAGCAGCAGCGTCAGGGCGATGCAGGCGCTGAACAACCCGCCGGCGTCGAGCGGCTTGCGCTCCGCGGCCGGGGCGTCGGCGCGCAGCCACAGCGCGGCCAGCAGCAGCGCCAGCGCCGCCAGCGGCAGGTTGGCGAAGAACACCCAGCGCCAGTCCAGCCGATCGACGATCCAGCCGCCCAGCGCCGGCGACAGCGCCGGTGCCAGCAGGCCGACCAGCATAATGGCGGCCGAGAGCCCGGCGCGCTCATGGCTGCGGTACAGCCGGTAGGTCAGCGTCTGGCCGATGGGGATCAGCAAGCCGCCGCCCATGCCCTGCAATACCCGCCAGCCAATCAGCGCGCCGAGGGAGCCGGCGTTGCCCGCCGCCGCAGTAGCCAGCATAAAGAGGGCCAGCGACAGCAGGAACACCCGGCGTCCGCCGATGCGCTGCGCCAGCCAGGCGCTGAGCGGGATCACCAGCGTCAGGCCGAGGATATAGCCGTTGCTGACCCAGGCCAGTTGGCTGACCGACGCGCGCAGGGCCTGGCCGATGGCCGGGTAGGCGACGTTGGCGATAAACATGTTGATCAGATCGACAAAAAAGCCGAGCAGATAGACGATTGCCACTTTGCTGCGATAGGACATGAAGCCTCCGGTTGAAGGCGTGCAGTGTAGCGGCGGAAAAAGTGCGGATAAATCGGTTGCCGGCGATTACACTGTCAAAATAATTTTGACAATCAGGGCGAATGATATGCTGAATCTGCAGCGTCTGGCGATCTTTGTGGCGGTGGTGGACGCCGGGAGCTTTACCGCGGCGGCGGTGACGCTGGGGCAAACCAAGGCGGTGGTGAGCTTCAACGTCAAACAGCTGGAGAACGAGCTGGGGGTATCATTGCTGGCGCGCAGTACCCGGCGGCTGTCGCTGACCGACGCCGGCGCGCGTTTCTATCAGCGCAGCCTGCAGCTGCTGCAGGAGGCGGAAAATGCGCTGGACGACGTGCGACGCGATCACCGGGGCTTGAGCGGCGTGCTGCGCATCACCAGCACCCCCGAATACGGCGCGCGAACGGTGGTGCCGGCGCTGGCGGCATTCTCTCAGCTGCATCCGCGCCTGCGCATTCAGCATGTTTCTTCTTCTTATCATGCCGATTTGATCGCGGAGCGTTTCGACGTCGCCATTCGTTTGGGGCAGCTGGCGGACTCCAGCCATCGGGCGGCGCTGCTCGACAGCTTCGCTATTTTGCCGGTGGCTTCGCCGGCCTATCTGGCCCGACGGCCGATCGATTCTTTGCCGCAGCTGGCGCTGGCGCAATGGATCGCCCACAGCCGCCTCAGTTCGCCGCTCAGTTGGCAGGTGATTACCCCGCAGCGGCAGGCGGTACTGTTCAAGGTGGAGGGCGCCGCCATGCTGATGGGCGACAGCGCGGCGGCGCTGCTGGCGTTCGCCCTGCACGGCGCCGGCGTGGCGCTGCTGCCGGAGTGGCTGGTGCGGGCGGACATCGCCGCAGGCAGGCTGTGCCTGCTGTTGCCGGATCACCAGTTCCCCGCGCAGAGCATTTACGCGCTGTATCCGAATACCCGCCACGTGCCGGAAAAGGTGCGGGCGTTCATTGACTTTCTGCGCGAGCGGGCCGCCAGGGGCGAATAAACGCCGCCGTTTGCCGGCGCCGGCAACAAACTCTTAGTTAAATAATAATTCGTTATAATTCTCACGTTTATCATCGAATCTCCTCGGGGTATGCTGAACGCTGTTGCCTACCCCGTTCGATGCGAGCCCTCTGTAATGACCGCCATCGGTGCCAAAGAAAACCCCTTTCAGCTGAATAAACGCATTCTGTCGGTGGTGATGTTCACCTTCGTTTGCTATCTGACCATTGGCCTGCCGCTGGCGGTGCTGCCGGGATTTGTGCATAACCACCTGGGCTATAACTCGGTGCTGGCCGGGCTGATCATCAGCGCGCAGTACTTCGCCACGCTGTTCAGCCGCCCGCATGCCGGGCGCTACGCCGATCAGCTGGGGCCGAAAAAGGTGGTGTTGTTCGGGCTGGCCTGCTGTGGCGCCAGCGGCGTGTTTTACGCCCTGGCGTTCTGGTTCGACGCGTTGCCCTGGTTGAGTTTGCTGCTGCTGTGCCTCGGCCGGGTATTGCTCGGCATCGGGGAAAGCTTCGCCAGCACCGGCTCCACCCTATGGGGCATTGGGCTGGTAGGGCCGCTGCACACCGCGCGAGTGATTTCGTGGAACGGCGTGGCTACCTATGGCGCGATGGCCGCCGGCGCGCCGCTCGGCGTTTATCTGAACCAACATTGGGGATTGGCGGGCGTGGCGGCCCTGATCGCGCTGGCGGTGGCGCTTTCGCTGCTGCTGGCCAGCGGCAAGCCGAGCGTGTCGATCTCCGCCGGCCGGCGCATCGCCTTCAGCGCGGTGTTCGGCCGCATCTGGGCCTACGGCCTGGGGCTGGCGCTGGGTACCGTCGGCTTTGGCGTCATCGCCACGTTCATTACGCTTTACTATGCTGATAAAGGCTGGAGCGGGGCGGCGTTTTCGCTGACGCTGTTCAGCTGCGCTTTCGTCGGCATCCGTTTGATTTTCAGCAATAGCATCAACCGCCACGGCGGGCTGAAGGTGACGCTGGCGTCGTTTTTGGTCGAGATCCTCGGGCTGTTGCTGATCTGGCAGGCCGGCGATCCGCTGCTGGCGCAGGCCGGGGCGCTGCTGGCCGGCGCCGGTTTCTCGTTGGTGTTCCCGGCGCTCGGCGTGGAGGCGGTGAAACAGGTGCCGCAGCAGAATCAGGGCACTGCCCTCGGCACCTATTCGGCGTTTCTCGATCTGGCGTTGGGGATCACCGGGCCGTTGGCCGGCCTGATGATGAGCCACATGGGCGTGCCGTCGATCTATCTGGCCGCGGCGTTGTGGGTGGCGATGGGCGCATTGCTGACCCTGCGGCTGCTGCAGCGCGGCCGGGCATAGCCCCGGAATATTCCGAAACCCAGAGGCTTACCCAGAAAATTATTGTTTCGGCGAATGATTACGGTAAGGTCGCTCAGCGGTCCAGAATGAGAGGAGGAATCGATGTATTTACGGCCGGATGAAGTGGCTAGAGTGTTGGAGAATACCGGCTTTGAACGTGATTATGTCACCGATCAGGCCTATGGTTACCGCAAGGGTGAACACTATGTGTATGTGAACCGCGAAGCGCGAATGGGCAGAACCGCGCTGGTGATCCACCCGGCGTTGAAAGAGCGGAGCGTGCATTTCGCCACGCCGACTTCGCCGATACGCGTCAGCGAGCAGTATCTTGAGTTTCCCCTGGATTTGAGCGGCGATGCCGCCAGCGCCCGTTACGGCATTCCGCACGGCTTCAGCTCGCGCGAAGCGCTGTCGCGCTACCTCTACAGCATGTTCCTGTAATCGGTCCCCCGTCTGAGGGGGACGTCTTCAGCCGCGGGCGATCGCCTCGCGGTTAAAACGCTCGTTGTATGCGCGGCGGAATTGCGCCAGCTCGAACGCATCGATATCCAATTCGGCAAAATAGAACAGCGCCGCCTCGGTGTGTTCGGCGTGCAGCTCCGGCGACAAGCCGGCGCGCAGCAGCACGGTGCGCCATTGGCCAATACGTTCGTCGTCCGCCTGTTTGATGAAGGTGAGGTAGATGAACAACAGGTAGGCCGCCTGATGCATCTCTTCGGTGTAGCCGTTGTTCAGCATGCGGATGAAGGTCTGGCTATGGCGGCCGCCCATTTCCTGGATCATCGACTCGATCAGCATAGGTTTGACTTTCAGCAGCTGCGCCAGCGAGTCGATGGCTTTGCGGGTGTCTGAGGTCAGAATGCGGTAACCAACAATAAATACGACGATCAGGGCGGCGATGATGATCCAGGTCATTTAGGCTTTATTACACTCTCATATCGCCAGGCTTCGGCGGGAGGCGCTGTGCGGCAGCGCCCGCTATCAATGCTGTTCGCCGCTGAAATTATCGGCTGCCCGCTGCTGATGACGCAGGTGGTGGTTGAAGGTCGCGGCGTCTTTGGCCAGCGCATCCAAATGGGCGCCGAGCATTTTGATCTGCTTCACCAGCGCATGCTGTTCCGGTACGGAACTTGCGGTGCTCAGCTTGCGCGCCAGCTGTTCGTTTTGCGCCCGCAGCGCGGCCTCGCGCTGTTTGGCCTCTGCCAGAAGAGCGGCTTCACGCTGTTTGGCCTCTTCCAGCAGCTGTTGCAGAGCCTGATAGCTGTGCTGCCATTCGCGGTGTTGCCGTTCGAAGCTGGCCTGCAACTCATTCATTGCATTTTGAAACTGGATTTCCAGCTCGCGCATTGTCATGGGATCGATCCTCTGCGGCACTCAATAATGGCTAAGCAGTATAGCGAAAACTGTGCGGAAGCTCACCCGTTGACGACGATTGCAGACAAACTCCACTGACAATTCCAGGCTTGCAACCGCGCCGGGGCGTCTTACAATCATCGGCATCCCCAGTCATATCAGGCTCCCGGTTCAAGAGTGGCGGTGAAATGAACAATCAGGAAAAAGACTTTTTTGAACGGGCGATGGCGGATGTCACCCCGTTGGCGAGTGGGCGGCAGACGCTGTATCTCAAGCCGCAGGAGAGCGTCGACAAAAGCGCGCGCCGCGAAGCGCAGCGGCTGCGGCAGGAAAACTTTCTCAGCACCGGCTTTCTTGAGGTGATCCCCTGCGAACAGCCGCTGGAGTTCAAGGGCGAAGGCATTCAGCAGGGCGTGCTGGATAAGCTGCGTCATGGCCGCTATCCGCCGCAGGCCTCGTTGAACCTGCTGAAGCAGTCGGTCGAGGCCAGCCGGCAGGCGCTGTTTCGTTTTATTCTGCAGGCCGAAGCGCAAAACCTGCGTTCGCTGCTGATCGTACACGGCCGCGGGCGCGGCAACGAGAGCCACCCGAATATCGTGCGCAGCTACGTCGCCAAGTGGCTGGTGCAGTTCGAACAGGTGCAGGCGTTTTGCCGCGCCTTGCCGCGCGACGGCGGCGAGGGGGCTTGCTACGTCACGCTGCGCAAATCGGCGCAGGCCAAAGCCGACAACTTCGAGCGCCACGCCAAGCGCAGCCGCTAATCCGGCAGCGAATTGGCAATCTCGATCAGGTTGTTGTCCGGATCGCGCAGATACACCGAGACGATCGGCCCGCCGGCGCCGGTGCGCTCAACCGGGCCTTCTTCGATGATCACCCCGAGATCGTTCAGTTCCTCGATCACCTCCGCCAGCGGCGTGGCGGCGAGAAAGCAGAGATCGGCGGAGCCGGGCGTAGGCTGGTGGGCTTTGGGTTCAAATTCGTGTCCGGCCTGATGCAGGTTGATCTTCTGGTGGCCGAACGCCAGCGCTTTGCGATCGTCGCGAAAGGTGACGACGTCGAAACCCAGCACCTGCTGGTAAAACCGGCAGCTGCGTTCGATATCCGTCACGGTCAGCACCAGATGATCCAATCGCTCTATGTTCATTATTCCCCCTGTGCGGTCTGAAAGGCAGATTGCCACAAGGCGGCGGGACATGTCGATGCGGGAATGCGCGGGGAAAGCGGCCGGCGATGCCCCGCCGGCTGCAAGGCATTATTTATTGAAGAATTTATAATCCAGCGAGTAGCGCCCGGCGCCGGTGACCGCCAGCAGCAGCAGCCCGCCAATGATGCTGATGTTTTTGAAGAAGTTGATTTCGTTGCCCATCATTTCCATGCCGGTCATTTTCCAGAACTGATGGCCGATAAATGCGGTGCCCAGAACGTAGAGGGCGAAAATAACCGCGATAGGGCGAGTAAATATCCCGAGAATAAGTGCGATGCCAAAAAAGAACTCGACAACCACGGCGATAATTGCCGCTAAATAAGGCATCGGCGTGCCATAGCCTTCCATTGCCGTTACGGTCGCGCCAAAGTTTGCCAATTTCATCCAGCCGAAAATGATAAACAGAATCATCAGCAATATTCTGGACAGCAGAATAACGCCGTCTTTTGAGCTATCACCCATTTTAAACTCCTTAGCCACTGCCGGGATCGGATTGCATTACTGATTAAAGATTAGAACAACCTCAGGTTTTTTCTAGCACTGGCAGGCGGTTGCGCATCTTTTGCCGGAGAATGGCTATCTTCAGCAGGTTACCTATACTGGAGAGTGGAACAAAAACAACACAATAGGCGGCAATGGACAATGAATTGAGCCGGGCCGGCTAGCGTTGTTATTCCGGCGAAAGAATTGATGTTTATTTTAATGGTGCGATTTGCCAAGGTAAAACGCGTGATTGATACCTGCCCCAGCGGGCGCTTAAATATCGGGATAAATAACATGGATCTTAAAATTTTGGCGGATGAAAAGCGTTTCTATATAAACGACGAACAGGGCAAGTTGATCGCCGAGATCTCTTTCGTGCCGAGCGGCGACCAGTTGACCATTATCGATCACACCTGGGTGGATGAGGTGCTGAAAGGCCAGGGCGTGGGCAAAAAGCTGGTGGCGTTGGTGGTGGAAAAAATGCGCGCGGAAAACCGCAAAATCATTCCGCTGTGCCCGTTCGCCAAGCATGAATTCGACACCACGCCGGCGTATCAGGACATCCGCGCCTGAAGGCATCGCGGGGGAGGCGGCCTCCCCATTCATTTGGCGGTTAAGGTTTTGCTGCGGGTAATGGTCAGGCCGGCTTATGGGCGGCGAGAATAAAGATCATCGGGCGCTCTTTTTCTTCGTCCAACGCCGGGATGGCCGCAATTTGCTGCGGGGTGGGGCCCCATTCGTTCAGGTGGGTGATGATAAAACCCTGCTGCACCAGCAGATTGATGTAGGTGCCGAGCATGCGGTGCTGCTTGATTACCCCTTCCGCCAGCCAGTTGGAAACGCGCTCGCCTTCCCGCTGATAGCCGTTTACCGGCCAGGATTTTTGCCCGTTGCCGTCGACCAGCCAGCCCTGTTGCTGCGGCGCGGTGTAGATCGGGTGTTCGGCGGTGAAGATAAACTGCCCGCCGCTAACCAGCGCGCGATGCACCGTGGCGAACAGCCCGGCCAGATCCTCGATATAGTGCAGGGTCAGCGAGCTGTAGGCCAGATCGTAGCCGGCGGCCGGCAACTGCAGCCGGGCCAAATCCTGCTGCCGATACTCGATGCCCGCATCCTGCGTCATTTCCCGCGCCCGATTGAGCATCTTCTCTGAGAGATCTACCCCCAGCACGCTGGCGGCGCCCTGTTCGCGCGCGCTGCGGCAGAACCACCCGTAGCCGCAGCCGAGATCGAGCACTTTTTTACCCCGCAGCTCGGGCAGAATGCGGCGAATGGCGGGCCATTCCGGCGCGCCGTCGAGCCCGTTCACCGAACGGCCGAGCTGTGCATAGCCGTCGAAAAAGGCCTGGTTGTCATAGATATTTTGCGACATGAATGCTCCTGATTTTTGCGTTGGCCGCTCACTTTCGGCGAGAAAGCTGAGCTGGGATCATCATAGGCAAGCCATGCGCCGCTTTCTATAGCTATAGCAGCCTTTTCTGAAGGGGGCAGGCAAACCGGCGCGGTAGCCGTTGGGACGGGGGCGATGACGGGCATCAATTCCCGGCGATGGGGCGGATAAGAAAAGCCCGCAATGCGAATTGCGGGCTTTGAGCAGTATCCATTCGAACGATGTTATGCCAGATGCTGACCGTTAGGCGACAGCCAGGTCTGCAGATGAGGTATTGGCAACGCCGTTCACGCTGACTTCGGTATAGTGCAGGGTATCAATCAGGTTCTGGTGATTCTGATTGGTCAGGTAGATGACGCTGTCAGCGCTATCGAGAGCGCCGTTGTCGTTGTTATCGATAATGACATAGCTGGCGTCAGTGCCGTTATCGAATGCCACCGAGGCGACACCGACTTTCGAGGTCAACGAGTTGCTGTTGCTCAGGCCCAGAATGCCGCCCAGCAGGCCGACAACGCCGTTGGTTAATCCGCCCACCAGTGAACCCAGCAGACCGTCCATGATATCGGCTGAACGCAGGCCGTAGTTAGCGACAGAGCTGCTGGCGTCGCCGGCGATGGTCACGCCGGATACGCTATCAACGATGCTGTCTTTGGCGCTGCTAAAGTCGGTGATGGTAACGCCGGCCTGGCTGGTGCTGCCTTTCAACTCATAGGTATTGCTGCCCGCGCCACCGGTAATGGTGGAGTTGGCCGCCACGTTGAAGGTGTCGTCAGCCGCGGTACCGGTGATGTTCAGCTGGTAGCCGTTCAGGCCGAGGGTATTCAGCAACGGCGTCAGCAGCGTGGTGGTTACTGCGCTCAGCGGCAGAATATTCAGCAGCTGCACCAGGATGCCGTCGCCGGTACCGGCATGCGCAGAATCCAAATCGATGCCGGCGGTGTTGCTGGAGGCGTCGATGGTGCGAACGTTGCTGTAACCGCTGCCCAGCGTCAGATCCATCTTGTTGTCGCCAGTTACGTTGAGGGTGGTGATCTGAGCATTGGTGCCAATGAGGTTCAGAATGTTGGTGAAGTCACCGTTGCCGTCAGAAGCGATATTGACGTTGGCCAACGCTGTCCCGGCCAGCACGCTGCTGCTGCTGATCAGGCTCAGAGAGCCCGCATCGATATTGCCGGTGCTGGTGGCATCGAAGTGAATATCGAATTTGTTGGTGGCATTCTGGCGGAACGTGATTTCCAGGTTGCTGTCGGCGGTGGCATTGCCGGTGACGGTGAGCGCTGCGGCATCGCCGCCGGCGGCGTTGATCACTTTCACGTTATCGGCTTTGCTGGACAGCGCGAAACCGAGCGAACCCAGCCCGCTCTGAGCGGTCTGAGTGATGGTGCCGCCGGTCGTGCCTTCAACGGTAGAAGTGCCGTTCAGCACGCCGAAGTCAAAGGTGTGCGCGCCGGTAGTGACTGCCTGACCATTCAGCGTGCCGACGGATTTCCCGACATATCCCCCCAGATCGATTTTTTCAAAACCGCTGAACTGGCTGGCGTTGGTGGTGACGGTGCTGCTGCGCACGCCCAGCAGGCCGCTGGTTGTTGCGACGTTCTTGGTGATGAAGTTGGCTGAAATGCTGTCGGTGCCATCTCCGCCGTTGGCGGTGAAGGTGCTGGCGATGCTGTTGGCGCCGGTCGTGGCGTTACCCGCCCAAATCAGTGCGTCATCGCCTTTGCCCAGGTTAAACGTCCCGGTAGCGGTGGCGATATCGGCAGCGGAAGTGATCGTAGTGACATCGTCGCCTGAACCGCCGTTTAATACGATGTTGGCGTTGTTTGTGGTGATGTTCACACCGCTGTTCGCGCCGTTGTCGGACAGGTTAATCGTCGCGGCGGCGCTGCCGTTGATCGTCAACGCACTCAGGCTGTCGGCAAATTTCAGGTCCACGTTGCCGGCGCTGCTGGCGTCGAGCTGGACATTTTTCAGCACGGCGGTTTCAGCATTGCTCAGTTGGTGGCTGCTTTGCGTATTCACCGTGCCGGTTGCGTTGCCGCCACCTTCAGTAACGCTCAGCTTGGCGGCGGTTTTGTACAGCAGGTTTTCACCGACGCGGGCTTCAAAGGCGTGTTGCTGAGTGACTGATGTATCGTCAGTGCCGGTCGAGGTGCGCAGATCGTTGATAATGGCTTCAATGATGCTCTGCTTGTTTGGCAGCGCGCTGTAGGTGGCCAATTGCTCGGCGGTAGCGGCCGTGCCGTGCACGGTGGTAAAGACTTGTTGGATCAGCGCATCGCCTTCCAGTTGCCCAACGGTGCGCTGGAACTCAGGGTATGCAAGCAGCTTTTGGGTCAGGTAATTAAGGCTGCTCCCTTCGGATAACGATTTGCTCCAGGCTTCCAGCGAAATGGAGTAAACGCCGCGATCCGCAATACCCAGCGCCAGGGAAACCGCCTGTTCGCGGAGCTCTTGGGACGCCAGATTTTCAGGGTCCAGATACAGCAATTTATTGACGTTGCTTTCAAAAGCAACTTGCTGGGTCAGAGTGGCGTCGTCAAAACCCTGATAGTTCAGAAGGTTGCTGCTGATGGATGCCAGCGCTTGAGCAAGGGTGCCCGTGCCAATAAGCTGGGTGATTTGTTCTGCTGACGGGGTTTCACCATAGACGCGTTCATAAACCTGAGAGACGATTTGCTCATTACTCTGGCCGGCATACAGCTGCTGCCCTTTCGCCGAGTTCAAAAACTCCGCGGCCAGACTTTCCACCGTTTTCGCGCCGCTTTCCAGCTGTGTCGCATAAGAATTAAATGCGCTGTATGTCGTAACCGGTCCCAGGAGTGAGTAGTAAATAGACGCAGCTTGCTGCTGTGATGGTAAAGAAGCCATAATAAAATTACCTCATGTCAGTCAAATGGATACAAACTATCGTTACTTCAGTCACGCTGTTACATTTGCAACTTCCCGACGAGTTGCTCACCCCGAGATAGTGAAATTCTCAGAGCAACGAGTGGCAAAGGCGCACAAATGGCGTTATGGCCACTATGTAAAAGAAAGTTCAACTAATACGAACTGTCAATGTCAGTGTTAAAACTTATTTTTTCTATTGACGATATTGCACTGATGATGCAAGGGGTAGTGAAAAATTCCTTTTTATAAATAAGATAAGAGCCATTAGGAATAATGTTATTAAAATAGTTTCTGCTATGGGGTTGAAGGAGGAGAGTAGCCGGAAGGCACTGACTGACTGGGTTGTTGTTTTGTTATGTGGTTGTTTCTTAATGAAAAAAAATTTATTTTTACCAAGATGGTAAATCAAGTTAATAGTTGCAATTAAAATGGTTCGCATGTTTACCATTTCGCTGGTGTAATAAAACGCCGGTTATTACCATTTATTTAATGTGGTTAATGCGCTGTGTTGCCGTTTATAAATAATCCCATCGGTGGTAAAGACACATTTTGAACGGTGTTTTTATCCTGAAGGCGTCTTTCGCTAATTTCCCTTGTGATTTCAAGCTAAATAATAATTAATCTGATGGTTTGTAAAAATGCAATATAAGGTTTTTCTGATTCTGGCATTTCGCTGAAAGAGAAACGCGCCGGCTTAGAAAAATAACATCCTCATTGTTCAGACGGCGGTTTTCGCCCGGAAGCGGCGAAATGGAAGCGCATGAGACATGCCATAGCCGGCCTCTTTCATCCTGTTCCGCTCTCTATGCTGCGGCGTCGTTGAACCCGCGGGGGTCAGGGGCCTGGCTGCAACCGCCAGGCGTTTTTCCACCTAAAGGTGGCGAGATGCGGCATAATTTCACGCTGGCGGAAAACGAAAATAAACAGGAACGAATATGGACATTATTTCAGTGCGTCAGTCACCCGAGCTCGCCTCGCGAGCCATTGGCTACTTCCAGCAGCAGTGGGCTTCGCCGGAGTCCCTGATGGTGTATCAAGATGCCATCACCCGCTGTATCGATGCGGCTAATCCGCTGCCGCAGTGGTACCTGCTGATGGCCGGCGACCACATTCTCGGCTGCGCGGGCCTGATCACCAACGACTTTATCAGCCGCGGCGAGCTGTATCCCTGGTTGTGCGCATTGTACGTGGAGGAAGCGCACCGCGGCCGCGGCTATGGTGCGCTGCTGATCGAGCATGTGGCGCAAGCCACGCGGCAAATGGGCTTCCCGCAGTTGCATTTATGTACCGATCTGGAAGGTTACTACGAGCGGCGGGGCTTTGCCTTTAACGGGCTGGGCTATCATCCCTGGGGCGAGGCTTCGCGAGTGTATACGCGCACGCTGTAACCGCCCGATGCAGATTGAGCGTGGCGCATTCGTCCGCCCTGGCGGCGCTACAGCCGGCGGCGAGGGTAGCCGCCGCCGAGGGCGTGCCCCGCGCCCCAGGCATGATTCAGCGCGGTGGAAAAGCCCGCGTGAGAGGCGGCGAATGGCCGCGCATCGCGCTCCGTCTGGAACCGCGGCTGACGTACGGACGGCAACCGCGCCGGGCCGGGGGCCAGATGGCGTTCTCGCGGCGGCAGCGCATGCGCGACGCGGCGCTCCGGCCGTTTTGATGCGGTGCGGGTTGGCCCGGCGTAACGTGCGGCGTTGCGCTGCGGGCTGAAGGCCGGCGTCGCCGCGGCCCGCGGGGTAAAGTTGCTGCGCGCCGGGGCGAAGTGCGGTTCGCTGAAAGGGGCGCGCGGCGCATAGGCGGTGTGGCGCCAGTCGTGGCGCTGAATCTGAACGTTGCCGACGAAGGTGCGGTTGTTGTACACCACCGCCGGGCTGCCGCCCCAGCGCACCCCCCAGCTGTTATCGAACAGCGATCCCACCATCACGCCGGCGGTAAAGCCGATTAACCCGGTCGCCAGCCTGTCGCCGGAGCCGTAGGCCGGCGGCGGCGTATAGCCGGGATAGTAGGCCACCGGCGGGTTGCCGTAAACGGCGGCGCCGTAGCTGGGAACGTACACCACGTTGGGCTGCGCGGGTTTGATGACGATGGTCTGCGCCGGCGCCGCGCCGCTAACGATCACCTGCTGCTGCGCGTTGCTTTTCAGCGCGCCGCTGTTGCCGGCGCGTTGGCGCAGCAGCTGCACGGCGTTCATTACCTCACCCGGCGCTCGCGTGTAGGCGGCGCCAAGCGCCTGAGTCCAGCCCGGGTTCTGCGCCATTTGCTGCAGCACATCGGGGAAGCGGGTCAGGGATTTTACCGCCGGCGCCCAGGGCTGAGCGTTCGCCGCCTGCGCCAGCGCATCGCCGGTCAGGGTTCGGTGTTGCAACAGCCAGGCGTTGGCGGCGCTGACCTGTTCGGGCGCAGTACTGGCGGCCAGCACCTGCGCCAGCAGGCCGTCCGGAAACAGGGCGATCGGGCCGAGCAGCTGATCCAAGGGTTGCGCGTTGCCCCCGTCCGGCTGGCGGCCGCCAAACGGCGCCGTCGGCGTTTGCGCGGCGGAGGATGCCGGCGGCGCAGGGTTCTCCTGCGCGCGATCGCAGCCGCTCAACGCTAACAGCATCATCAAAACCCAGGGTAATTTCTTCATGTTGAACATGCTATTTTCCTCTCGTTGAACCGAGGAACGCCTGAGGCTGACAGGGGAGCCGCGCCGATGGGGGAAATAACGCCGCTCCCGCGCTCAGTTTTCTCGGATGCGTTCAGGATCCCATGTTCACCGCAGCGATAACACGCAAACCGGGTCCGGAATCGGACCGCGGTGATTCAGAAGCGATAAAGTTGGAGAATGCCTTTTTGATGGCGGGGCCCGAACGGCCCGCCAGGGTTAATCGGGCCGCTTGCCGCCGAAGCGGCGCAGCACCACGACAAAGAACACCGGCACCAGGAAAATGGCCAGCAGGGTGGCGCTGATCATGCCGCACATCACGCCGGTGCCGACCGCATTCTGCGCGCCGGAACCGGCGCCGCTGCCGATCACCAGCGGCAGCACGCCGAGAATAAACGCCAGCGAGGTCATCAGGATCGGCCGCAGGCGCATGCGCGTTGCCTCCAGCGTGGCGGCCAACAGGGGCTTGCCTTCTTTCTCCATCAGCGCCTTGGCGAACTCGACGATCAAAATGGCGTTTTTGGCCGACAGGCCGATGGTGGTCAGCAGGCCCACCTGGAAGTAAACGTCGTTGTCGAGGCCGCGCAGGGTGGTGCCCAGCAGCGCTCCGACCACGCCGAGCGGCACCACCAGCATCACGGCGAACGGGATCGACCAGCTTTCATACAGCGCCGCCAGGCACAGGAACACCACCGCCAGCGAGATGGCATACAGCGCCGGCGCCTGATTGCCGGCAAGCCGTTCCTGATAGGACATGCCGGTCCAGTCGTAGCCGATACCCTTCGGCAGCCTGGCCGCCAGCTTCTCCATCAGCATCATCGCCTGGCCCGAGCTGCGCCCCGGCGCCGGCTCCCCGAGGATTTCCATCGAAGGCAGGCCGTTATAACGCTCCAGCCGCGGCGAGCCGTATTGCCAGTGGGCGCTGGCGAAGGCGGAGAACGGCACCATTTGGCCGCGGTTGCCCTTCACGTACCACTGGTTGAGATCGTCGGGCAGCATGCGGTAGCGGGCGTCGGCCTGCACATACACCTTCTTCACCCGGCCGCGGTCGATAAAGTCGTTGACGTAGGTGCCGCCCCAGGCAGTGGACAGCGTCTGGTTGATGTCGTTGACTGAAACCCCCAGCGCTTCGGCCTTGGCCTGATCGACGTCCACCTTGAACTGCGGGGTATCCTCCAGGCCGTTGGGGCGGATCCTGGTCACCACGTCGGGGAATTTGCCGGCCATGAACAGCAGCTGGTTGCGCGCCTTGGTCAGTGCCGCATGGCCGAGGCCGCCGTTGTCGATCAGTTCGAAGTCGAAGCCGGTGGCGGTGCCGAGATCGGTAATGGCCGGCAGGTTAAAGGCGAAGGCGACGCCCTCCCTGATGGTATGGGCAAAGGCCATGTTGGCGCGTTTAATGATTGCCTCGACCTTGTTTTTCTCCCCTGGGCGGCGGCTCCAGTCCTTGAGGCTGACGAACGCCAGCCCGTTGTTTTGGCCGTTGCCGTTGAAGCCGAATCCGGCGACGGTAAAGACCGAGTTGACGTTGGCCTTTTCACCGTTCAGGTAGTAATGGGTCACCTTGTCCAGTACCGCTTCGGTGCGCTGCTGGGTGGCGCCGGCCGGCAGCTGGATCATGTTCATGAACACGCCCTGATCCTCGTCGGGCAGAAAGGCGCTGGGCAAGCGGATGAACAGCAGCGCCATGCCGATGACAATCAACAGGTAAATCAGCAACATGCGGCCGGTATGGTTGAGAATGTTGCCGACGCTGTTTTGATAATGCCGGGTGCTGCGGTCGAACAGGCGATTAAACCAGGCGAAAAAGCCGGTTTTAGGCGCGTGCACGCCGGGTTTCAGCAGGGTGACGCACAGCGCCGGCGTCAGGATCATCGCCACCAGCACCGACAGCACCATGGCGGAAACGATGGTGACCGAGAACTGGCGATAGATGGCGCCGGTGGCGCCGCCGAAAAACGCCATCGGGATAAATACCGCCGACAGCACCATGGCGATGCCGACCAGCGCGCCCTGTATCTGCCCCATCGATTTGCGGGTGGCCTCTTTCGGCGGCAGCCCCTCTGCGGACATGACCCGTTCGACGTTCTCCACCACCACGATGGCGTCGTCCACCAGCAGGCCGATCGCCAGCACCATGCCGAACATCGTCAGGGTGTTGATCGAAAAGCCGCAGGCAGCCAACACCGCAAAAGTGCCGAGCAGCACCACCGGCACCGCGATGGTGGGGATCAGCGTGGCGCGGAAGTTTTGCAGGAACAGATACATCACCAGGAACACCAGGATGATGGCCTCGAACAGCGTTTTCACCACTTCACTGATGGAGATTTTGACGAACGGCGTGGTGTCGTATGGGTACACCACCCGCATGCCGGCGGGGAAGTAGGGCTCCAGCCGCGAGATTTCGGCCTTCACCGCGTTGGCGGTATCCAGCGCGTTGGCGCCGGTCGCCAGCTTGATGCCCAGGCCGGCGGCGGGTTTGCCGTTGTATTCCGCGCCGGTGGTGTAGTTTTCGCTGCCGAGCACAATGCGCGCGACGTCGCGCAGGCGCACCTGCGAACCATCCTGATTGACGCGCAGCAAAATATTGCCGAACTGCTGCGGCGAACCGAGGCGGGTTTGGGCGATGATCGAGGCGTTGAGCTGCTGTCCGGGCACCGCGGGCAGGGCGCCGAGCTGGCCGCCGGCGATCTGGTTGTTCTGCGCCTTGATGGCGCGCACCACGTCTTCGCTGGTTAGCCGATAATTATCGAGCTTGGTGGGATCCAGCCACACGCGCATGGCGTACTGAGCGCCGAACAGCTGCACCTGGCCGACGCCGCTGGTGCGGCCGATCGGATCCTTGATATTGGCGACCGTATAGTCCGCCAAATCCGCCTGCGTCATGGCGCCGCTGTCGGAGGTGAAGGCGGCCACCATCAGGAAGCTGCTGGAGGCCTTCTGCACGTTGATGCCCTGGTTCTGCACCGCCTGCGGCAGCAGCGGCATCGCCAGCTGCAGTTTGTTTTGCACCTGCACCTGGGCGATGTCCGGATCGGTGCCGGTCGCGAAGGTGAGGGTGACGGTGGCGTTGCCGGCGGCGTCGCTGTTGGATGACATGTACATCAGGCCGTCCAGGCCGTTCATGTTCTGTTCAATCACCTGGGTGACCGTGTCCTGCACCGTCCTGGCGTCGGCCCCCGGATAGCTGGCGCTGATGCTGACCGCCGGCGGCGCGATGGTGGGGTACTGGGCGATCGGCAGTTTGATGATGGCCAAGGCGCCGGCCATCATGACGATGATGGCGACCACCCAGGCGAATATCGGCCGATTGATAAAGAAATCAGACATGCTTCAGCGCCCCTTAACCGTGATAGACGTCGGACAGGGCTTCGGCGGTGGCCGGAGTCTCTTCCGTCGGCCGTACCTTCATCCCCGGTTTCAGGCGCATCAGGCCGCTGACGATCACCCGGTCGCCGGCCTTCAGCCCCGAGGTTACCCGCCATTTGTCGCCAATCGCCTGAGCTGCGGTCACCCGGCGCAGCTGCGCCCTATCGTGGGCGTCGGCGATCAGCGCCGTCGCTTCGCCGCGCGGGTTGCGGGTGATGCCTTGCTGCGGCACCAGCAGCGCGTTTTGCTGCACGCCCTGATCAATCTCGGCGCGAACATACATGCCGGGCAGCAGGATGTGCTGCGGATTGGGGATGATGGCGCGCAGGGTGATGGAGCCGGTGGTTTGATCGACGGTGACATCGGAGAATTCCAGCGTGCCGACCGGCCGATAGGGTTGGCCGTTGCCCAGGATCAGGCTGACCGGTACGTTACCGGCGCGATGGGTGATGGCGCCGGAGGCGATGGCCTGCTTCAGCTTGAGAAAGTCGTCGCTCGACTGGGTGACGTCGACATACATCGGATCCAGCTGCTGCACCGTGGCCAGCGCGCTGCCCTGGCCGGCGTCGACCAGCGCCCCTTCGGTAACGCTCGACTTGCCGATGCGCCCGGCAATCGGCGCCAGCACCCGGGTGTAGCGCAGGTTGATGCGGGCGCTTTCCAGCGCGGCGCGGGCGGCGGCAACCTCGGCCTCGGCCTGCCTGGCCTTGGCCACGCGGGTATCGAACTCTTGCGGACTGACGTAATTTTTCGCCCGCAGCGGCCGTTCGCGCTGCACCGTCAGGCGAGCGATGTCGCTGTTGGCCAGCGCCTTCTGCAGCTCGCCCTGCGCGCTGTCGCAGGCAGCCTGGTAGGTGGCGGGGTCAATCTGGTACAGCGACTGCCCGGCCTGAACGTCGCTGCCTTCGACAAACTGACGTTTGAGGATGATGCCGCTCACCTGCGGTCGCACTTCCGCGGTACGGTAGGCGCTGGTGCGCCCCGGCAGCTCGGTTTTGACCGCCAGCGGCTGCGGCCGCAGGGTCACCACGCCAACCGGGTGCGGCCGAACCTGCGCGCTGGAGGTGGATGGGTCCTTGCAGCCGGTAAGCAACAGACCGCCGCACAGCAGCAGGCTGCCGGTTAAGCATAGTGGTTTTCTTTTCATGGTTATCCCGTTGGCCAAACAATATCGCAAGGCAGTCTGGCGGCTGATTAATTGCAGAAAGGTATTGCGGTGTATTTTACGGAATAATCAGCGCGGGAAGAGTCCGAATTCGGACCGAATAACGGTAGGTTTTAAATTCAATGCATTTATTATGGTCGGCGTGTGTGTGAACACGAATAAAGCAAGAAAGACCATATCAGTAGTGTCCGTTGCCGCTGGCGAAACCAGCGGCATTTTTTTAATATCTTTGCGGCAGGTTGAATACTTGCGTGAGATGTCCTTTCTCCATGGCGATATAACCGCCGGTCTTCAAGTCGCTAAGGCATTTTAATATGGTGCTGCGTGCCAGCGTGGTGCGCTCCTGAATATAACGCAGCGCCGAATATTGGCTGCGGGTGCTGGCCGGCGCATTCATCAACTCCAACAGCTTGCCGCGGATGGCGTCATAGGCATGGTTATTCAACAGGTGCAGGTCGCGCAGGCTGGCGAAATGCAGCTGATAGGCCAAAATGCGCGCGACGTCGGCCCACAGCCTCGGCTGCTCGTTGAGCTTTTGCAGCACTTTGGCGCCGGCCACGGCGTGGATCTCGCAGTCTTTGTCCAGATGCAGGTAGGTTTTCCCCACCGGATGCAGCAGCTCGGCCAGGCCGATGATGTGCGGCGCGTAGATGGTGGTCATCAGCAGATCGTCCGACTGGCGATGCAGATGAACCGCGCCGCGCAACAGCAGGTAAACCTGCGGATTTTTGCCGCTGAACTGGCGTGAGCGCCGGGCGGTGATCGCGCTGGCCTCCGGCTGCAGCGCCGCCATCAAGTCGGCGATGATGTCGTGGGGCTTGTGCGGCAGAATTTTTTGCAACGCGTCGTTGAAGTGGTCGTTAGCCTGGCCATTGCCGGTTGCTTGCGGATTGTCTGTCACCTTGATTCCCCATTAATCAGCGCGTTAGCCCGCCAGTTTATGCGTATTGCACCGGCTGAGTATAGAGGATTGGCGACGGATTGCGTGGAGCGGCCGCGCCGCCGAGGGTGCGGCGGCGCGGCCGGGCGGCGGGGATGGGGTTATTTGATTATTTTCTGCAGTTTGCCTTTTTGATCTGGCGTCAGGGTTTGCATCACGTCAAACAAGTAGCGGTAGCGGATATAGTCGGCCTGCTGCTGGTAAATGCCCATTTCTGCAATGCGCTTTTTTACCGTCGGTTCATCCCACTGCCCCGACTTCAGCACTTTCAGGATCGCGCCGCGGTCGTCTTTATCGGTTTTGATGCTGTCCAGCTGCAGCTGGGCCTTGTCGCGAATAACGTGAATTTCCTGGCGCTGCGTTTGGCTCAAATCAAGAACGCCGGCCAGGCGACTGGCGCTCTGCAGACCTTCGGCGGCGAAAACCGAGCTGGCGGAAAATAAACACATGCCGGCGATCAGCACTTTTATTCTATTTCTCATCATGCACTCCTTATATTTGTCTCAAGCCAATATTACGCATGGTTTAAAGCCGAGTGCACGGATGAAAATGTCCAAAATTGGACGACTGGCCGCTTTGCATTGCCTTTTTATGGTGCTAGGAGACGGAGAAAATAAGTTTTTCACCGGCCGGCGGTCATTCGCCGAATATTAACGGCGAGCAATGTTCCGCTGCAGTTTCCTATATGCGTAATCAGACAAGGGCGTCCAGCGCCCGGCCGATATCTTCCGTCCAGGGGAGCGTCGGCACCGCCAGATTTTCCCGCAAATGAGCCACGGAAGAGGTGCCGGGGATCAGCAAAATATTCGGCGAGCGGTGATACAGCCAGGCCAATGCGGTTTGCAGCGGCGTGGCGCCCAGGCGCAGGGCGATCGCGGACAGCGCCTGGGATTGAATCGGGCTGAAGCCGCCGAGCGGGAAGAACGGCACGTAGGCGATCCCGGCGCGGGCCAGATCGTCGATCAGATCGTCGTCGCCGCGATTGATCAGGTTGTAGTGGTTCTGCACGCAAACGATGCGGCACATTGCACGCGCCTCGGCGACCTGGGCCGGGGTCGCATTGCTCAGGCCGATATGCCGCACCCATCCTTGTCGCTGCAATTCCACGAGCGGCGCCAGCAGAGCCTCTATCGAGCCTTCCGCCGGGCGGTGCGTATCAAACATGATCCTGAGGTTTACCACGTCCAGCCTTTCGAGGCCGAGATTGCGCAGGTTGTCATGCACCGCGCCGGTCAGCTCCGCGGCGGAGAACGCCGGCAGCCATGAGGCGTCGCTTCCCCGACGGGCGCCGATTTTGGTGACCAGGGTCAGATCTTCGGGGTAAGGCGCCAGCGCCTGACGGATCAGCCGGTTGGTGATGTGCGGGCCATAGAAGTCGCTGGTGTCGATATGGTTGACGCCGGAGGCGACGGCCTCCCGCAGCACCGTCAGCGCCGCCTGCCGATCCTTTGGCGGCCCGAATACGCCCGGCCCGGCCAGCTGCATGGCGCCGTAGCCGAGCCGCTTGACGTTTCGGCCGCCGAGGTTGAATGTGGGATGCGTAGAGTGATTGGACATAGCCTGTTTCCTTTGAAGGTCGTGAACGGGTCAACTGCACGGGGCTATGATAGGCGCGGCTTTCGGTGGCGATAAGCCGGGTGACGCTGGACAGGTTGTACGGGGTGACGGACAATGAATACTGATTTAGAGGATCTGCACGCCTTTCTGGCCGTGGCGCGCGCAGGGGGATTCCGCGAAGGCGCCAGAACCCTGGGGCGCAGCGCTTCCGGCGTGAGCGATGCCATCCGGCGCCTGGAGAAACAGCTTGGCGTTCGGCTGTTTAACCGCACTACGCGCAGCGTGACGCCGACCGCCGCCGGCTATAGCCTGCTGGAGCGGCTGGGGCCGGCGCTGGATGAGGTGCGAAGCGCGCTCGACGTGGTGAACGGTTTTCGCGACAAGCCCGCCGGCACGCTGAGGCTGAACGTGCCGGTGAGCGTCGCGCGCCTGGCGCTGCCCGCGCTGATACCGGCATTTCTCGCCGCCTACCCGGATATCAAACTGGAAATACAGACCGAAGAAAGCTTCGTCGACGTATTGGCCGCCGGCTGCGACGCCGGCATTCGTTATGAAGAACGCCTGGAAAAGGACATGATTGCGGTGCCCATCGGGCCCAGAGTGCAGCGCTTTGCCGCGGCGGCATCGCCGGCTTATCTCGCCCGGTGCGGGCGACCCGCCCATCCCCAAGAGCTGCTTACCCACGCCTGCCTGCTGGGCCGTTTCCCCAGCGGAAAAATTTATCCCTGGGAATTCGAAAGGCGGGGAGAGACGCTGGAAATATATCCCGATGGACCGTTAATGGTGCAGGCCGGCGGCGCGACCGATCTGGCCGTCGCGGCGGCGATAGCCGGCGTCGGCATTATCTATTTGTTCGAAGACTGGTTAGCGCCCAGCCTGGCCAGCGGCGAACTGGAGCCGGTGCTCGAAGCCTGGTGGCCGCAATTTTCCGGCCCGTTTCTCTACTATTCCGATCGACGCTTTATCCCCTCGCCGCTGCGGGCGTTCATCGATTTCATCCGGCAGGCGCCGAAGGCCACGGCTTAAACCAGCCGATGCGCATGCAATTTGATGTTGGCCATGATGCTGTCCATCATCACCTGGACCCGATGAGGCAGCACGCCGCGCTGAGGATAAATGAGGTAGGCCTGCATATCGATGCAGCGTTCGCGCTCAATGCATGGCAGCAGCGAGCCGGACTCCAGCGCCGACGCGACCGAATAATAGGGCGCGTAGACAATCCCCAGCCCCTGCTTGGCCAGCTCGATGGCCGGCAATATATTGTCGCAGATGCTGGTTCCGGTGACCGCCATTTGCATCTGCTGCCCCTGCCGATCGTAGCAACTCCAGGTGTTGCGGCTGCCTCCCAGCATGCGCAGGGTAATGCAGCGATGCCGGTGCAGCTCCTCCGGTTCCGCCAGCGGGGTGCGGGCGATGTAATCCGGTGAGGCGAACAGCCCGACGCGAAAGCGGGTAAAGGGCCTGGCGATCAGGCTTTCGTTTTGCGGCTGGAAGAAGCTGATCAGCAGATCGCAGTCAGTGTCGAAAACCGCGCCATATTTTTTCTCTCGTTCGTCCGGATTGCGGGTAAGCAAATCGACGGTCAGCTCGGGCGCCTGATGCAGCAGCGGCGGCAGCAGATAATGCGCCAGGAATGAGTGGATGCCGATTGGCGCGCCGAGGGTGACCATGCCGTTCAGGCTGCGCTTGTAGGTGCCCGACATGTCCAGCAGGTCGCTATGCTCATCCAACAGCAGGGCGGCGCGGCGCAAAAACTGCGCGCCAAATTCGGTCAATGCCAACGCGCGCGGGCTGCGGATGAAGAGCTCCAGCCCGAGTCGCCGCTCCAGCGCGGTGAGGGCGCGCGACACGTTCGACTGCGGCATATCCAGCAGCTGCGCCGCCTTACTGACGCTGGCCGTTTCGGCGATCGCGCGCACTATCCTGAGCTCTTCGATGCGGAAGTCTTTTGGTTTCATCACGGCAGACAATATGGTTTTACATATCAAAAATGATATACCTGTTTGATATAATTGTCATATGACTTATCCCTGCCTGATGGGTATTATTTCGGCTGATTATTTGATATCAACTGCAAAATAAAGAGAAATAATTCAATGAAAGTGACAAGGGCAGCCGTTTTACCTGCGATGTTGCTGCTGGCGTCGTGCTCGTCTGCGGTAACCGAAAAAGAAAAATACGCCAAATTTCTTAATAACTACCAGGATATTACCAAAGGCGAATCCGCATCAGGCAGAGACGTATTGTATTGGAAAGATCCGAAGGCGGATTTTACGCGTTATCAATATCTGGTCTACCAGCCGATGATCTATTTCCCGCGGCCACAACCGAGCGAAATGGTGAGCCAGCGCGCACTTGATAATATCCTCAGCTATACCAATCGGCAGTTCAAACAGGCGATGGGCTCCCATTTCACCCTGGTGGATATGCCGCGCGAGAACACGCTGATTTTCCGCGGGGCGATCACGGCGATCGATACGCATAAAAAGGGGCTGCAGGTTTACGAAGTGCTGCCGATTACCCTGCTGATCGCCGCAACCCAGAGCGTGACCGGGCACCGCACCATGGAAAGCGCGGTGTATATGGAAGGGGAGTTTATCGATGCTTCAACCCATCAGCCGGTGATCAAGGTGGTGAGAAAGGCGTCCGGCGAAAACCTCAATAATGAGAAAACGCAGCTGACAGTGGGCGATGTGAAAAACGCCATCGATATTATTGCCAGCGATATAAAGCAATATAATACGCACCAGGCATAATGCAGCTGCCTGCGACTAATAACCAGGGTTTTACATGTTTCTTAATTACTTCGCCTTAGGCGTGTTGATTGCCGTATTTTTGATTTTATTTTACGGCGTTATCATTATCCACGATATTCCTTACCTGTTAGCCAAAAAACGCCGGCATCCTCATCAGGATGCCATTCATGTCGCCGGCTGGGTCAGCCTGTTTACGCTGCATGCCATTTGGCCGCTGCTGTGGATCTGGGCCACGTTATACCGGCCCGATCGCGGGTGGGGCATGGCGGAGCAAGCCGCCGAACCCGCCGCGCTGCAGGCGCGTATCGAGCAACTCGAAGCCGAACTGCAGCGGAAATCTGCAACCGCCGCCATGACGCCAAATATAGGTTGAGAAAAGGGTATGGACTTATTAATTATTCTCAGCTACGTTGCGCTGACCTACGGCATATTCAAACTGTTTCGCATCCCGGTTAATAAATGGACGGTGCCCACCGCGGTGCTGGGGGGGATTTTTATTGTCGGGGCTCTGATTCTGGCAATGAATTACAACCATCCTTATACCGATCGGGCGCAGAAGATTGCGATTTCCGTCCCCATCGTGCCCCAGGTATCGGGAGTGATTGTCGAGGTAACGGATAAAACCAATGTGTTACTGCGCCAGGGGGAGCTGCTGTTTCGTCTCGACGATACTCGCTACCGAGCCAGGCTGAATAAACTGCAGGCGGATCTTGCCGGCGCAGAGGCGGACGTACGCGCGCGGCAGGCGACGCTGGATGAGTCCGCGGCTAATGTGCAGCGGGTGAACGCCGAATATCAACGCGCGAGCAAAGATTACCAGCGCTATGCGAAAGGCGCGGCGATGGCGGTGAATCCTTTCTCGGAGCAGGATGTCAGCCATGCGCATCAGCAATATTTGGCGCAGTCCGCCGCGCTGCAGGCCGCCAGGGCGCAGCATCAACAGGCGCAGGAACGGCTTTCCGGCCATTACAACGGCGAAGACGCCCACATCGCCAGCCTGAAATCGCAGATCGCCGAGGCCGGCTACAACCTGGAACAAACCCTGGTGCGCGCGCCGAGCGACGGTTATGTCACCCAGGTGCTGGCGCGGCCTGGCACCACGGCGGTTCGCCTGCCTTTCAAGCCGGTGATGATTTTTATTCCTCAGCAGAAACGCCAGGTTGTGGCGGCGTTTCGTCAAAACTCGATCCTGCGCTTGGCGCAGGGTGACCAAGCTGAAGTGGTGTTCAACGGCCTGCCGGGGCAGGTTTATACCGGCGCGGTAACGCGGGTGCTGCCGGTAGTGCCCGGCGGCAGCTATCAGGCCAGCGGCGCATTGCAGGGGCTGAATACCGGTGCGGCTCAGGAGGGGGTTTATGCCGTGATCGATCTGGCGCCGAACCCGGAGCTGGATCGGCTGCCCGACGGCGTTACCGCACAAACGGCGGTATACACCGAGCACTTCGAACACCTCTCCATCATGCGCAAAGTGCTGCTGCGCATGACCAGCTGGCTGCATTATCTGTATTTGGATCACTGACGCCGTGCGGCCCGGGAGCACCGGGGCAGAAACCGCAGACACAAAAAAGCCCGCAACCGAAGTTGCGGGCTTTTTCGCTATTATCGCCGGATCTATCTGGTATCACCGGTGACCTATTTGGTGGAGCTGGGGGGATTTGAACCCCCGTCCGAAATTACTACACCGTCGGCACTACATGCTTAGTCCAATCTTTACATTCGCCGGTCAGCTGCGGATGGACACGCCACTAACAAACTAGCCTGATTGGATTTAACGCTTCAGCCCCAGGCAGGACATCCACGCGATCTCTTTTGGGTTTGACCTCTCTTGATCCCCGTCCTAAGAGCGGAGGCTAGGGAGAGAGGGCTCTTAGCAGGGTATTAAGCTGCTAGGGCGTAGTTTTCGTCGTTTGCGACTATTTTTTTGCGGCTTTTTACGAGGCCAACCGCCCCTCGGCATGCTCCTAGGGCTTCGCAAATCCCGTCGAATCCAGAATCAGCCCCAAGTAACTTTGTGCAGTATACCAGAAGATTACCTCGTTAAGCCAGAGGCTTATCGGTTGGCGTGCTTCATGATACGGGCTTTCGCCGTCTGCCATTCACGATCTTTGATGTCATCGCGCTTATCGTGTTCTTTCTTACCCTTGGCCACGCCGATTTTCACCTTGCTCCAGGCATTTTTCCAATACATGGACAGGGCGACAACGGTATAGCCTTCGCGGTTGACGCGGCCGAGCAGCGTGTCCAGCTCGCGCCTTTTCAGCAGCAGTTTGCGGGTACGTGTCGGATCGCACACCACGTGCGTCGAGGCTACGTTAAGCGGGCTGATGGTGGCGCCAAACAGATAGGCTTCGCCATCACGGAACGTCACGTAGCTGTCACTGAGGTTGGCTTTGCCGGCACGCAGCGATTTTACTTCCCACCCTTGCAGCGACAGGCCCGCCTCGAACTCTTCCTCGATGGAGTATTCGAAACGCGCGCGCTTGTTTTGAGCAATGGTGGCGGAACCGGGTTTGTGTGCTTTTTTCTTTGTCATAGTGCGTTCATTATACTGGATGCGTCAGCGAAAGAAATCCTTTCCCGTTCAGCACCTGCGCAATTTTCCGCATTTTTGATCTATCCGCTGCGTAGCAGATTTTTTGTTTGCCGATAGATAAATGGTATTATCTGTACGTTTTGTGTCTTACAGGAAATGATATGCCCCAGATCAGTAGGTCTGCGTTAGTGCCGTTCAGCGCCGAGCAGATGTATCAGTTGGTTAACGATGTTCATTCTTACCCCGATTTTCTGCCTGGTTGTACCGGCAGCAGGGTGATTAACGCATCCAACAACGAAATGACCGCCGCGGTAGACGTCGCCAAGGCCGGTATCAGCAAAACCTTTACCACGCGCAACACGCTGCTGGATAACCAGAGCATCAACATGCAGCTGGTTGACGGCCCGTTCCGCAAGCTGATGGGCGGCTGGCAGTTTACGCCGCTGAGCGAAGAAGCCTGCAAGGTTGAGCTGCATCTGGATTTTGAGTTCACCAATAAATTGATTGAGCTGGCGTTCGGCAAGGTATTCAAAGAGCTGGCGGGCAACATGGTGCAGGCTTTCACCCAACGGGCGAAAGAGGTTTACAGTGTCTGAGATCCAGGTCGAGGTGGTGTACGCCTTGCCGGAACGCCAATATCTGCGCAAGGTCAAACTGCCGGAAGGCAGCAGCGTTGAGCAGGCTATTCAGGCCTCCGGCTTGCTGGAGCTGCGTCAGGATATCGATCTGCAAAGCAACAAACTGGGGATCTACAGCCGTCCGGCCAAGCTGGGCGACCTGTTGAACGATGGCGATCGAGTGGAGATATATCGCCCGCTGATCGCCGACCCTAAAGAGCTGCGCCGCCAACGTGCGGAGAAGGCAAAAAAATAAGGCGCATTCAGCGCCTTATTTTTTATCAGAATTTTATCTTCCGAGTTGCAGCCTGTGACTGTCATGAAGAACCTGATTCGTCCCTCAGGGGCCGGACGATAGTTCCTGCGCCGATTACTTGGTCAGCGCCGGCTTGTTCTGAATATCGGTCAACACGCCCGCGCTGTCGAAGGTCAACGTCAGGGTTTGCTGAGTAATATCTTCATGGCCAGGTTGCTGGCGGAACACATAGAACCACGTCTGAGTACCGAACGGATCCTGCAGCATTGGAGTACCCAATGTATAAGCGACCTGTTGCTGGGTCATACCTTTTTGAATTTTCGCCACGTCGGTCGACGTCAGGTAGTTCCCCTGATTGATGTCAGGCCGATAAACCACCTTCTCAAAAGTAGAACAGCCTGCAGTCAGCATCACAAGAACCACAGCGGCAGCAGTCAGCGTTTTACAGCGCATAGTAATCACATTCCTTTAGGGCATAGGATGCCGATGATAATAGACCTTGCAGCCGTTGGAAACCTTTATACCCTTCATCTTTCAAGTTGTAGCGGCGTTGGCTTCTCTCGCTCACCCCCGTCACTTAGTTGACTAAGCTCCAGAGGATTCTCTCGATTGCCGCCTTGCTACAGCTTGAAATCTATTGGGTAGACCCTTCATCTTTCAAGTTGTAGCGGCGTTAGCTTCTCTCTGCCGCCGCGTTGGCGCACCTTGAAATCTATCGGGTAAACAGCGCCAAAGTCAGACCTCAGGAAAGTGAAAAAGTTGAGCTTTTTTATGCGGCAAGCAGTTCTTTTGCGTTTGCCAGGGTGTTTCGGGTGACTTCGCTGCCGCCGAGCAGGCGCGCCAATTCTTGCAAGCGGGCGCGTTTATCCAGCGGCGCCATCTGCGTTTCGGTTTCGGTGCCGTCGGTTTGCTTGCTGACAAACAGATGCTGGTGCCCGCAGCCCGCCACCTGCGGCAGGTGCGTCACGCACATCACCTGGGTCGATTCGCCAAGCTGGCGCAGCAGGCGGCCGACAATCGCCGCGGTGGGCCCGCTGATGCCCACGTCCACCTCGTCGAAAATCAGCGCCGGCGTTTCCATCTTGCGGGCGGTGATCACCTGAATGGCCAGCGCGATGCGCGACAGCTCACCGCCGGACGCCACCTTCGCCAGCGGTTGCAGCGGCTGACCCGGGTTGGTGGATACGCAGAACTCGGTGCGGCTGGCGCCTTCGGCGCTCAGGTGCTGCGGTTCGAAGCGTACGTCGATGTTGAACTTGCCGTGCGGCATGGACAGCGCCTGCATGCTGTCGGTGATAAGCAGGGTCAGCTCGGCCGCGTACTGCCGGCGCTTCTGATGCAGCCGTTCCGCCAGCGTCAGCGCCTGCTGGTGGTGCAAGGCGACCGCTTCGCTCAGGTGCTCGTGATCGCTTTCCTGCTGCGACAGCAGCTGCTGCTCATCCAGCAATTGCCGGTGCAGCTGCGGCAGCTCTTCCGGCGCCACCTGGTGCTTGCGCGCCAGGTTGATCTGGCGCGACAGGCGCTGTTCCAGCTCCTGCAGGCGGTTGGGATCCAAATCCATGCGATCGGCGTAGTGGCGCAGCTCGTCGCTGGCTTCGCTGATCTGAATGGAGGCTTCTTCCAGCATCTCCAGCAGGCCGTTCAGTTTGTCGTCTATGCCGATCAGCTCAATCAGCAGGTGCTTGGCGCTGTTGAGTTGGCTGAGCATGTTGTGTTCTTCGTCGTCGGCCAGCAGCTGCAGGGTTTGCTGGCTGAGGGTCAGCAGCTGGCCGCTGTTGGCCTGGCGCTTGTATTCGGCGTCGATTTGCTCGAACTCTCCGGCCTGCGGCGCAAATTCGTTCAGCTCTTTGAGCTGATACTGCAGCAGCTGCTTGCGCGCTTCACGTTCGACGGACTGCTGCTGATGGTGCGCCAGCTCGCGGCAGCTCTGGTGCCAGCGGTGGTAGGCCTGGCGCATCTCCGCCTGCAGAGCGGGTTCGTCGGCATAGGCGTCGAGCAGCGTTTTCTGGTGCTCCGGCTTGAGCAACAGCTGGTGGGCGTGTTGACCGTGGATCTGGATCAGGCGCTGGCCCAGCTCGCGCAGCTGCGACAGGGGCACCGAGGTGCCGTTGATAAAGCCGCGGGAGCGGCCGTCGGCGTTGATCACGCGGCGCAGCAGGCATTCGCTGCCGTCGTCGAGCTGGTTGTGCTCCAGCCACTCGCGGGCGGACGGGGTGTCCGCCAGCGAGAAGCGGGCGCAGATGTCGGCGCGGGAGGCCCCCAGGCGCACCACGTTGCCGTCGGCGCGGTTGCCGAGGCACAGCCCCAACGCGTCGATGGCGATGGATTTGCCGGCACCGGTTTCACCGGTAATCGCCGTCATACCCGGTTGAAAATCTATTTCCAACTCACGAACGATAGCAAAATTGCTGATGGTCAATTGCGCCAGCATGGGAACCTTCCTGTGCATAAACACATAACTGTAGTTTCATACAGTATAAACTGGTTTTATATACAGTAAAGTGGCTGGCGCGCTTTTTAGAACAATTTTTTTGACCAGCCCAGCTTGGTGCTTAACGTATTGAAATAGCTGTAGTCCTTCGGGTGAATAAGATTCAGGTGGAAATCACTGCGGCGTATCAATACTTCTTCGCCTTCCTGGATCGGCAGTGCGATCTGGCTGTCGCAGCTGATCTCCAGATCGCTGCCGATATGCGAAAACTTCAGCCGGATGGTGCTGTCGCCGTTGATCACCAGCGGGCGGGCGGAAAGGGTATGCGGGAACATCGGCACCAGCGCGATGGCTTCCAGCGACGGGGTGAGGATCGGCCCGCCGGCGGAGAGCGAATAGGCGGTGGAGCCGGTCGGGGTGGCGATAATCAGGCCGTCGGAGCGCTGGGAGAAGGCGAAGCGATCGTCGATATACACTTCGAATTCGATCATGTGCGCCACTTTGCCGGGGTGCAGCACCACTTCGTTGATGGCGGTGCTGATGCGGCATTGCTGGTGTTCTTTGTGCACGATGGTTTCCAGCAGGAAGCGCTGCTCATCGATGTATTCGCCTTCCAGCACGTCCGCCAGCTGCTGCAGCGCGTTGTCGGGATCGAGGTCGGTAAGGAAGCCGAGGTTGCCGCGGTTCACCCCGATCACCTTGATGTCGTAACGCGCCAGCACGCGCGCGGCGCCGAGCATGTTGCCGTCGCCGCCGACCACCACCGCCAGGTCGGCCCGCTGGCCGATGTCCGCCAGGCTGCCGGTCACGGCGTCTTTCAGCCCCAGATCCTGGGCGATTTGTCGCTCAATCATCACCGAATAGCCGCGGGCGACCAACCAGTGAAACAGCATCTCGTGCGTTGCCAGCGCTGAAGGGTGACGCGGGTGGCCAACAATGCCGATACAGGCGAATTTTTTATTCATTGTTGTGATTTTCCTCACCGGGGCCAGTTTATGCCCCACATTGTGACCGGTTGACTTGAAACCCCGGTTTTGATCCCCATAATAAGCCAAGTTGCGAGATTAATGCTAAAACGCGGAGATATTCATGAGTAGTAAAGAACAGAAGACGCCAAACGAGCAAGTCTCGGAAGAAATGGAACAGCAGGCCCAGCACGGAGAAGTGCTGCCGGAAGCGGCGGAGGGCGTCGATCTGCGTGATGAGCGCATTGTCGAGCTGGAAGCTCAACTGGCTGAAGCTCAGCAACATGAACGCGACAGCCTGCTGCGCGCCAAGGCGGAGATGGAAAACGTCCGTCGCCGCACCGAGCTGGATATCGAGAAAGCGCACAAGTTCGCGCTGGAAAAATTCTCCGGCGATCTGCTGCCGGTGCTCGACAACCTGGAGCGCGCGCTGGAGCTGGCCGATAAGAACAACCCTGAGCTGGCGGCGATGATCGAAGGCATCGAGCTGACGCTGAAGTCCCTGCAGGACGTGGTGCGCAAGTATGGCATCGAGATCGTCGGCGACGTCAACGTGCCGTTCAACCCGGACGTGCACCAGGCGATGAGCCTGATGGAATCCGCCGATCACCAACCGAACCACGTAATGATGGTGATGCAGAAAGGCTATACGCTGAATGGCCGCCTGCTGCGCCCGGCGATGGTCGCGGTTTCCAAAGCCAAGGCTTAATCGCCCCGGCAGCATCGTAAAGAAAGGCACCTCAGGGTGCCTTTTTTGCGTCTGTGTTATTCCTGTGGCAGCTGCGGCAGCCAGTCGATCGGCTTCAGCCCCTGCTGTTCCAGCAGCTGATTGGCCTGGGAGAAATGGCGGCAGCCGAGGAAGCCGCGGTGCGCGGACAGCGGCGAAGGGTGCGGCGCTTTCAGCACGTGATGGCGCTGGCGGTCGATAAAGTTGCCTTTCTTCTGCGCATGCGAGCCCCACAGCAGGAACACTACGCCTTCGCGGTTCTCATTCAGCGCGGCGATCACTTTATCGGTGAAGGTTTCCCAGCCCAGGTTGGCGTGCGAATGCGCGCGGCCGCCTTCGACGGTCAGCACCGTGTTGAGCAGCAGCACGCCCTGTTCGGCCCAGCTTTGCAGGCAGCCGTGGTTTGGGCGCTCAAAGCCGGGAATGTCGGTCGCCAGCTCTTTGTACATGTTCACCAGCGAAGGCGGCGCCGGCACGCCGGGGCGCACCGAGAAAGACAGGCCGTGGGCCTGATTGGGGCCGTGATAAGGATCCTGACCGAGGATCACCACCTTGACGTCCGCCAGCTCGGTGAAACGGAAGGCGTTGAACACGTCTTTCTGCGGTGGATAAATGGTCTTGCCGGCCTGGCGTTCAGCGGCAACAAAGGCGAGCGTTTCAACAAAATAGGGCTGCTCTTTTTCTTTGCCGATAACGTCATGCCAGGTGAGGGAGGTGGACATAAACGCTCTCCTTTGTTTTCGTTAGCAATTCATCGGGCATAGCTTACCGTTTCGCTCCGCGCAGCGAAACCCGCTTTTGACGTTGTCGCCGTGCGCGATATGCAATTATTTTTGAAAATTTACAAAAATAATTGCTGCAGCCCTGCAGGGGAAAATTGATATAAAACAGAAATTTGCCCCGGCCATCATCATGCCTGCCTCGAAAAAATTGATTTTAATCAAAGAATTGACCCGGTCAGGCTGGTATACAGAACAACAAGACAACAATGGTTTTACCAAATGGCCGAAACCAGAATTGGGTTTTCTCACGAAGTGGAATTTTCGCCCTTGTACGGAGGCAACAAAATGATTACCGGTATTCAAATTACCCAAGCGAAGGACCAGGCGCTGGTGAATTCTTTCTGGCTGCTGGATGACGAAAAAGCAGAGGCCCGTTGCGTTTGCGCCAAGGCGAACTATGCGGAAGATCAGGTGGTGCCGGTGAGCGAACTGGGCCAGATAGAATACCGCGAAGTGCCGCTGGAAATGCAGCCGACGGTACGCGTGGAAGGCGGCCAGCACCTGAACGTCAACGTGCTGCGTCGCGAAACGCTGGAAGATGCGGTGAAGCATCCGGAAAAATACCCGCAGCTGACCATTCGCGTGTCCGGCTATGCGGTGCGTTTCAATTCGCTGACGCCAGAGCAGCAGCGTGACGTTATCGCCCGTACCTTTACCGAAAGCCTGTAAGCGGCGGCGCAGTCAATCAGGGGAGCTTCGGCTCCCTTTTTCGTGGCCGACGATTGAAAATCGAACCCGGATCACATTCCGCGCAAAGATAATCCCCCGCATTACAGAACTCCTCCGACCTGCCGATAGCTACAGCAGCATCCATTTGGTTGCTGAGTAGATCAAGTCTATCGACAAGGAGTCGGCATGAGTATGTCTTTAAGCTTTACCTCGGCGGTATCCCCGGCGGCAATGCCGCCTGCAGCAGCGCGTACGCAGCCCGAAGCGGCAAGGCCCGCACCGGCCGTTGAAACGCCAGGGGAACAAGCGCCGGCGGCCACGCTTTCACAGAACAGCCTGAACGCACGCAACCTGTTCGATTCGCTGGTCGGCGATATCTCGGCGGCCAGCCAGGGCGTGAGCCGCGGGCAGCAATCGCAGCCGGGGGATTACACCCTGGCGCTGCTGGCGAAGGACGTTTATTCCCCGAACGGCCAGGGCGCGGCCGGGTTCAGCCGTTTGAGCGACAACGCGTTGCTTGGCGCGGGTATCGATCCGGCCAGCCTGCACGATGCGGCCTCGGGCTTCCAGGCCGGTATCTACAGCGATGACCAACAGTATGTGCTGGCCTTCGCCGGCACCAACGACTGGCGCGACTGGCTGAGCAACGTGCGCCAGGCGACCGGTTATGACGATGTGCAGTACAATCAGGCGGTGGCGGTGGCCAAAAGCGCCAAGGCGGCGTTTGGCGATGCGCTGGCGATCGCCGGCCACTCGCTTGGCGGTGGCCTGGCGGCCACGGCGGCGCTGGCGACCGGCAGCGTGGCGGTGACGTTTAATGCCGCGGGCGTATCCGATTACACGCTGAACCGGCTGGGCATCGATCCCGCCGCCGCCAAGCGGGATGCGGAAGCGGGCGGCATCCGCCGCTACAGCGAACAATATGACATGCTGACCGGCACCCAGGAATCGACCTCGCTGATCCCGGACGCCATCGGCCACAACATCACGCTGGCCAACGGTGATACCCTGAGCGGCATCGACGACTGGCGGCCGAGCAAGCATGTGGATCGCAGCCTGACGGCGCACGGTATCGACAAGGTCATCAGTTCGATGGCGGAGCAAAAACCGTGGGAGGCGCAGGCCAATGCCTGAGCGGCGACGCCTGCGGCAGGGGCTGGCGGCCGCTCTGCTGGCGCTGATCGCGGTCGCCGGTTTGCTGATGATGGCTAAGGAGCAACAGATGAAACAGGAAGTATCGCCGTTCGACGGCCGAATCAATCAGGCGCTGGCCCAGGCGGTGGCGCGGGGCGACGTAGCGGAGATTGTCGCGCAGGCCACGCAGGCGCGTTTGCGCGAGCGGGGCGACCGCCAGGTCACGCTGCTGCAATGGGCGATGCTGTCGCAGCGGCCGCAGAGCCTGCAGGCGCTGCTTGAGCTCGGGGCCGATGCCGGCGCCGGGCTGGACGGCAACGGCGCGTTGCACACCGCCGCCGCGCTGCGGGATGCGCAATGCCTGCGGATGCTGCTGGCTGCCGGGGCGCCGGTGAATGCGCGCAATGCCGTCACCGGCGCTACGCCGTTGGCGGCGGCGGTGCTGGCCGGGCGCGAAGAGCAGCTGCGCTTGCTGTTGGCGGCGGGGGCGGACGCCACCCTGAGCGATCGGTTGGGCGATACGCCATTGCATCTGGCGGCGAAAATCAATGCGCCGCGTCTGGCGTTGATGCTGTTGCAGGCCGGGGCGGACGCCCGCGCGCGCAACCGGCAGGGGATGACCTTCCAGTTTTATTTCTCGCAGACGCCGGCGCATCTGCAGAATGAAGAGCTGAAGGCGGGCTACCGCGAGCTGGACGCCTGGCTGAAGGGGCAGCGCCTGGCGACGCGCTACGCGCAGCGGTAAGCGGCCATAAGAAAACCGCCTGAAAAGGCGGTTTTCTTCATGCGGGCCGGGGTTATTCCGCGCCGTTGCCTTCCGGTTTGGCCTTGGCTTGCCGACGTTTGCCGACGTTTTTGGCATCGCGATGACGCACTTTCACCTTGGCTTTTTCCTTGTTCTTCACCTTGTCTTCCGCGCGCTTGGCCAGCACCTTCTTCGAAGGCTTGCCGTTGCTCTTCTCGCTCGGCACCTTGGTTTTCGGCCGCAGCTCGTCGATCACCCGCGGCTTCAGCGGTTCGTTCAGGTAACGGCCCACTTTGCCCAGCAGCAGGTGGTCGTGCGCCTCAACCAGCGAGATGGCGGTGCCTTTGCGCCCGGCGCGGCCGGTACGGCCAATGCGGTGCAGGTAGGTGTCCGCGGTGCGCGGCATGTCGAAGTTGAATACGTGGGTGATATCGAGGATATCCAGACCGCGGGCGGCGACGTCGGTGGCGACCAGCACGTTGACCCGGCCGTCCATCATGCGTTTAACCGCTTCGTTGCGCTTGGCCTGCACCATTTCGCCTTCGAGATAGCAGGTATTGATGCCCGCTTCGCGCAGCCAGGTGGCCAGCTCATGCACGCGCTCGCGCTTGCGCACGAAGATCACCGATTTCTGCACGTCCGGCTGTTTCAGCAGGTGCACCAGCAGGGCGGTTTTGTGCTGCACGTCGTCGGCGCGGTAGTACCACTGCAGGATTTTCTTGCGTTCGCGGCGCGACGGATCGGCTTCCACTTCCACCGGCTCTTTCAGAATGCGCTCGGCGAATTCGCGGATCGCTTCGCCTTCCAGCGTGGCGGAGAACAACAGCGTCTGGTTGCGCCAGCGGGTTTCGGCGGAGATGGTTTCGATGTCCTGCGCGAAGCCCATGTCGAGCATGCGGTCGGCTTCGTCGAGGATCAGGGTCTCCACCGCGCGGCAGTCGAAGTTCTCTTCTTTAATGTATTGCAGCAGGCGACCGGTGGTGGCGACCACCACGTCCTGGTTTTCGCTGAACACTTCCGCGTGGTTCATATAAGCCACGCCGCCGGTGATGGTGGCGATATCCAACGAGGTATGAGCAGCCAATTCACGCGCCTGATCGGCCACCTGCATCGCCAGCTCACGCGTTGGGGTAAGGATCAGAACGCGCGGTGGGCCGGACTTCTTACGTGGGAAATCCAGCAGATGCTGCAAAACGGGCAGCAAGAATGCGGCGGTTTTGCCGGTGCCGGTCGGAGCCGAACCTAATACGTCGCGCCCGTCCATCGCCGGCGGGATAGCTTCGGCCTGAATAGCGGTGGGGCGATCGTAGCCTTTATCGCGCAGTGCGAGGATCAGGCGTTCATCGAGTTCGAGTTCGGAAAAATTGGTTGCTGTCATGGTCTACCTCTACTTGGGGCGCCGATTATAGACGGGTTGGCCGCGTTCTTCACCTATTTAAGCGGAAAGCATCTCTTTTCCCATAAATCAGATTGCCTTATGCTACGCCAGTTTTGTAGCCAGGTGGTCATTGTGAGCAATCAATCGAAAGCGAATTTTACCCCGCGTCGCGGCGGTTTTACCTTTAAACAATTCTTTGTCGCTCACGATCGTTGCGCCATGAAAGTGGGCACCGACGGCGTGCTGCTCGGCGCCTGGGCGCCGCTGGCGCAGGCGCGGCGCGTGCTGGATATCGGCAGCGGCAGCGGGCTGATCGCGCTGATGCTGGCGCAGCGTTCGGGCGACGCGGTGACCATCGACGCGGTGGAACTGGACGCCGCCGCCGCCGCCCAGGCGCGCGAAAACGTGGCGGCATCCCCGTGGCCGCAGCGCATTGAGGTGCATGCGCAGGATATCCATCATTATGCCGAACGGCACGCCGCTCAGTATGATCTGATCGTCAGCAACCCGCCTTATTTCGAACCGGCGGTGGCCTGCCGCGACCGGGCGCGCCACAATGCGCGCTATACCGAAACCCTGACTCACGACGCCCTGCTGGCCTGCGCCGCGCAGCTGATCGCGGCGCAGGGGACCTTCTGCGTGGTGCTGCCCTACGACATCGGCGCAGCGTTTGAACGCCAGGCGCATCAGAGCGGCTGGCACACCGCCGCCAGGCTGAACGTCAGCGATCGCGCCGACACTCCTTTGCACCGGGTGCTGCTGGCGTTGACGCGCCAACCGGCGCAGCTGCAGGAGCAGCGGTTGGCGATCAAACAGGCCGACGGCGGCTATACCCAGGGTTTCCGCCGGCTGATTACCGAGTTCTATCTGTTTCACTGATATAAAAAGGGCGCCTTGTCGGCGCCCGCGCTGCATTTATCAGGGTTGCAGGATAGTGGGCAGCGCCTGCGGCAGCAGATCCGGGTAGTCCAGCGTATAGTGCAGGCCGCGGCTCTCCTTGCGCGCCATGGCGCTGCGCACGATCAGCTCCGCCACCTGCACCAGGTTGCGCAGCTCCAGCAGGTTGTTGGAGATGCGGAAGTTGGCGTAATACTCGTCGATTTCCGCCTGCAGGGTGTTGATGCGCCGCAGCGCGCGCTCCAGCCGCTTGGTGGTGCGCACGATGCCGACGTAATCCCACATGAACAGCCGCAGCTCGTGCCAGTTGTGCTGGATCACCACCCGCTCGTCCGCATCGTCTACCCGGCTTTCATCCCAGTGCGGCAACGGCTTGGCCAACTGCACGAACGGCAGGCGCTTGACGATGTCCTCCGCCGCCGACCAGCCGTAGACCAGGCATTCCAGCAGCGAATTCGACGCCATGCGATTCGCGCCGTGCAGGCCGGTGTAGCTGACTTCGCCGATGGCGTACAGCCCGTCCAGGTCGGTGCGGCCGTGCTGATCGACCATCACGCCGCCGCAGGTGTAGTGCGCCGCCGGCACGATGGGGATCGGCTGCCGGGTAAGATCGAAGCCCAGCGTCAGCAGTTTTTCGTGGATCATCGGGAAGTGCTGGGTAATGAACTCGGCCGGCTTGTGGCTGATGTCCAGATACATGCAGTCGGCGCCGAGGCGTTTCATTTCGTGATCGATGGCGCGGGCGACGATATCGCGCGGGGCCAGTTCGCCGCGCGGATCGAAATCCGGCATGAAGCGGCTGCCGTCCGGCCGCAGCAACCAGGCGCCTTCGCCGCGCAGCGCTTCGGTCAGCAGGAAGTTGCGCGCCTGCGGATGGAACAGGCAGGTCGGATGGAACTGGTTGAATTCGAGGTTGGCGACCCGGCAGCCGGCGCGCCAGGCCATGGCGATGCCGTCGCCGGAAGAGATGTCCGGGTTGGTGGTGTATTGATACACCTTGGCCGCGCCGCCGGTGGCCAGCACCACCGTTTTGGCGCGGTAGGTCTCCACCCGCTCCAGTTCGCGGTTCCAGACGTAGGCGCCGACCACCCTGCGGGTGCCCGGCAGGCCGACCTTGTTCGAGGTGATCAGATCGACCGCGTTGCGGCGTTCCATCACGCAAATATTGGGGTGGGCGCTTGCTTTCCCCACCAGCGTAGTCTCTACTTCCTTACCGGTGGCATCGGCGGCGTGCAGAATGCGGCGATGGCTGTGGCCGCCTTCTCGCGTCAGGTGATAATGCTGTTCGCCCTGGGCATTGACCTCGGTATCGAACAACACGCCCTGATCGATCAGCCACTGCACGCAATGGCGCGCGTTGCCGGCGATAAACTCGACGGCCTCCCGGTCGCACAGGCCGGCTCCGGCAATCAAAGTGTCATCAACGTGTGAGGCAATGCTGTCCGTTTCATCGAAAACCGCGGCGATCCCGCCTTGGGCGTAAAAGGTGGCGCCTTCGTTGAGCGGCCCCTTGCTGAGTACGGTAACCTTGCAATGCTGCGCCAGACGCAGGGCCAGTGACAGGCCCGCGGCGCCGCTGCCGACAATCAGTACATCGCTAACATGTTCAGATGATGGTTGCATAACGTATGATGTGTGCAGAAGAAGAGTGAAAATCATGTTAGCCTAATTGTCCGGGCAAAAGCCACGGATGGGACGACATCGACAGAAAAAACAATGGCGATATGGAACTTCAGGTTCCATATGAACTCCAAGCGAGTGCTTGCTCAGGAAAATAAAGTATGGCTGGCAGTACAATTTTACGCGTGGAGACAGATTTGGGGAGAATTTACCTCGGATGAGCGAGCAGTTAACGGATCAAGTTCTGGTAGAGCGGGTCCAAAAGGGCGATCAGAAATCGTTTAACTTACTGGTAGTTCGTTACCAGCATAAGGTTGCGAGCCTCGTTTCCCGCTATGTGCCGCAGGGCGACGTGCCCGATGTGGTGCAGGAGTCGTTTATCAAGGCCTATCGCGCACTGGAATCATTCCGTGGGGATAGCGCTTTTTATACCTGGTTGTATCGGATCGCCGTGAATACGGCAAAGAATTATTTGGTCGCTCAGGGGCGCCGCCCGCCATCCAGTGATGTGGATGCCAACGATGCGGAAAATTACGAAAGTGCGGGCGCGCTGAAAGAAATTTCGAACCCTGAGAACTTAATGTTGTCAGAAGAGCTGAGACAGATAGTTTTCCGTACCATTGAGTCTCTCCCAGAGGATCTTCGCATGGCGATTACCCTGCGGGAGTTGGATGGTCTAAGCTACGAAGAGATAGCTGCCATCATGGATTGCCCGGTCGGAACCGTACGCTCGCGTATTTTCCGCGCCCGGGAGGCTATCGATAATAAAGTTCAACCGCTGATCCAGCGTTAGCAATGGCGGGCACAGGAAGGGTACTTAAGCATGCAGAAAGAAAAGCTTTCCGCTCTGATGGATGGGGAATCGTTCGATAGCGAGCTGATGAGTTCGCTGTCACAAGATCGGACGCTTCAACAAAGCTGGCAGAGCTATCACCTGATACGTGACACACTACGGGGTGATATCGGACAAGTAATGCATCTCGATATCGCAGATCGTGTTGCCGCTGCACTTGAGAAAGAACCCGCACGCCTGGTTCCTTCTGCAGTTCCGGAGTCTCAGCCGCAACCTCACACCTGGCAGAAAATGCCGTTCTGGGACAAAGTGCGTCCCTGGGCGAGTCAGATTACCCAGATTGGCATGGCGGCCTGCGTTTCGCTGGCGGTGATCGTCGGCGTGCAGCATTACAATCAGCCGACCACGCAGCAGGGCGCAGCCGAATCGCCGGCGTTTATGACGCTGCCGATCATGGGGCAGGCCTCACCGGTCAGCCTGGGCGTGCCGGCCGACAGTTTCTCCACCGGCAGCGGCCAACAGCAGCAGGTGCAGGAACAGCGTAAGCGCATCAATGCGATGCTGCAGGATTACGAACTGCAGCGTCGTCTGCATTCAGATCAGCTGCAGCTTGAACAAAGCAACCCTCAACAGGCTGCGGTTCAGGTTCCCGGAACTCAGTCCTTAGGAATGCAACAGCAGTAATGAAGCAAATTTGGTTCTCCGTCTGTCTATTGACGGGCAGCCTGCTCTACTCAAACATCGCCCCGGCGCAGCAGACTGCGTCCGGGGCGTTGTTGCAACAGATGAGCAGCGCCAGCCGTTCCCTCAGCTATGAACTCGCCTATATCAGCATCAGCAAGCAGGGCATCGAGTCGCTGCGCTATCGCCATGCGGTGATCGACAAACTGCCGCTCGGCCAGTTGCTGCATATGGATGGGCCGCGCCGCGAAGTGCTGCAGCGCGGCGGCGGGATCAGCTATTTCGAGCCCGGCCTCGAGCCTTTCACCCTGACCGGCGATCACATCGTCGACGCGCTGCCGGCGATCGTTTACGCTGATTTTGATCGTCTGGCCAAATACTACGATTTCATTTCCGCAGGCAGCACCCGCATTTCGGATCGCCCCTGCGAGGTGATCCGCGTGGTGGCGCGTGACGGTTCGCGCTACAGCTATATCGTCTGGATGGATGTCGACACCAAGCTGCCGCTGCGGGTGGATTTGCTCGATCGCGACGGCGAAACGCTGGAGCAGTACCGGGTGATTTCGTTTGTGGTGGGTGCGGACGTGCAGAACGTGATGCAGGGGTTGATCAAAGCCAATCTGCCGCCATTGTTGTCGCTTCCGGCGGCGGATAATGTCAAACTGAGCTGGAGCACCGGCTGGTTGCCCGCCGGGGTGGATGAAGTGGCGCGCAATCGCCGCAAGTTGCCTAACGTCTCGGTGCCGGTCGAATCGCGGCTCTACAGCGACGGCCTGTTCAGTTTCTCGGTCAACGTCAGCCCTGCGGGCAGCGGCGCCGGGCAGCAGTACTACCGCCAGGGGCGGCGCACCATTCAAACCGAGGTGCGCAACGGCAACGAAATTACCATCGTTGGCGAACTGCCGCCGGCCACGGCCAAGCGCATCGCCGACAGCATTTCCTTCAAGGTGTCACCCTAATGATGAAAGAGTGGGCCACGGTGGTTTCGTGGCAACAGGGCGTAGCCTTGCTGCGCTGTGAACCTAAAGCCGGCTGCGGCAGCTGCAATGCGCGCTCCGGCTGCGGCGCGCGCGCGTTGAACGAGCTGGTGCCGGAAACCGAGCACCAACTGCAGGTGCGCATCGAACAGCCGCTTGAACCGGGGCAGCGTGTTGAGGTCGGCATCGCCGAAGGCAGCCTGCTGCGTTCCGCGATGTTGGTTTACCTGACGCCGCTGCTGGGAATGATGCTCGGCGGCAGCCTGCTGCAATACTGGCTGGGCACCGACGCCTCGGCGGCGCTTGGCGCGCTGCTGGGCGGCGGCGCGGCCTTTATGCTGGCGCGCAGCCTGGCCCATCGTCTGGGTGAGCAGGCCGATTACCAACCGATCGTGTTGCAGATTGGTTTGCCCCCGACCGCTCTGCGCGTGCAGGCGGAAAACTCCCCTCTGCTTTAAAACTGCTGCCGCGTCATCGCCGGGGTGTGATAGGCGGGGATGCGGTTGTAGATCATGTGCTCGAGCAGTGCGATGAACAGATCCGCGCTGAGCAGCGAATAATAGCCGATGGTAAACAGCGCATTGCCCTGGCCGTCCAGCAACCGGATGGTGCCGTGCTGCGGCTGGTTTTCCAGCGCCCGGATCCGCTCGATAGGTATGGCGCCCTGCGGCGTGCTCAGCAGGGTGGCGCTCAGGCGCAGCGTATCGGTGGGGGTGCCTTTACGATCGCCCAGCAGCAGCTGCCACAGCCAGCGGGCGCCGCAGCCCAGGCAGTTGAACGACAGCACGTCGCCCTGATAGAGCGCGTTTAGCGCCTGCGGCCCGCGCTGCTGGATCTGCTGATCGATGATCACATCGGCCAGCCGCCAGGAGTTGGCGACGTTGCTGAACACCGTACACCAGGGCTGGTCCGGCGAGGTGCGAAACGCCGTTACGTCAAACAGCCCGCCAAACCAGCGCCCGCCGCGAAAACGGTAAATATCGCCAATTTTCTCAAAGGGGATAAACCGCTCTTTATGACTGTGGTCATCGAACACCCGCACGCCGTGCTCATATAGACGATAGGTCAGCGTTGGCCGCAAATAGTGACGCAGCGCCAGTAGAGTACAGCCGAGTAAAATCGTGGCCGCGCCGGTTTGCAGCAAGGTCAGCACCGCGTTTTCGTCCATGTTGCTCAGCAGCGGCAGCAAAAGCAGCGCCGCGCCGGCGGTAAACAGCAGCGCCGCCGCTGCCAGAATGCCCCAGTTGACCTTAGAAAAATCGTGCCGGCTCAGCATTTGCCCTTTATCGATCATTACGCACCTTCCAATCAACGTACAGAGATATGCTGTGAACCCCGGTGGGCTGCCGATGTAGTGCCCTGAATAATATTTTGTCGCGGAGTTCACCTCCATTTCTATAGGGGGCCGGTGGCGGCGTATATGGGTTTTTTCCTAAAGCCCCGGAAGGAAAATGTAATTATAAGACCTTGATCTAAATATTATTTCGAAGCGATTTAGGAGAGGGTTTATTGCGTTATTCGGCATTATGTATTAGCGCCTTCGCCGTTGGCGAAGCGGCCGGGCGATTTCCCCCCTTCGCGCCGCCACCGCCGGCGGTTTCGGCTTTGCCGGGTTTTGTTAACATCTGCTTTCATAACCCCGGGCGCCCTGTAATACCAAACTGCGCATAATAGAATGCCTTCACTGCACCGATCGCTAGGTTTTCAGTGTTGTGGCATGTAGAATGCTGCGATTCAGGCGGAACACGGCCGAACCCATTCACTGTCGCTTTAGGTCCATGCGGGTTTCCATAGGCGAGTAATTCAGAAATACCAAGGCAGAAAAACTTTTATAATGAAGCATATACGAAATTTCTCCATTATTGCCCATATTGACCACGGTAAGTCGACGCTGTCCGACCGTATTATCCAAATCTGCGGCGGCTTGACTGAACGTGAAATGGCCGCGCAGGTGCTTGATTCAATGGATCTGGAGCGCGAGCGCGGCATTACCATCAAAGCGCAAAGCGTCACGCTGGATTACAAGGCGCCGGACGGCCAGACCTACCAGCTCAACTTTATCGACACCCCTGGCCACGTTGACTTCTCCTATGAAGTTTCGCGTTCGCTGGCGGCCTGCGAGGGCGCCTTGCTGGTGGTCGACGCCGGGCAGGGCGTGGAAGCCCAGACGCTGGCCAACTGCTACACCGCGCTGGACATGGATCTGGAAGTGGTGCCGGTGCTGAACAAGATTGACCTGCCGGCCGCCGATCCCGATCGCGCAGCGCAGGAAATCGAAGACATCGTCGGCATCGACGCCACCGATGCGGTGCGCTGCTCGGCCAAAACCGGCGTAGGCGTTCCCGAGGTGCTCGAGCGCCTGGTGCGCGACATCCCGCCGCCGGAAGGCGACCCGGAAGCGCCGCTGCAGGCGTTGATCATCGACTCCTGGTTCGACAATTATCTGGGCGTGGTTTCCCTGGTGCGCGTCAAAAACGGCACGCTGCGCAAGGGCGACAAGATCAAGGTGATGAGCACCGGTCAGACCTATAACGCCGATCGCCTGGGCATCTTCACGCCGAAACGCGTCGATCGCGACGCGCTGAACTGCGGCGAAGTGGGCTGGCTGGTGTGCGCGATTAAAGACATCCTCGGCGCGCCGGTGGGCGATACCCTGACGCTGGCGCGTCAGCCGGCGGAGAAGGCCCTGCCGGGCTTCAAAAAAGTGAAGCCGCAGGTTTACGCCGGCCTGTTCCCGATCAGTTCCGACGACTATGAAGGCTTCCGCGACGCGCTGGGCAAGCTGAGCCTCAACGACGCCTCCCTGTTCTATGAGCCGGAGAGTTCGACCGCGCTGGGCTTCGGCTTCCGCTGCGGCTTCCTCGGCCTGCTGCACATGGAGATCATTCAGGAGCGTCTGGAGCGTGAATACGATCTGGAGCTGATCACCACGGCGCCGACGGTCGTTTACGAAGTGGAAACCACCGGCAAAGAAACCATCTACGTCGACAGCCCGTCCAAGCTGCCGCCGCTGAACAACATTCAGGAACTGCGCGAGCCGATCGCCGAGTGTCACATGCTGATGCCGCAGGAATACCTGGGTAACGTCATCACCCTGTGCATCGAAAAACGCGGCGTGCAGACCAACATGGTCTATCACGGCAACCAGGTGGCGCTGACCTATGAAATTCCGATGGCGGAAGTGGTGCTCGACTTCTTCGACCGCCTGAAGTCCACCTCGCGCGGCTATGCGTCGCTGGATTACAACTTCAAGCGCTTCCAGACTTCGGACATGGTGCGCGTCGACGTGCTGATCAACAACGAGCGCGTGGATGCGCTGGCGCTGATCACCCACCGCGACAACGCGCAGTACCGCGGCCGCGAGCTGGTGGAGAAAATGAAAGAGCTGATCCCGCGCCAGCAGTTCGATATTGCGATTCAGGCGGCGATCGGCACGCACATCATCGCGCGCTCCACCGTGAAACAGCTGCGTAAGAACGTTCTGGCGAAGTGCTACGGCGGCGACGTCAGCCGTAAGAAAAAGCTGCTGCAGAAACAGAAAGACGGTAAGAAACGCATGAAGCAGGTGGGTAACGTCGAACTGCCGCAAGAGGCGTTCCTGGCCATCCTGCACGTCGGTAAAGACAGCAAGTAACAGCGATAAGTTCGCGTAACTAGGGAGTTTGCATGGCGAATATGTTTGCCCTGATCCTGGCATTGGCAACGCTGATAACCGGGATCATCTGGTGCTTCGAGCGCTTCAAATGGGCGCCGGCCCGCCGGGAGAAAATCGCGGCGGTCAATGCACAGACCGCGGGCGCTGTAGACGATAAAACGCTGGCGAAAGTGGCGAAGCAGCCGGGTTGGGTAGAAACCGGCGCCTCGGTTTTCCCGGTCTTGCTGCTGGTGTTTGTGGTGCGTTCGTTTATTTACGAACCCTTCCAGATCCCGTCCGGCTCAATGATGCCGACGCTGCTGATTGGCGATTTTATTCTGGTGGAGAAATATGCCTACGGCATTAAAGATCCCATTACCCAGACCACGCTGATTGAAACCGGTCATCCTAAGCGCGGCGATATTGCGGTATTTAAATATCCGCTGGATCCGAAGCTGGATTATATCAAGCGCGTAATTGGCCTGCCGGGCGACCGGGTGACTTACGATCCGGTGAACAAGCGCGTGACCGTGCAGCCGTCCTGCGACGGCAGCCAGTCTTGCGATAAAGCGCTGGCGGTGACGTATAACGATGCGCAGCCAAGCGACTTTGTGCAGCAGTTCAGCCGCAGCGGCGCGGGCGAGGCCAGCAACGGCTTCTACCCGATCCCGCTGAGCGACAACGTACCGCAGGGCGGCATCCGCCTGCGCGAGCGCCAGGAAACCCTGGGCAACGTCACGCACCGTATCCTGACCGTGCCGGGCACGCAGGATCAGGTGGGCGCTTACTACCAACAGCCGGGCAAACAGCTGGCGGAGTGGGTGGTGCCGGCCGGCCATTATTTCATGATGGGCGACAACCGCGATAACAGCGCCGACAGCCGTTATTGGGGCTTCGTGCCGGAGAAGAATCTGGTGGGTAAAGCCACGGCTATCTGGATGAGTTTTGAAAAGCAGGAAGGTGAATGGCCTACCGGCGTAAGATTCAGCCGGATCGGTGGAATTCATTAATAGCGCCTTTATACCCAATGGATTTCGCGCTGCGGCGAGGCGGCAGCCGAGTGGAGCTCCGGCCGCCTGGATAACCCAGGCGGCCGGGGTGAAACGGCAAAGCCAACGCCGTCGCAACGTGAAAGAGGAAGGGTATATAAACGCAGCATTATGTTTCCACTCGTTGTAGAATACCTTCTCGAGCGATAAAAAGTTGGCTCCCTGTTGGGAGCCACTGCAAACGAAACAGCTTTGGATTGGCTTTCGGCGAAGCAGGCCTGTTCCGTATGCTGCAAGTTTTTGACGCATTCTTGATCTATTGGTAACTCATGAACCCCATCGTAATAAACAGGCTGCAGCGGAAGCTGGGCTACACTTTTCAACAGCAGGAGCTCTTACTGCAGGCTTTGACTCACCGCAGCGCCAGCAGTAAACACAATGAACGTCTTGAGTTTCTGGGTGACTCTATTCTTAGTTTTGTCATCGCCAATGCGCTCTATCATCGTTTTCCTCGCGTAGACGAGGGCGATATGAGCCGCATGCGCGCCACTTTGGTGCGCGGTAATACGCTGGCGGAGATGGCGCGCGAGTTTGATCTGGGCGAATGCCTGCGTCTCGGGCCGGGCGAGTTGAAAAGTGGTGGATTCCGCCGCGAGTCAATCCTGGCGGATACGGTGGAGGCATTGATTGGCGGCGTGTTCCTGGATAGCGATATTCAGACCGTCGAACGCCTGATTTTGGACTGGTATCGCAGCCGGTTGGACGAAATCAGCCCCGGTGATAAGCAGAAAGACCCGAAAACCCGCTTGCAGGAGTTTTTACAAGGTCGTCATCTGCCGTTGCCTTCTTATCTGGTGGTGCAGGTTCGCGGTGAAGCGCACGATCAGGAGTTTACCATCCACTGCCAGGTGAGCGGTTTGAACGAGCCCGTGGTGGGCACCGGTTCAAGCCGCCGTAAAGCCGAGCAGGCGGCAGCGGAACAAGCGCTGAAAAAGCTGGAGCTTGAATGAGCGAAGAAAAACAATACTGCGGTTTTATTGCGATAGTCGGTCGCCCCAACGTGGGCAAATCCACGTTGCTGAACCAGCTGCTGGGGCAAAAAGTCTCCATCACCTCGCGTAAACCGCAGACCACCCGTCACCGCATCATGGGGATCGACACCGAAGGGGCTTACCAGGCCATCTACGTCGACACCCCAGGGCTGCACATCGAAGAAAAACGCGCCATCAACCGTTTGATGAACCGCGCGGCCAGCAGCTCTATCGGCGACGTCGAGCTGGTTATCTTCGTGGTCGAAGGCACCAACTGGACCGCCGACGACGAAATGGTGGTCAATAAGCTGCGCAGCCTGAAATGCCCGGTGCTGCTGGCGATCAACAAGGTCGACAACGTTACCGACAAATCCAAGCTGCTGCCGCATATCGCATTCCTCAGCCAGCAGATGAACTTCCTCGACGTGGTGCCTATCTCCGCCGAGAAGGGGATGAACGTCGATACCATCGCCGGCATCGTGCGCAAACTGCTGCCGGAAGCGGAACACCACTTCCCGGACGATTACATTACCGACCGCTCCCAGCGCTTTATGGCGTCGGAAATCATCCGCGAGAAACTGATGCGTTTCCTGGGCGAAGAGCTGCCTTACTCGGTAACGGTCGAGATCGAGCAGTTTGTGCCGAACGAACGCGGCGGTTACAACGTGCACGGTCTGATCCTGGTCGAACGCGAAGGCCAGAAAAAAATGGTCATCGGCAATAAAGGCGCGAAGATCAAGACCATCGGCATCGAAGCCCGTCAGGACATGGAACAGATGTTTGAAGCCAAAGTGCATCTGGAACTGTGGGTGAAAGTGAAATCCGGCTGGGCGGACGACGAACGTGCGTTGCGCAGCCTGGGCTATGTCGACGATCTGAAGTAACAGATCCCATGGAAGGCTGGGAGCGCGCTTTCGTCCTGCATGGGCGACCGTACAGTGAGACCAGCCTGATGCTGGATCTGTTTACCGAAGGTCATGGGCGGGTGCGTTTGCTGGCAAAAGGCGCGCGCAGCCGCCGCTCCAATCTGAAGGGTTGCCTGCAGCCCTTTACCCCTCTGTTAGTGCGCTGGGGCGGCCGTGGCGAAGTGAAAACGCTGCGCAACGCCGAAGCGGTTTCCTTGGGCTTGCCTCTCAGCGGCATGATGCTGTACAGCGGCCTGTACGTGAATGAGCTGCTGTCGCGGGTGCTGGAGCAGGAAGCCAACTATTCGGTGCTGTTCTTCGATTATCTGCAATGCCTGCAGGCGCTGGCGGCGGAAGACAGTTCGCCGGAGCATGCGCTGCGCCAGTTCGAACTCGCATTGTTGCATCATCTGGGATACGGCCTCGACTTTCTGCACTGCGCCGGCAGCGGCCTGCCGGTGGATGACGGCATGACCTACCGCTACCGCGAAGAAAAAGGCTTCATCGCCAGCCTGGTGGTGGACCACTACAGCTTCACCGGCCGTGAGCTGCGCGCCCTGGCGGAACGCCAGTTCCCCGATGCCGACACGCTGCGCGCCGCCAAACGCTTCACCCGCATGGCGTTAAAACCCTATCTCGGCGGCAAGCCGCTGAAGAGCCGCGAACTGTTTCGGCAGTTTGTGCGCAAACGGCCGGATACGCCGGTCGACGACGCCTGACCTTTTCCTCTTTTGCCGCTCTGCGCCCGCGTGTAAACTGCTGACACTGAAAATCGTTTTTAGAGGTTGTGATGGCTGATTTGCTGCTGGGCGTCAATATCGATCATATCGCCACGTTACGTAACGCGCGCGGAACCCAATACCCGGATCCGGTTCAGGCGGCATTCATTGCCGAGCAGGCGGGGGCCGACGGCATTACCGTACACCTGCGCGAGGACCGCCGCCATATCACCGACCGCGACGTGCGCATTCTGCGCCAGACCATTCAGACGCGAATGAATCTGGAGATGGCGGTAACCGACGAAATGCTGGATATCGCCATCGGGCTGAAACCGCATTTTTGCTGCCTGGTGCCGGAAAAGCGTGAAGAGGTGACCACCGAGGGCGGCCTGGACGTCGCCGGCCAGCAGGAGAAAATGAGCGTGGCGGTTGAGCGCCTGGCGCAGGCGGGCATTTTGGTGTCGCTGTTTATCGACCCGGATCATCGCCAGATTGACGCGGCGGTGGCGGTTGGCGCGCCCTATATCGAAATTCACACCGGCGCCTACGCCGAGGCGCAGGGCGAGCTGGCGCAGAAAGCCGAGCTGCATCGCATCGCGGTGGCCGCGACCTATGCGGCGCAAAAAGGCCTGAAGGTCAATGCCGGCCACGGCCTGACCTACCATAACGTGCAGCCGATCGCTGCGCTGCCGGAAATGCACGAGCTGAATATCGGCCACGCGATTATCGGCCAGGCGGTGATGAGCGGGTTGCCGGCGGCGGTCGCCGACATGAAGCTGCTGATGCGGGAAGCGCGCCGTTAATGGCGGTGCTCGGCCTGGGTACCGACATCGTCGAGATGGCGCGTATCGAAGCGGTGGTGGATCGCAGTGGCGACCGTTTGGCGCGCCGCGTGCTGAGCGACGCCGAATGGGCGCTGTATCAGCAGCATCAGCAGCCGGTGCGCTTTCTCGCCAAGCGTTTTGCGGTCAAGGAAGCGGCCGCCAAAGCGTTCGGCACCGGCATTCGCAACGGCCTGGCGTTCAATCAGTTTGAAGTGTTCAACGACGGGCTGGGCAAGCCGAATATTCGCCTGCATGGCCGCGCCGCCGAACTGGCGCAGGAAATGGGGGTCAGCGCGATCCACGTTTCGCTGGCCGATGAGCGGCGCTATGCCTGCGCGACGGTGATTATCGAAAGCTGAAAAAGCGAAGGGCGCCCCAGGGCGCCCTTGTTGATCCTGCCGTGGTTACAGCCGATCGGCGTGGTGCAGCACCACGAATTTATCCCACAGCTGCTCGTTGGTTTCGCGCTGTTGCGGATCGATGATGATGGTATTGTCGATCGGGCAAACCTGCTGGCAGGTCGGCGTATCATAGTGGCCGACGCATTCGGTGCAGCGATCGGTATCGATCTGGTAAATATCATTCCCCATCGAAATCGCCTGGTTTGGGCATTCCGGCTCGCACATATCGCAGTTGATGCACCGCTTTGTTATTAGTAAAGCCATATCAATCACTTATGTATTTAATTTATTAAAATCATGCGGTTATCAATATTTATTACCGCGCACTGTAACACAGAAGCAGAGTAACCCCAATAATGACGAGATTTTAGCAAGGCGGCGAAGGGGGCGTCCGGACAAAGGTTTGCCGAGGTACGGACATATTGCTCCTGCACAACGCAGATTGTTGTCGGGGTGGGGAATTTAAGGTTTCAGGGATCAAAGCGCGCGGTTTCTCATGCCTATCGGATGGGATACTTGCTCGGGAAATGATGCGTAAGCGACCCGCGGCTCCGGGCGCGGGGAAACCGGCTACTTCCGATACCAGTCCCATTCCGCATGCAGCCAAACGATCAGCATCACGCAACTGGAGATGAACATGACGTCAGGCCAGCGAGTGAAACCGGTAAAGATGGAGGCGGCTGAGACCAGCGCCGCAAATCGGATAAACATCCTGTTTATGTTCATAAGCTCCCTGATCTATTTATCTATACGAAAATTCTTATTGCTGCTATGTTAAGAAAAGGTGAATATTCTTTTTATTTAAGATTGGTAACGCAATGAATCTGCTGAGGATAGCATTAGCCCTGTTTGTCATCATTGGTCACATTTTTTTGCTATCCTACCACTAAACCCTGCTCTGGCTGTAGTCATAAGCTGCCATGCACGCATCCCATGGCGCGCCATAAACGGCGCTTTGCATGCCGTGTGGTGAAGCGAGCGAGCCGGGGTTTAGGCGCAGGATTCAGATATCGGTTACCAGCCACTGATCGGCTTCTTCGAACATTTCTTCCAGCAGCCGGTTTAGCTTCTCACGTTCGCTCTTGTTTGCATCGGTGTTCAGGCCGTTGGCTTGCATCGGCTTCACCTTTACGTCCGCATCGGGAAAAATCCGCCGTACCCGCTTGGTCAGTTCCGCCTTGATTATCTCTGCCGCATCAGGCAGGCCACTCACATTCCGCCGGTCAAAAATCAGTTCTACAAACATTCCTAATCTCCAATGAATATGTATGCATGTACAGTATTATCGGCTTGAATGGCGGTTTTGATCAAGCACTAAACCCGTGGCGTCGGTGGGCTCGCCGCAGGCGTGATTTATCAGCGCTGTCGATTTGAAATAATTGAATGCGGCAGTTGTCAGCTTTTTTGCATGCTGCGCTTCAGACCAGCTTCTTCATCAACTGTTCGCTGTGTTTGATGCGGTCGCGCGCGTGATCGAGATCGTGCTGGATCAGCGCCATGAACAGCAGGTCGGTGAGGGCGAACTGGGCGGTGCTGGAGGAAATGGCCGCGCTGCGGGTAGTCGGCTCTTCGGCGATGGTATACAGGCAGTGGTCGGCGCGCTGCTGCAGGCCGTTGGGCGAGAAGCTGGTCAGGGCCAGCACCTTGGCGCCGGCCAGGCGGGCTTCCTCCGCCGCCAGGTTGATTTCACGCCTTTCGCCGCTGAACGAGACGGCCAGCAGCAGATCGCGTTTGTCCAGCGCTTGCACCGCCGCCAGCTGAACGTGCATATCCGGCTCTGCCACCGCCATCACGCCGATTTTCAGCAGCTTATAGGAGAAGTCCTTGGCCACCAGGCCGGAGGCGCCGATGCCGACCAGCATCACCCGGCGCGCCTGGCGCAGCATATCCAGCGCCTGGTGCAGCCGATCTTCGCTGTTGATGTCCAGCGTGGCGCGCAGCGCCGCCTGTTTCTCTACCAGCAGCTTTTCGCCGACGGTTTTCAGCGCATCGCTGCTGAGGATCTGATTATGCACGGTGACCGCGGGCTCGGCCTGCGGCTGCGCCAGCGTTTCGCTCAGCGCCAGCTTCAGGGCCGGAAAGCCTTTGTAGCCCATCTTCTGGGCAAACTTCACCACGCTCGACTGGCTGATGCCGGCCAACTGCGCCAGTTTTTGCGAGCTGAGATGGCGCGCCTGCTCGGCGTTATGCAACAGAAAATCCGCCAGCTTACGGTCGTTTTGAGCCAGCGTCGGGTACATCTGGCGAATACGCAGAAGGGTACTCATTGATTATTCCCTGGAAACCAGCGCTCATTCTGCCACGGCGGTGGCGAAAACGCGCGATGAAAATTTTTGTGAGCTCGCCTTTAAAATAGCAAATAGTGCTCGCTTTGTTGAATTAAATATTCAAATAATGGTTTCATGTTGTGAATTAAAAATTCAAAGGTGAGAAAATGAACTTAGGCGCACTGGTATCCGAAACCCGCAACCCGGCCACCCTGGAATTAGACCGAATGTCGACGCTGGAGATGGTCCGCTGCTTCAACCAGGAAGACCGCAAGGTGCCGGAGGCGATCGAAAAGGTGCTGCCGGAAGTCGCCGCGGCGGTCGATCTGGCCGCCGCGGCATTGAAGGCCGGCGGGCGTTTGATCTATCTGGGGGCCGGCACCAGCGGCCGCCTCGGCGTGCTGGATGCGTCCGAGTGTCCGCCGACCTTCGGCGTGCCGCACGGCGTGGTGGTGGGCCTGATCGCCGGCGGCCCGGGTGCGCTGCTGAAAGCGGTGGAAGGGGCCGAGGATGACGAGGCGCTGGGCGCCGCCGATCTGCAGGCGCTGAACCTGACCGCCACCGACATGGTGGTGGGATTGGCGGCGTCCGGCCGCACGCCCTACGTGATCGGCGCGCTGCGCTATGCCCGCCAATTGGGGTGCCCGACGGCGGCGATCTCCTGCAACCCCGATTCGCCGATCGCCCATGAGGCGCAGGTGGCAATCTCGCCGGTAGTCGGCCCCGAAGCGCTGACCGGCTCGACGCGCCTGAAGTCCGGCACCGCGCAGAAGCTGGTGTTGAACATGCTGTCTACCGGCGCGATGGTCAGGCTGGGCAAGGTCTATCAGAACCTGATGGTGGACGTGAAGGCCACCAACGTGAAGCTGGTGGATCGCGCCTGCCGCATCGTGGTGGAAGCCACCGGCGCCGATCGCGGCCAGGCCGAGGCGGCGCTGGCGCAGACCGGTTTCGAGGTCAAGCCGGCGATCCTGATGATTCTGGCCGGCGTCAGCGCCGAAGAGGCGCAGCAGCGGCTGCAGCGGCACGACGGTTATTTGCGTGCGGCGTTAACGCGTTAATCCATATTTGGGGCGGGCGATGGACAAGACAACGGCACTGGCGACACAAATTGTAGCGGGCGTGGGCGGCGAGGGGAACATCCTCAAACTGGAAAATTGCATGACGCGGGTGCGCGTTGAGGTCAGCGACGAACGGCGTCTCGACCTGCCGGCGCTCAAACAGCTGCCCGGCGTGAAGGGCTATATCAAACAGGGCGAACAGCATCAGTTTATCGTCGGCCCGGGGGCCGCCGCCAAAGTGGTGGACGCCATGCGCGAGCTGTTCGACGGCGCCGCTCCGGCCGTTGCCGTAGGGGACATCGCCCGCACCAAGGCGCAGGCCAAGCAGAAGTATGCCGCGCCGATGAGCGGCGCGCTGAAAAAACTGGCCGACATTTTTATTCCGCTGATCCCGGCGTTTATCGCCTCGGGGCTGATCACCGGCATCATCAACCTGCTGAAACGGCCGGACATCGCCGGCGATCTGGCGCTGAACTACCCCAATCTGCTGGGGCTGCTGGCGATTTTCGGCAGCGCGGTGTTCGCCATCATGAATATTCTGGTCGGGGTCAATGCCGCGCGGGTGTTCGGCGGTTCCCAGGCGATGGGCGGCGTGATGGCCGGCATTCTCTCCAGCCCGGCGCTGGCGCAGATCAGCCTGTTCGGCGAGGCGCTGCAGCCAGGGCGCGGCGGGGTGATTGCGGTGCTGCTGGTGGTGGCGCTGATGTGCTGGGTGGAGAAACGCCTGCGCAGGCTGCTGCCGGAATCGATTGAACTGATCCTCAACCCGCTGCTGACTACGCTGGTGACCGCCTCGCTGGCGATCCTTATCCTGCAGCCGCTGGGCGGCTATATCTCCGACGCCATCGCCCACGGTGCCAATCTGGCGATCGACAAAGGCGGCCTGTGGGTGGGGGCGGTGCTGTCCGGGCTGTTCCTGCCGCTGGTGCTGTCCGGCCTGCATCAGGGGCTGGTGCCGATCCACGTCGAACTGGTGCAGGCGCATGGCGCCAACCCGCTGCTGCCGATCCTGGCGATGGCCGGGGTCGGCCAGGTGGGCGCGGCGCTGGCGGTGTTGATGAAAACCCGCAATGCGCGTTTGAAAAAGGTGATCAAGGGCGCGCTGCCGGTCGGCATTCTCGGCATCGGCGAACCGTTGATCTTCGGGGTGACGCTGCCCTTGGGCAAACCCTTTATCGCCGCCTGCCTCGGCGGCGCGGTGGGCGGCGCGTTGATCAGCTACTGGAAGGTGGCGACGGTCATTACCTTCGGCATTTCGGGTTTGCCTTTGGCGTTAACCATCGTCTCAGGTAAGGTGATGTTGTATCTGGCGGGTATGGTGATTACGATTATCGCCGGGTTCTTGTTCACCTGGATAATGGGATTCAACGATCCTGAGGAGTAGCGTTTGAGCGACAAGCAGAGCCAACAGGCAGAGGAAAGCCGCCGCGTGGTGTTCTTTGATTTGGACGGCACGCTGCATCAGGAAGATATGTTCGGCAGTTTCTTGCGCTTTTTACTGCGGCGCCTGCCGCTGAATTTATTGCTGGTGGTTCCTTTATTGCCGGTGGTCGGCCTGGCGATGCTGATCTTGGGGCGCGCGGCGCGCTGGCCGATGAGCCTGCTGCTGTGGTCGATCACCTTCGGCCGGCCCGAGGCGAAGCTCAAGGCGCTGGAGCAGCAGTTTGTCGGCTATTTTCGCCAGAAGGTGACGGCGTTTCCGGTGGTGCAGATGCGCCTGCGCCAGTATCTCGACGTGCACGACGCCCAGGTGTGGCTGATCACCGGCTCGCCGGAGCGGCTGGTGGCGCAGGTGTATCAGGATTCGCCGTTTCTGCCGCGGGTGCGGTTGGTCGGCAGCCGGATGGCGCGCCGCTACGGCGGCTGGGTGCTGGCCATGCGTTGCCTGGGGATCCAGAAGGTGGCCCAGCTGGAGCAGCGGCTCGGCGCGCCGCTGAAACTGTACAGCGGCTACAGCGACAGCAAGCAGGACAACCCGCTGCTGTTTTTCTGCGAACATCGCTGGCGGGTCAGCAAGCAGGGCGAGCTGCAGCAGCTGGAATAAAGCAAGGGCGGGCTATCCGCCCTTATTGCGGCTAACGGTCGTCGGTCACATCGTGCGGCCCGCGCCCCAGCTGCCAGATTTTCTCGGCGTAGCGCCCCAGCGCCCACAGGCTCAGGCCGAGCAGCACGAAGAAAATCGCCTTCGGCATGCTGTCCCAGAAGAATTCGAACAGCCGGGTATAGAGGTTGATGGCGAGGAAGGTCAGGCCGAACCCGCGCAGCATGGCGTCGTCGCGCTTCAGCCCCAGCCAGATGGCGGCCGCGGCGACCAGGCCGAACAGCAGGCTCCAGTGGAACAGCTCGATTTGCCGCACGCGGTACCAGCCGTCGAGATCGCCGTAGTTGCCGAAAATCGACAGCAGCCACAGGGCGATAAACAGATACAGCAGCCCCATCGCCAGCGAAACCCGGTCCAGAGCGCGGCGGGCCAGCGGCGGTTGCAGCAGCAGCGCGGCGGCGATCAGGATCGCGCCGAAGGCGATAAAGCGGATCGGGTAGCTCATGCCGAGCCAATAGGCCCCCCAACCGGACAGATAACCGGTTTCCGCTCCGAAGGCGTTGCCGAGCGACAGCAACGCAAACCCCCATACCAGCCCGGATCTGCCGAACCAGCCGATCAGGCCGTACAGCAGCGCGGCGAAGATCAGCAGCACGGAAACCCGGCCGCTGCCGTTATCCAGCCATACGCCCAACTGCCACAGGGCGCAGGCGGTGAGCAGTACGGCGATAAACAGCGCCGCCTCATTGCCGTAGCGTTTTTCCGGATGCCGGCGGCGGCGGCGCAGCGCCCAGGCGTAGGCCAGCGCCGCCAGCGCCCCGGTAATCACCGTGCGCGCCGGCGCATCGAAGCGGAACAGTTCGCTTAACCAGGCGAGCAGGCCGCTGTCGGCGAACAGGCTGGCGATGGCGATGACCAGCGAAGCCAGCGCGGCGAGAAACGCATAGCGCGCCAGCCGCCGCCAGTCGAAAGGCTGGATTTCCACATGCTGCAGCAACTGCTGCTGCTGTTGCGGCGTCAGCGCGCCTTCCCCGACCCAGCCGTTCAGCGCTTTTCGCACCACGGCGGCGTTCTTTTTACTGAGCTTCATGTTTCCTGTCCCTGAATAGCAGCGGTTTGCGCCAGTATAGTCGAGTGGCTGCGACAAAAGAGGACTAGTGTGTATAATGCCCGCCGCAAAAGCGCACGAGGATTTATGCGATGACTGAATATAATGATGACTACTGGATGCGTCAGGCATTGCGGTTGGCCCTGCGCGCGCAGGAAGAGGGCGAGGTGCCGGTGGGTGCGCTGCTGGTGCTCGACAATCAGGTGATTGGCGAAGGCTGGAACCGGCCGATTGGCCGCCACGACCCAACCGCCCATGCGGAAATCATGGCGCTGCGCCAGGGCGGCGCGGTACTGCAAAACTACCGTTTGCTGAACGCCACGCTGTACGTCACGCTGGAGCCCTGCGTGATGTGCGCCGGCGCGATGGTGCACAGCCGCATCCGCCGACTGGTGTACGGCGCGGCCGACGAGAAAACCGGCGCGGCCGGCTCGCTGGTGGACATCCTGCGCCATCCGGGGATGAATCATCAGGTGGAGATCGTTTCGGGGGTGCTGGCGGACGAGTGCGCCGCAACGCTGAGCCACTTTTTCCGCCTGCGCCGCGCGCAAAAAAAGGCGCTGAAGCTGGCGCAACGCGTAGAGAATAAACCAGACTAATCAGTAGTTAAGCGCCAGTTCCGGCATCACCGCCGGATAGCCTTTCCCCCGCGCTTCCCGCTCGGCGGTTTCCTGCGCCGCCTTCCTCTCTTTTTCCTGCAGATAGCCGACCAGGCTGACCTGATAGCGGCGGATGTTTTCCACGTAGTTATAGGCTTCGCGTCCGCGCGCATAGCCGTAGGTCAGCTGCGGGTAGTAGCGTTTTTGGCTGAGCATCGGCAGGCGCTGTTTGACGTCCACCCAGCTGTCCGGGTTGCCCTTTTGCGTTTTGGTCAGCTTGCGGGCGTCCAGCATATGCCCCCAGCCCATGTTGTAGGCCGCCAGCGAGAACCAGATGCGTTCGTCTTCGGGCACGCTGTCCGGCACCTTGGCCATCAGCCGCTGCAGATAGAGCGCGCCGCCCTGGATGCTTTCTTCCGGATCGAGGCGGTCGTTGACGCCCAGGCCGTCGGCGGTGGCGCGGGTCAGCATCATCAGGCCGCGAACCCCGGTGGGGGAGGTGGCCTGCGGATTCCAGTGCGATTCCTGATAGGCGATGGCCGCCAGCAGCTTCCAGTCGATCTCGCTGGCGTATTTCTCGAACAGCGGGCGGAAGTTGGGCAGCACCGAATCGATGGCCGACAGGAAGGTTTTGGTGTCGACGTAGTCGAAGCTGCCGACGTGGCCGAGGTATTTCTCCTCCAGCCGCGCCAGGGTGCCGTCGTCCACCATCTGGCTGTAGAAATCCAGCATCGCCGCATACAGGCTGTCGTCGTTGCCGCGCTTCATATACCAGGTCACCGGCTCTTCGTCGGTGACGTCGAACGCCACCGCCAGCTGCGGATGGATGCGCTGCAGCAGGGCGATGGTCACCGAGTCGCCGAGGGTATAGTCCAGCTTGCCGTCGGCGACCTGTTCCAGCAGCTCTTTGGAGGTGAGATCGCTGGAGGCTTCCCAACTGAGATCCGGGTATTTATCCTGCTTGAGCTGTTTCAGCGCGCTGACGTGCGCGGAGCCGGAGGCCACCGCCAGCTTGCCTTTGATGTCGGCAAAGCTTTTTGGCCGCGGGGTGCCCAGGCGGTATACCAGCTGCTGGGAAACGGAATAGTAGGCCGGGCCGGTGCGCGCGCGGCTGAGGCGCTCCCGATTGTAGATCAGGCCGGCCGCCAGCAGATCGGCGTCGTTATCGTCCAGATCGTCAAACAGATCGTTGATATTCTGATGGGGGATCACCACCAGTTTCACCCCCAGGTAGTTGGCGAAGCGTTTCGCCAGCTCGTAGTCGAGCCCACCCGGCCCCTGTTTGGTGGTGAAATAGGTGAGCGGCGAGTTCAGGGTGCTGATTCGCAACTCTCCGCGGGATTTGATCTCTTCGAGCTGCCCTTGCTGACCACTGCGCCAGGCAATGTTGGGCCACAGGGCGAGCGCCAGAAGCAGGGTGACAACACCGATTAGAATGTAGTTTATTTTAAGGCGTTTCAAATAGTTATCCAGTGGTGGCACAGGCGCGCCGGCGATGACAACCCAGTTTTTTCTTATGGTTAAATCACCAGTGCCGGGGCATTTTGCGCAACAAAACGCCAGCGTGCAACTTTATTGACACGTTATGACAATTCGATGGCGCGGAAAGCTTTTATCAATAATAGCTACGCAAACGGTTTCGTCGGCGGCGCGGATTCTCTATAATGACGCGCGTTTTCCCCTGTTGCGCCCAATGAAGCGCTGAAGTCAGTCGCTTCGAAGACGAGAGAACTTTGATTATGGAAATACTGCGTGGTTCGCCCGCTTTGTCGGCTTTTCGCATTACCAAACTGCTGTCCCGCTGCCAGGACGCTCAACTTCCGGTCAGTGATATCTACGCCGAGTACGTCCACTTTGCCGATGTTAGCGCACCGCTAAGTGCCGAAGAACACGCCAAGCTTCAGCGCCTGCTCAAGTATGGCCCCTCTCTCGCCGAACACGCCCCCGAAGGCCGCCTGCTGTTGGTGACGCCGCGTCCGGGCACCATTTCACCCTGGTCCTCCAAAGCCAGCGACATCGCCCACAACTGCGGCCTGAAGCAGGTGGTGCGGCTCGAGCGCGGCCTGGCGTTTTACGTCAAGGCGCCGGCGCTGACCGAATCCCAGTGGCAACAGTTGGCCGCCTTGCTGCATGACCGCATGATGGAAACCGTCTTCGGCGAGCTGCAGCAGGCCGAACAGCTGTTCGCGCATCACCAACCGGCGCCGTATCAGGCGGTGGACGTGCTGGGTGAAGGGCGCGGCGCGCTGGAACAGGCCAACGTCAGGCTAGGTCTGGCGCTGGCGCAGGATGAAATCGACTATCTGCTGAATGCCTTTACCGGGCTGGGGCGCAACCCGACGGATATCGAACTTTATATGTTCGCGCAGGCCAACTCCGAGCACTGCCGCCACAAGATTTTCAACGCCGACTGGGTCATCGACGGCCAACAGCAGCCGAAGTCGCTGTTCAAAATGATCAAGAACACCTTCGAGCAGACGCCGGACTACGTGCTGTCGGCGTATAAGGACAACGCCGCGGTCATGGAAGGCTCGCCGGTCGGCCGCTTCTTCGCCGAGCCGGACAACGGCAAATATGATTACCATCAGGAAGACGCGCATATCCTGATGAAGGTGGAGACCCACAACCACCCGACGGCCATTTCCCCTTGGCCGGGCGCCGCGACCGGCTCCGGCGGCGAGATCCGCGACGAAGGCGCCACCGGCCGCGGCGCCAAGCCGAAGGCCGGCCTGGTGGGCTTCTCGGTATCCAACCTGCGCATTCCCGGCTTTGAACAGCCGTGGGAGCAGGATTTCGGCAAGCCGGATCGCATCGTCACCGCGCTGGACATCATGACCGAAGGCCCATTGGGCGGCGCGGCGTTCAACAACGAATTCGGCCGCCCGGCGCTGGTCGGCTACTTCCGCACCTATGAAGAGCAGGTCAACAGCCACAACGGCGTCGAACTGCGCGGCTATCACAAACCCATTATGCTGGCGGGCGGCATCGGCAACATTCGCGCCGACCACGTGCAGAAAGGCGAAATCACCGTCGGCGCCAAGCTGGTGGTGCTGGGCGGCCCGGCGATGAATATCGGCCTGGGCGGCGGCGCGGCGTCTTCGATGGCCTCCGGCCAGTCGGACGCCGATCTGGACTTCGCCTCGGTACAGCGCGACAACCCGGAAATGGAACGCCGCTGCCAGGAAGTGATCGACCGCTGCTGGCAGCTGGGCGAACAAAACCCGATCCTGTTCATTCACGACGTCGGCGCCGGCGGCCTGTCCAACGCCATGCCTGAGCTGGTGAGCGACGGCGGCCGCGGCGGCCGTTTCGAACTGCGCGACATCCTCAACGACGAGCCGGGCATGAGCCCGCTGGAAGTGTGGTGCAACGAGTCGCAGGAACGCTACGTGATGGCGATCGCCCCGGCGCAGATGGCGCAGTTTGACGAAATCTGCCGCCGCGAGCGCGCGCCTTATGCGGTGATCGGTGAAGCCACCGAAGAACGGCATTTGACGCTGAACGACAGCCACTTCGACAACCAACCGATCGATATGCCGCTGGACGTGCTGCTGGGCAAAACGCCGAAGATGACGCGCGACGTCACCAGCCTGCAGGCCCAGGGCCAGCCGGTGCAGCGGGAGGGCATCACCCTGGCCGACGCGGTCAAACGCGTGCTGCATCTGCCGGCGGTCGCGGAAAAAACCTTCCTGATCACCATCGGCGATCGTACGGTAACCGGCATGGTGGCGCGCGATCAGATGGTCGGCCCATGGCAGATCCCGGTGGCCGACTGCGCGGTGACTACCGCCAGCCTGGACAGCTACTACGGTGAAGCGATGTCGATCGGCGAACGCGCGCCGGTGGCGCTGCTGGACTTCGCCGCTTCTGGCCGCCTGGCGGTAGGGGAAGCCCTGACCAACCTGGCCGCCACCGAAATCGGCGAGCTGAAGCGCGTGAAGCTTTCCGCCAACTGGATGGCCGCCGCCGGCCACCCGGGCGAAGACGCCGGCCTGTACGCGGCGGTGAAAGCGGTGGGCGAAGAACTCTGCCCGGCGCTGGGCATCACCATCCCGGTGGGCAAAGACTCGATGTCGATGAAAACCCGCTGGCAGGAAGGCAACGAACAGCGCGAAATGACCTCGCCGCTGTCGCTGGTGATCACCGCCTTTGCCCGCGTGGAAGACGTGCGCCATACCGTGACGCCGCAGCTGCGCACCGACAAGGGCGATAGCGCGCTGCTGTTGATCGATCTGGGCAACGGCCACAACGCATTGGGCGCCACCGCGCTGGCGCAGGTTTACCGCCAGCTGGGCGACCGGCCGGCCGACGTGCGCAACGTCGGGCAGCTGGCGGGCTTCTTCAACGCCATGCAGCAGCTGGTGGCGGATCGCGCGCTGCTGGCCTACCACGACCGCTCCGACGGTGGCCTGCTGGTCACGCTGGCGGAGATGGCGTTTGCCGGCCATTGCGGCCTCGATGTTGATATCCGAGGCCTGGGCGACGACGCGCTGGCGGCGCTGTTCAATGAAGAGCTGGGCGCGGTGATCCAGGTTACCGCCGACCGGCTCGACGCGGTGCGGCAGGTGTTCGCCCGGCATGGCCTGAGCGACAACGTGCACCACATCGGCAGCGCCCAGGCCGGCGATCGCTTCGTGATTAGCCAGAACGGCAAGGCGCTGTACAGCGAGAGCCGCAATACGCTGCGCACCTGGTGGGCGGAAACCACCTGGCAGATGCAACGCCTGCGCGACAACCCGGAGTGCGCCGATCAGGAACATCGGGCCAAGCAAGATGAGCAGGATCCTGGCCTGAACGTGAAGCTGACCTTCGCGCCGCAGGAAGACATCGCCGCGCCTTATATCGCCACGGGCGCCCGTCCGAAAGTGGCGGTGCTGCGCGAGCAGGGGGTGAACTCCCACGTCGAGATGGCGGCGGCGTTCCACCGCGCCGGCTTCGACGCGCTGGACGTGCACATGAGCGACCTGCTGGAAGGGCGACGCGACCTGCAGGACTTCCATACCCTGGTGGCCTGCGGCGGCTTCTCCTACGGCGACGTGTTGGGCGCCGGCGAAGGCTGGGCGAAATCGATTCTGTTCAACGAACGGGTGCGCGACGAGTTCGAGTCCTTCTTCCATCGTCCGCAAACCCTGGCGTTGGGCGTGTGCAACGGTTGCCAGATGATGTCCAACCTGCGCGAGCTGATCCCGGGCGCCGAACACTGGCCGCGCTTCGTGCGCAACCTGTCGGACCGGTTTGAAGCCCGCTTCAGCCTGGTGGAAGTGGCGGCCAGTCCGTCGCTGTTCATGCAGGGCATGGCCGGTTCGCGCATGCCGATCGCCGTTTCCCACGGCGAAGGCCATGTCGAAGTGCGCGACGCGGCGCACCTGGCGGCGCTGGAAAGCAACGGCCTGGTGGCGCTGCGCTTCGTCAATAACGCCGGCCAGGTCACGGAAAGCTACCCGGCCAACCCGAACGGCTCGCCGAACGGCATTACCGCCGTCACCAGCGCCAGCGGCCGCGCGACGGTGATGATGCCGCATCCGGAGCGCGTATTCCGCACCGTCAGCAACTCCTGGCACCCGGAAGAGTGGGGCGAAGACAGCCCGTGGATGCGCATGTTCCGCAACGCCCGCAAGCAACTGGGCTAAGCGGCGGTAAAGGGCGGTGACTTGACAGGGCGCAAGAGATTGCGCCCTTTTTAATGCCCGTTCTCGGGCTGTCTGCTTTTTGCGACAGAGGCTGTTTTTCATGTCGCCAAAAGGAGACATATAACTCATTGATTTTATTGTGCGTTACCAGGTTTGACTTTAGTTGTCGGGTTTTGGAGACAGGATGGCGTTTTTTTCAACGCCTGACGTCGGGGTATTTTTACTCGGTAACGTGGTTTGTGTTTTATTCTTTTTTAAAATCAATCTGTTGATTTTTAAATTGCAAAGTTGGCACGCTGCGTGCATTATTATCTGCAGTTGCTCATTCACCTTTTTATGATGGCCCCGTATTTAGACGGATCAGTCGCCTCATAAGCCTCCGAATGATGCCAAAGAAATGGTGCCTATCGTCCAACCAAACCGATAACGGCTCGCGCAAGCGGCTTTATCAAGCATCGGGCGACACGTGGAGTGAGGCACCGCCTGTATCCAACTGTGATGAAAGGTTCATCAATCCCGGATACTTATGGATGCTATTCGTCCCGTTCGATGCCAGCCTTGGCGCTACATCACCCTGGGGACGAGATTCAAGGGCATCCACTCTTTCTTGCGGTGGGGCAGTTTTGCCCCAACGTCAATTCCCGATATCGCGCTTACCTTGTGTTTATCCATGCTTGGTCATCGAGTCGATCACACGCAGACGCCCCCGAACAAAAATATCGACCCAGCCTTGGCGCGCAGCCTGATGGCCCGCCTCTCGCCGGCCGGCCCCCTGAACAATCCGCTTTCCCCTTTGACGACAGCATCGCGCCACGGCCGGTGCTTTTTTTTGGGCCTTTTCCCGCCGAGGGCCGGGATTATCCGCTGCCGGGCTTTTTTCTTACCGGCGACTCGGTTAGCATCGTGACAGACTAGAGAAAATGAGATGATTTCGTTGAAAAAATGGCGTTTATTCCCTCGCTCGCTGCGGCAACTGGTACTGATGGCGTTTCTGCTGGTGCTGTTGCCGCTGCTGGTGTTGGCGTATCAGGCCTATCAGAGCCTGGATCACCTCAGCGCGCAGGCGGCGGACATCAACCGCACCACGCTGGTGGATGCGCGCCGCAGCGAGGCGATGACCAGCGTGGCGCTGGAGATGGAGCGCAGCTATCGGCAGTACTGCGTGCTGGTCGATCCCACGCTGCAGCGGCTGTACCAGAATCAGCGCAAACAATATTCGCAGATGCTGGACGCCCACGCGCCCATTTTACCGGATGAACGCTATTATCAGACGCTGCGCGATCTGCTGACCCAGCTGGCGGCGATCAAATGCCAAAGCAGCGGGCCGGACAAGGACGCCTCGGCGCTGCTCGAGTCCTTCTCCCGCTCCAACGCCGAGATGGTGCAGGCCACGCGCGCCGTGGTGTTCTCGCGTGGTCAGCAGCTGCAGCAGGCCATCGCCGAACGCGGTCAGTTCTTTGGCTGGCAGGCGCTGCTGCTGTTCCTGGTCAGCGTGTTGCTGGTGGTGCTGTTCACCCGCATGATTATCGGCCCGGTAAAGGCGGTGGAGCGGATGATAAACCGGCTGGGGGAGGGGCGCGCGCTGGGCAATACCGCCTCGTTCAAGGGGCCGCGCGAACTGCGCTCGCTGGCGCAGCGCATCATCTGGCTGAGCGAACGGCTGGCGTGGCTGGAGTCGCAGCGCCATGAGTTTCTGCGCCATATCTCGCACGAGCTGAAGACGCCGCTGGCCAGCATGCGCGAAGGCACCGAATTGCTGGCCGACGAGGTGGCGGGGCCGCTGACTTCCGATCAAAAAGAAGTGGTGACCATTCTCGACCACAGCAGCCGTCATCTGCAGCAGCTGATCGAGCAACTGCTGGATTATAACCGCAAGCTGGCCGACGGCCCGTCCGAACACGAAAACGTCGCGCTGCGGCAGATGGTCGAGATGGTGGTCGCCGCGCACAGTTTGCCGGCGCGGGCAAAAATGATCGGCACCGAGATCGCGCTGGATGCGGAAATCTGCTGGGCAGAGCCTACGCTATTAATGCGCGTGCTGGATAATCTCTACTCCAATGCGGTGCACTACGGCAAGGAATCCGGTAACATTTGGATCCGCAGCCGTCAGGTTGGGCAACGGGTGCAGATTGATGTCGCGAATACCGGCACGCCGATCCCCGAAGCCGAAAGAACCATGATTTTCGAGCCTTTTTTCCAGGGTAGTCACCAGCGAAAAGGGGCGGTAAAAGGAAGCGGGCTGGGGCTGAGCATCGCTCAGGACTGTATCCGCCGCATGCGCGGTGAACTGCAGCTGGTCACGGTCGCCGGTGCAGACGTCTGCTTCCGCATTGAATTGCCATTAACCGCCGAGAATGAATAAATAATGTACACATGGTCTAAACGCCTTCGTCTCTCACAGACCGAACGTTCACCGCGTGCCACGCAGAGAGCGCCGCTCGGCAAGCGCCCAATTTCCTTTTTGGGCACCGTTTTCTTTATGCCGTTTCTGCTGGCGGGCTGCGTCGATCGCGCCGTCAGCGGCGGCCTGAGCCAGCAGCAACAGGAAGCGATCCCGGACAGCAAAGTGGTGGATTACCGCATTGCGGCCTGCGATACCCTGTGGCAGCTGGACGAAAAGGACGCGCTGGACAACTCGCTGTACTGGCTGCGCGCCATGGACTGCGCCGATCGCATCGGCTCCACCCAGGCGCGCGCGCTGGCGAAAAACCTGCCGGGCGACAGCTGGTCCGGCATTTTCAAGCAAAGCATTCTGCTGGGCAGCGCCGAACCGACCTCCGGCGAACGCCGGCAAATTGTCGATCGCCTGAACAGTTATCGAATGGAGTTCCCCAGCTCGCTGCGGCCGCTGTTGCAGCTGTGGCGCCAGCAGCAGGCGCTGCAGATTGCCCTGTTCGACGAAAAAGCGCGCTACCAGCACCTGCAGGAGAGCGCCGACGGCCAGATCGATACGCTGCGCCAGGGGCAGATTCGCCTGCAGGCTCAGCTGCAGGACACCTCGCGCAAGCTGGAAAACCTGACCGATATCGAGCGTCAGCTCTCGTCGCGCAAGCAGCTGCAGGGTGAAATCCCGGAAGGCGGCGCGGCCCAGCAAAAAAATGACGCCGCAGGGAAAACCGGTGCGCCGGCCAGGGCTGCGGAACCGGAGCCGGTGCCGGAAAAGGGCACCGCTCTGCCGGTGGATCCGGAAGATACCTACACGCCGCCCCCGGCTAACAAGGAGTCCCACGCGCGATGACAGCACGCAAACCGGCCAACCTGTTGTTGGTTGACGACGATCCCAGCCTGCTCAAGCTGCTGGGCATGCGCCTGACCAGCGAAGGTTTTCACGTCACCACGGCCGAAAGCGGCCAGGAAGCGCTGCGCCTGTTGGCGCGCGAACAGATTGATTTGGTGATAAGCGATTTGCGGATGGACGAGATGGACGGCATGGCGCTGTTTGCCGAGATCCAGAAGCATCAGCCGGGCATGCCGGTGATCATTCTCACCGCCCACGGTTCCATCCCGGATGCGGTGGCCGCCACGCAGCAGGGGGTGTTCAGCTTCCTGACCAAGCCGGTCGACCGCGATGCGCTGTATAAGGCGATTGAAGAAGCGCTGTCGCTGTCGGCGCCGGCCGGCGACGACAGCTGGCGCGAAGACATCGTCACCCGCAGCCCGCTGATGCTGCGCCTGCTGGAACAGGCGAAAATGGTGGCGCAGTCCGACGTCAGCGTACTGATCAACGGCCAGAGCGGCACCGGCAAAGAGGTGCTGGCGCAGGCCATTCACGGCGCCAGCCCGCGCGCCAAGAAAGCCTTTATCGCCATCAACTGCGGCGCCTTGCCGGAGCAACTGCTGGAATCGGAGCTGTTTGGCCATGCCAAGGGCGCCTTTACCGGGGCGGTCAGCAGCCGCGAGGGGTTGTTCCAGGCGGCGGCGGGCGGCACGCTGTTCCTCGATGAGATCGGCGACATGCCGCTGTCGCTGCAGGTGAAGCTGCTGCGGGTGCTGCAGGAGCGCAAGGTGCGCCCGCTGGGCAGTAACCGCGACCTCGACATCGACGTGCGCATTATCTCCGCCACCCACCGCGATCTGCAGAAGGCGATGGCGAAGAACGAATTCCGCGAAGATCTTTACTACCGTTTGAACGTGGTCAATCTGAAGATCCCGGCGTTGAATGAGCGCGCCGAAGATATTCCGCTGCTGGCCAACCATCTGCTGCGCGGATCCGCCCAGCGGCACAAGCCGTTTGTGCGCAGCTTCTCTTCCGACGCCATGAAGCGGCTGATGACCGCCAGCTGGCCGGGCAACGTTCGCCAGCTGGTCAACGTTATCGAACAGTGCGTGGCGCTGACCTCCGCGCCGGTGATCGGCGAGGCGCTGGTGGAGCAGGCGCTGGAAGGGGAAAATACCGCGCTGCCGACCTTCGTCGAGGCGCGCAACCAGTTTGAGTTGCACTATCTGCGCAAGCTGCTGCAGATCACCAAGGGTAACGTGACCCAGGCCGCGCGCATGGCGGGCCGCAACCGTACGGAGTTCTATAAATTGCTGTCGCGCCATGAATTGGACGCCAACGATTTTAAAGAATGATTTTCTTGCAGGCGTCGGCGCACGCAGGCGTCTCAACAAAACGGGCGGAATGATTTACACTCCGCTCACTTTGTTGTGGCATGGCCAAACCGTAGAGAACTATGGAACGTATTAAGCGGGATCCCAAACAATGAGCAGATCACTTTCCATCGCCCTGGCCCAGCTGAATCTGCTGGTCGGCGACATTGAAGGCAACACCGAACGCATGTTGCAAATCGTGCAAGAGCAGCAGAAGGCGGGAGCCGATCTGGTCATGTTCACCGAGCTGGCGCTGTCCGGTTATCCGCCGGAAGACCTGCTGTATCGCAACGATTTCTATCAGCGCTGCGATGTGCAGCTGCAGCGCCTGCAGCAGGCCTCCGGCGAGGTGGCGATCCTGGTCGGCCACCCGTGGCGCGAAGGCGACAAGCTGTACAACGCGCTGTCGCTGTTCGCCGAAGGCCGCCTGCTGACCCGTTACTTCAAGCAACAGCTGCCCAACTACGGCGTGTTCGATGAGAAACGCTACTTCCACGCCGGCAGCGAAACCTGCGTGGTGGACCTGAAAGGCTATCGCCTGGGCCTGCTGATCTGCGAAGACCTGTGGTTCCCTGAACCGATCGACGCCGCGAAAGCCGCCGGCGCCGAACTGATCCTGTCGATCAACGCCTCGCCGTACAACCGCGAGAAACCGTATATCCGTAAAACGCTGATGGCCGGCCACTGCCAGCGCACCCGGTTGCCGCTGGTGTACCTCAATCAGGTCGGCGGCCAGGACGAGCTGATTTTCGACGGCTGCTCCAAGGCGTTCGACGCGGCGGGCAACATGACGCACCGCCTGG